>JAWOHT010000248.1:0-6304 GCA_046485045.1 Bacteroidales bacterium
TACCAAATCTGCCAATGCCGTGAAAGAACAAATGGATGTGCTCGACAGGATGCTGAAGAAGAAAACATAATAGATGTATTGTCATTTTCCGGTTTCAGCTTTAAAATAATCACTTAACCAAGCGCCAAATATTATAAATTGGTATTTTGTGTGTCGGCAAATACCCATTTATATATAGGTAAAAACCGTTATATAAGATAGTATCAATCTTTAAAAAAATGGGTTGAGAACCTTAGTCTTATACCTAATTACATGATTATCTTTCAAATATTTATTTTAATATCATACAAAAATGTATTTTTTCAAAGTTCTTCAATGCAATTTTTGTCACCCTGATGACTGTATTGCTCTAAAAAATTCAACAATCCATCAAAAAGTTGTCAACCTTCTCATTTAATAGGCCTGATATTGAAACAAGTGACGCAAATCATCGTAGAAAAATTGAGGTTGTAATAAAAATCCAATAATTATTTGTAAATTAATAGTTGGAAATTGATGTTGATAACTTTTCTTGCAGGGTTAGGACATCGGATATAATTTAACCGTATACATTTTGATGTACATAAAAACATATAGAGCGGGTTTGTATAAAAAGATTATTAAATATCTGCATACTAAAAATACTTTTGTTTCTATCTCAAAACGAATAGAATTCATTGTTGCATATTGCATTTTTTTCCTGACAATTGCATTTACTGCCAGCGGACAGGTGGTTACCCAGACATACTCTGCCAATGGTACATTCACAGTTCCCGCAGGAGTTGGCCAAATTACTGTTGAATGTTGGGGTGGAGGTGGGGGAACCCGCAATGATGGCACTGCCCGCAGAGGTGGTGGAGGTGGCGGAGCTTATGCCAGGTCTGTATTGATCGTTACACCTGGTGAAGACTATTCTGTCACGGTAGGAACAGGTGGAATTGCTGCAAATCCTGGCCAGGCTGGAGGCAACTCCTCATTCAGCACATTGGTTATTGCATCCGGAGGCGCAGGAGGTGGCAATAGCGGAGGTACAGGGGGTACTGTGGCCGCCAGTACCGGAGATGTAAGATATGCAGGAGGAAGCGGTTCTACCAGAGGAAACCCGATAGGTGGAGGTGGTGGAGGTTCTGCTTTTAATAATGCTAATGGAAATGATGGTGTTGGAACAGTTGGCGGTAACGGAACCGGTAATGGTGGTGACGGTGGGGCCAATGGTCAGTCCGGAAATGATGGTTTTGTACCCGGCGGCGGTGGCGGAGGTCGTGGTAATAATGGAGCTGTTGGAGGGGCAGGCGCAGACGGACAGGTGATCGTTACTTATACTACATCGGCTTATCTTGCCCGTTTCACGTCTATGGATTTAGGATCACCAGTATGGTCAACAGGCGAAACACGTGAGGTTTCGGTTACAGTTACCAATGCAGGAACCGCTACCTGGACCGATGCTGCACCCGATATTAATATAGGTGTGAAATGGAATGCCGACCCTGATTATCTGGTAAGGGTAAATGCAAATGGATTGGCTCCCGGGGCTTCACAAACTTATTACCTTACCATTACAGCACCTGCAACATCAGGCTCAGAAAACCTTACTTTTGATGTTGTTAATGAACTCGACTGCTGGTTTGGAAACAACAACGGCAGTTGTGGCCCTGGCAATACCGTTTATACTTCACCAGCCTTAAATATAACCGCAGTATATTACTCCCAGAATTCGGGTAATCCGGGCACCCTGGCCAACTGGAACAGTAATCCCATCGGCGGTGGGAGCCAGCCTGCAAACTTTACCGCCAACTACCAGCAATTTGTTGTGCAAAACGGGCATAATATGTCAACAACCGGCAACTGGACGGTTTCCGGCACAGGTTCAGGGGTTATTATCGGCAACGGGGCATCTGTAATCAATACAAACCATACACTTACGCTTGCTTCTCTTATTGTGGAAGATGGAGGCACTTACACCCATGCCCGAAATGGTGGCGCTTTACCTGCAGCTTCCTGGGCGCCAAATTCAACCTGTAATGTAACTGGTGTAACCAATTCCGTTCCTACAGGTATCAGTCAGGATTATGGTAATTTTATCTGGAATTGTTCAGGACAGGGAACAAATAATTTAGATGTATATTTTACTTCCCCTCAATCATTTGCCGGCAATTTTTCAGTTCTGTCCACAGGAACAACCGGTAGTATAAGGTTAACACAGAATAATGCAAGGACTTTGAACATTGCAGGGGATTTCATCCTTTCGGGGGGTACTATAAATATGAGCAGGGGTAACCAGGCTGTAACAATAAACCTTAGCGGTGATTTTAATATGACAGGAGGCACATTAACAGAATCCGGTTCAGCATCTGGTATTATTTATTTTGAAAATACAGTTGCCCGGGTTTTTATCAAAACTGCCGGTACTATCTCAAATACAATAAACTTTACCGTGAACAGTGGTTCAATACTTGATATGGGCTCCAATGTGCTGGATGGAAGTACCGGAACCTTCACCCTGAATGCAGGGGCAACCCTGATAACAGCAAATGCAGGCGGAATAGCTGCTGCCGGAGCAGCCGGAAGTATCCGTACATCTACACGCACCTTCAATGCAGGTGCAAGCTATGTTTATAACGGTACAACCGCCCAGATAATCGGGACGGGACCTGTCGCAGCCAATACACTCACCATTGATAATACTTCAGGTGTTACCCTGTCAGGAAATTTAACCATAAGTAATTTGTTAAATTTAAATAACGGCAACCTCAGCCTGGGTTCGGGGGCTGCAAATTTAACCATAGCCAACGAGGCAACCATTAACACACCGGGCAGTTTTGACAACAACCATATGATTGTGTGCGATGGTACAGGGAGCTTAATTAAACAATGTATTAATGCTACGGTTTCTGATTTAGTAAGGGTTTACCCGATCGGTACCAATGGCTTTTATACCCCGTTCGAAATTACATCTTTGTCGGCAACAGCAACCGGCACGGGCAGTGTGAATGTGCGCGCCGCGGCAGGAACTGCCGGAGGCCCTCCCCCTGCCGGTTCAACCGATTTACAAAAATATTGGGTGATTACCACCCCAAACCTGTCTGCTATAAATGCCGGTTTAAGCTTTACATATATCAATCCCGATGAAGTGGGGACAGGAGGCGACCAGACAAGCTACCAGCCCTATATATACAGTGGAGGGGCATGGAGTATGCCTTCAGGAGTAAGCGGTGGCGGGGCAAACCCGATGACTGTTGCCGGGACTAATACCATTGCCGGCACATGGACGGGCCGTGAAGGGCCTAAAACCTATTACTCATACCAATCGGGAAATTGGGAAACGGCCACCACATGGACTACCGACCCATCGGGCACCCTTTCGGTTTCACCCGGTATACCCGGGGCCATGGACCGCGCGGTTATCCTGAATGGACGCACCGTGACCATTACCACCAACAGCATTGCTGTATTATCTACCCAGATTAACGAAGGGGGTTTTCTTGATATTGGCAATACAACATTGCACAATTTAGGCGATGTAAGGGGAAAAGGATGGATGAGGTTATCCACAGGAACTTTTCCCGGTGGGGCATTTGATGATTTTGTGGCAGCGGATGGTGGTACAGTAGAATATTACAATACAGCAAATTTCACACTTTCCCAATACACATATAATAATCTCATTTTTAATTTATCAGGTTCCGGCATAGTTGGTACTGTTTTAGGAAATTTAGTTGTTAATGGCAATCTTACAGTTCAGCAGGGCGATTTTCGAATAAACAGCAATGCAGCCACAACCAGATTAGACCTGATTGTTTATGGCAATGTTTTGGTCGAAACTAATGGAAGAATCTCACTTGGCACAGGTAATATAGGAACTACTGCAGCCAGTGCTCATCGCTTCACAATCAGGGGCGATTTTACCAATAATGGTGAAGCCAGATTTACAAATCTTGCAGCGGCTAATTATTTCACCTACCCTAATCACAGGGTTGATGTAGTATTTGATAACCCCAGTTCAGATCAGGATGTTAGTATTAATGGATACACTCGTTTTTATCGTATTGAAATAGATAAAGGTTCCGATCAGACTTATATTCTTAATATTGATGCAACAGCTGATAACCAATTCTACCTGTTTGGGCGAAATGACTTAATGGGCGTAACTCCTGCACCCGATGCGCCGAATATCAATAATCTAAATGCCTTGGGATTAATGGCGGGTACGGTCAGGTTGGGTGCAAACATTACCTTACCCTCACTGGCAGAGGAACCATGGGCAGGACTTGATTTGAATTATCATGTCGATGAAGATGCATGCCTATGGATTGATGGAGCTACAGTCACACATACAACCAATGCCAACGGAGGTAATTCCAATTCATTTGTGCTTTATGGTAAGCTTCGGATGACCAACCCAGCCAGTACATTTACAGTCAATAACCTGCATGGGATCATTTACAGGGCTAATGCATCCATGGAAATTGAAGAAGGAACACTCACGACCCCATGTATAAGAACATCAACAGTAGGTGGTACCCACAGGGGTTCATATTCTCAGGCGGGTGGGGTAGTAACAATTACCGGTAATATAACAGGTGCTAACAGGCACCCCAGCCTGTCTTTTACTTATCCGAATATGAGTTTCAATATGTCAGGCGGAGAATTGATAATTAATCAGGCCACAAACGGGGGTGATGGCAATGGATTCAGTCTTGGAATAGGAGCCAATCCTGAAAATGTATCAGTTACAGGGGGTACCATTCGCATCAGGATCAACAACAGAAATGCAAATTTTGCAACCACCGTTCCTTTTTGGAATCTCATGATAGAAGATTTATCGGCAGGGACCTTTACTTCTACCAATCAAACTTATAACACAGGGGCTGCTGATGCTAACACAATCGTAGCTCAGAATCTGGTTGTTTATAATAATTTTACTATCAATAATACCTCAAGATTTATAGCAAATAATTTGGATGTTTCAATTGGTAATGGATTTAACATAGCGAACACGGCAACTTACACACCAGGAACCAATACCACGATATTCAATGGTACTGCCGGTCAGTTATTTACTAATACCGGTACTATCACTACCGGATTGTATAACCTTGAGATAGCCAATTCGAGTAATACTTCCATTACGCAAAATTTAACGGTCAGGAGCAATCTTACCATAAACAGCGGATGTTTTCTGCAGGATATGGGACGCATAATTGGTGTTGGGGCAAACATCACCAACTCGGGAATACATACCAGCCAGGCCGGAGGGTCAATCACCCTGAACAGCGGTGTGGCACAAACCATAGGTGGAAACGGGAATGGTATTTTTGGAAACCTGATCATCAACAAAACCGGAAATACGGCCTCACTGGCTGCCAATATTTCCCTTACCGGGAACCTGCGGCTGGGCACCAATGGCCTGCTAAATGCCGGTATCCATAAAGTGAGCCTTGGTACAGGCAGCAACATCTACGATGCCGCCACAGGTACAGGAACCACTTTTTCCGGCACAAAAATGATTCGCACTGCCGGTAATATGAGCGATGGCGGGGTTACCAAAGAGTATAATTCAACAACAGCTTTTGTTTTTCCTGTAGGCACGGGCAGTGATTACACTCCGGCCAGTATTCAATTTACAAGCGCCCCGGGATTATGGGGATCGTTGAACGTAAAACCTGTGGCTCAGTTTAGTCCCTTTGTCACTTCGGCAAATTCGCTCGATTATTACTGGAAAGTTACACAGACAGGATTCAGCAGCATAGCTGCCAATTCAGTTATACACAACTATCGTTATGTTGATTCCGATATTCGCGGCGGGGGGGCTATTGAAGCAAGTTACATACCGGGTGTTTATAACCCTTACAGTTGGGTTTATATTAACGATATAGCTCAGGTAGTGGATGCCACAAACGAAATACGCTTTAACAATGTAAGTTATATCGATGGCGATTACACTGCGGGCATTCTGGCAGCATTTCAACCAGTAACTGTTTTTTACAGTTGTGCCAATGGTGATTGGGACAATTTGTCCACCTGGTCAAATACATCAAATGCCGGGCCTGCTGATGCCACTGTTTTTCCGGGAGCAGGTAACCCAGTAGTGATAGGTGATGGCTTGGCAAACAATCATATAGTAAATGTTACCGCTAATAATAAAATTATTGGGGGCTTGCAGATCAACGCCGGATCTACACTTGACATTACAACAACCATAGGGCATAATTTCGGGGCTATTCCCGACTCAAAAGTCACAGGCACAGGTCTTCTCAGAATATCATCTGCTGCTGCAACAGCTGCATTTCCAGGCGGAGATTTTGGTAACTTTTTAGCTTCCGGA
>JAWOHT010000254.1:0-6333 GCA_046485045.1 Bacteroidales bacterium
CGAAGGGCATCGCCCTTGGTGTTGCCGCCGGTTTGCGGCGCAGTACCATCTGGACAGGGCGGGAGGCGGTACAGCATGAGCAAGGCTGTCATAAGACTTGCGGCTCAAACCTTCGGGTCACGGCGGCCTTAAGTGGACTGCGGTTGCCTTCACTCATTGCGCCTTCATTACACTACAGGGCTTCGCTTCGCTCAACTCCTTTCGTTCCATTACGTCTCCATTACGTTCAGTCACCCACAGACCACCGGCCACCAGTTTATAGCTTCGCTGGCCCTGGAATACATTTTACATTGTGTGGTTTTATTTTTAAATTTGTTTTATATAGTATCACTTTTGCAATTACTGATACTATTTATTAAAACATAAAACATTCATGTTCAACAATATAAATATTTATTGACTTTAAGTTCAAATTTTAAAGTATCACTTATATTTAAATGTAGCTATAAATAACACTAAAAATATTTCAATCATGGCACTAAAAGGTCAATCCACAAAAGCAGGTTTTCTTCCGTGGGATACAATGCTTTTACTCCTTCAAAAGCTCGAGCGTGACCATCAGTATAAATTTCAATTACTAATTGCTGTAGGTTGCTTCACAGGTTTACGTGCCAGCGATTTATTTGAACTTCGTTGGAATGACATTTATGAAAAAGATGAATTGCGGATTCGGGAGGGAAAGACAGAAAAATTCAGGTTAATCCGTATCAATCCACAATTGAAAGAAATAGTGGCCAGGCTGCATGGTTTGTTGCAGATTAAAGATAACAATGAATTGCTTTTTTTAAACAGGTTCCGTACCAAGACAGTAAACATACAATACATCAACAGAAGGTTGAAAGAAATAGCAACCAGGTATGGTCTCCAGGTTCCGTTAAGTGAAGTATCTTCACATATGTTCCGGAAGACTTTAGGCAGGCATGTCTGGGCTAAAAATAATTATAGTGAGAAATCACTTATACTATTATCAGAACTCTTCAACCATAGCAGTGTCAGGGTGACTAAAATCTATTTGGGCATAAAACAACAGGAAATTGGTGATATATATCTGAATTTATAAAGCTTTTAAATCGTGAGTGAGCTTGTGTAATTAATTGGTTTTTCTGTTGTGGGGTATGAACGGTGGCAATATGCGTAGGCCGGGATTTTGAAGCTTTATCTTATCAAACCGTTACAATTTTGGGTAAATATATAAAAGTTTAATTTTCACACATCGTCCGGTTTACGTATATTGCGTTACCTAACCTAATTGTTTATTCAAATATTTAATGTCGATTAATTAAATTCATACCCAAGTTTTAATTTTAAAAATGGCATCAAATCTCCTTCATTATTTCCTTCAATATCACCATTAATTGAATAAATAAAATAATCTATAAATTGATATTTTTTTAATTCAAAGTCAATATCAATCAATATTGCTCCGTATTTTTTTATATACGTTTTGGTACCAATACCGCCTGCTAAATAAAAATTTCCTTTTATATCATATGGTCGGAGATCATTAGTTTTATTTAATACAATATTTTTTCCAGTTGTTAGATTAATTGAAATTGAATTTCTTGCATTAATTAAATTAAAGCGTTGGTGCAAATATATTGGCATATTTCTTATAATTACATTTCTATAAGGTTCATGAGGTTCATAATAAGTCTCATTATTATAGCCAATCCCAATGCCAATAAAATATAAAGGTGAAAACCTGTATCCATTAATTATTTCTAAGCCATTAAGAAAGGAAAACATCTTTTCTTCTGATATTTTACCAAGTGAGTCAATAATTCCAGAATGTTGTTTTCCATCTAAATAGTTGAATGACATAAAATTAAATCTTAAGATATGATTCCAACCTTTGTTTTTTGGTATATAAGGGAGTAAATAATTGTTTTTCTCAAGGAAAGTAAAAGATGCTTCTTTATTAAGAGATAGGTACCCTGTACTTGCATCATGTTCAACAGTTTTTATTTTAACATCACCTATATAATCTTCACCGTCTCTGCGTTGTTGTCCTGTTATTGCCGATGTGTCAACTATTGGAACAAAAATGTAATACTCTTTTCCAACTGTTAATTTTCCTCCTTTTGATTTAGTTTTATTCCCCTTGTCTATAGTTGCTAATAGTTGCTCATTCTCTTTAGTGATTTTAATTATATGAACATCTGTATTTGGTTTGCCCTTTTTATCATTTTGCTTATAAATAGTTTCAGAATAATTCCTTTCACTTGGATTTTCAAATTCTGCTTGTAATGGTCTTTTATTTTCAATGACTTCTTGTTCTGCAGAAACTACTTTAACAATTTTGCTACCAATTGACAATTCTCCCTTCTTTTCAATTATTTCAGCAACTGATGATAATTCTTTTACTTCAATAACTTTAATTTTTCCGAGGTAAATATTATCTCGTTCAACAATTTTTCCTGTTGCAGGATGAATTATCTGTCCTTTTCCAAACACTTGAAAAACATCATTAATCTTTATTTCAAATTGTTCTCCAATGTTTATTTCAACTCTACCTACTCCTATGATGTTTGTGATTTTATGTTCTGCTCCATCTTGGGCATGTGCTAATACCGGGAATAAAACAATACAGGTTATAAAAAAATAATTCTTCATATTATTAAGGTTTATTTGTTAGGAAAAATTATTTCATGACCTTTTCCGCCTTCAAGCCTGATTTTATCTTGTCCTGTAAAATCATCTATCCATTCTACTTCACCAGTCTCAGCACTAACAAGTCTGCAATGAATACTTACACCTGCTTGTCTGTCAGTATAAGTATATTTCGCAATTATATTTTGTCCAAAAATCCAACCAATTATGGGTATTGCCGCAACTGCTTTTGGCCAAAATGTTGGTTCTGTTTGTGCTGTTTCCGTTCCATACACTGTTGGATAAAACATCAAGAATTTATCAAAGTTATCAGTTGACATTGTTTTTAGTTCTTCGCTTTTTGCAAGAGCAACAATGTAACCACGCTTGTACAGCTCTTCAAAAATTCTATCAGCAATAAAGTCGTTCTTATCATTGTTAACAACTTGTACCAGTAGTATTTTGTCTGTCTGGTATAGGGTGTTGGTCAATTTACTAACAGCCTCCTGTGTTGAGTTGTAAATAATAATGTCATCTGAAACGCTATTATAATTGCTTCCCGAATAACTTAATCTTGGTCTTGTCATGGAGCAACCACTTAATAGTGCAGCGGCAATTAAAACAAGTAAAATTTTTGATTTCATTGTATTCCTATTTTGGTTAGACAAACATTTTTCAGCTTCTGTTTAATATGTGCGGATGTTCTTTAATTATGTTGGGTAACGTTTGTTTTAAGCTCTTGAAAAAGTCGAAAAATACAAATTAATTTTCAGCTTTACAAGGGGTTATACAGCAAGTGTGTATTTTTCCAGAGGGTGCAAGTCCCTTATGCGCGGAGTCGTGTCCGAAGCATTAGCAAGTGGCAAGGTGGTTTGGGGCGACCCATGCACTGAAGGAAGCCAAACGGCAAAATCCGGTACTGACGAACAGGAACGTGATATGAGGCATAGTTATTTGGGTAAGCAAGCACATCTTTGTAAAGCCCGAAGAATACCAAAGGATAGCTATGTAGATCACGCAGGAACTGGAGGAAGGAAAAAGCTATTACCAGGGGAGGTCTTGGATTAGATTCGGTATTTCTATACACCAAGAAGTCAGCAGAGGCCATAGTAGCTGGAGAAACGAGCCGTCATCAGAAAGACGTAGGTCTCAATGAACCAGCGAAGGACTGAACGTTACATCCTTCCAATACATGCTGAGGAGGTTTAAATGTTTGAGTTTACAAGCCACTTGTAAAGGGAACAAAGGCATAACCGGTGAAAAGAGCGGCTATGCTGATATGTAACGAACCGCCGGATACGAGACCCGTAGGTCCGGTGAGAGGCTCTCCCCGTCAGTTTATCTGGCGGGGCAGTCTCGATTATAGGCTGACGGAATTATAGACTTATTATTTCTTCTATCTTATCAATGTATTCTTTAATCGGTTTTAGAAGTCGCTCAACTACTTCTTTATCAAAATCAAATAAATCATCATAATCTCCTTTGTGGCGATAATCAGAGAGAAGTCCATATGTTTTTGCAAAATCTTTTGATATAAGTCCTTTAAGAACAAATTCTTCTCCTAATTTTTGTTTTACGCCATTATGTGATTTAATCTCGATCCCATTTTTGAGCAGTAAGGCAATTGTTGCATAAAATGCAGAATAATATAACCGGTTTACACTTGAGTTAATGCTCCCTTTTTCATATAAAAATATTGCATCCTGATAAGTTTCTCTCGCTCTCTTAATCCTATATTTTATGTTTTCCTTTTTCAATGTATTATATTTTTATTCCTTCTTTAACCACGTTTGCAAACAAAGGCGATATTGACCTTTTATTATGCCAATCATATCTAGAATATACCAACAATGAAATTATCTCACCTGATTCCAATTCAATGTCAAAGATTGGATCTCTAAGATCTGATTCATAGTCAAAATTAATCTTGTCTTTGGAAGAAATAACAAGAATATCCCAATCAGAATCTTTACGATTATCACCCCTCGCTCTTGATCCATAAAGATATATTTCTGCATTTGCATCTTTGCCTGCAATGCCAGATTTAATCCTTCTCAATATTTCATTTTGATCCATAGAACAAAGATACAAAAAAACAGAATGCATTCTCTGAACGCTCCATCCGTTTGCCTATAACGTTGGCGGTATGAAAAGTTGCCGTTGCGGGCGAGTCTATTGTCAAGTTACAACTGAAAAAAAGCGGCCTGCAAATATTGAAAATACTACTATATCGGCAATTTTTTATACCGTGTGTGTGCGCCCTGCATGAGCAGCGCGCACACTTGTTGTAAGCTCTGATTAAATTCGAAAAATACAAATTTTTCTTTTAATTCAGACAACAGCAAGTGTGTTTTTTTTACTCCTTGAGGTTTCCGACAAATCGGAACAGGCTGTGAGATCGCTCGCAGGCATTGGAGGAAGAGCTGGCTCAAAGAAAATTTTAGGGGGAGGGAAGATTTTTCTATCTTCGATTTATGCAAATAGATGATTTAATAAAGTATTTTTTACCGGACGATATAGTGTCATATTTTGAGCCAGTTGATATAAAAGAAAGGACAGGCCAATTGACTATATATTTGGATGAACGTAATATCCTGCCACCGGAATTAGAAGGTAAACCAGTTGTGTCAAAAGGGTTCCAGCCCCCAGTATTGCTTGAAGATTTTCCTATCCGGTACAGGAAAGTTGTACTTTCAGTACGTAAGCGAAAATGGGTTGACAAATCTGATGGCAAGGTTTATTCCCGCAATTGGGAATTGAAAGCAAAAGGCACAAGCTACACAAAGGAGTTTGGCGCTTTTTTAAAAGGTATTGTTGGATAACAACCCTGTAAGTGCCAATAGTATCGGAAAATATTTTAAGGTAAACGGGAGTAGCCTTGCAAGGCAGTATAAGAACCACCTGAGTGGTTATGAACAATGGGAACAGCTGTTACATGCTGAAGATTGGATACTCTTTGAAGATAACCTGGGCTCATTTGTCTGTATAGATGAAGTTAGCCTATCAGATGGTGAACTTTATACCGTGGTCACAAATGGTGGCGCTAAGTGTCAAAAAGGGTCTTTGATAGCCATGATAAAGGGTGTCCGTTCATCAGACGTTTGTTCAATATTAGAAAAGATACCAATAAGCAAAAGATATTTTGTCAAAGAGGTAACCCTTGACCTGGCCAATAATATGCAGAAGATTGCCAGGGTAACCTTTCCTAAAGCTACTATAATTTCCGACCGCTTCCATGTACAAAAATTGCCCACAGAAGCTTTACAGGAAATGAGGATAAAACTTAGATGGGAAGCCATCGATGAAGAGAATGAAAACATAGTTAATGCTAAAAAAGAAGGAAATAACTATTCGCCTAAGATTTATACAAACGGTGACACTAAAAAACAACTCCTTGCTAGAAGCCGGTACTTGCTTTTCAAAACCCCCAATAAATGGACTAATAAACAGAAACAAAGGGCAACAATATTGTTCAAACTGTATCCTGAGCTTCACAATGCCTATAAATTGACCATGATGTTTAGGGGAATTTATGAACATTCAAAATCTGTTGAAGATGCAAAAAGAAGAATAACTGACTGGTATGATAAAGTAAATGCCTGTGGTTTTAAGTCTTTTATAACTGCTGCAAATTCAATAATTATCCATCAGGAAACAATCCTTGCATATTTTATTAAGCGCAGGACAAATGCATTGGCAGAAAATTTCAATGGAAAAATAAAAGCTTTTAGGGCGGTATTTAGA
>JAWOHT010000036.1:0-4839 GCA_046485045.1 Bacteroidales bacterium
GCCAAGTCAGGAAGACCTATACGAGCCCAACGCCTACCGCTCTTCAGAGCAAATCCACAACCTTCATAAAACGACAAGATTGTCGGCGTTTCGCCTGTCCCGACTTGCATTGTTTTGTAACCGTTTTTGTAGAAATCAGAAATGAAATTTATCAATGCCCTACCGTACCCTTTGCCTTGATATTTCTCGTATGTCGCTATGTTTTTCAACTCGCAGGTTTTGCTATTTATCGGCACTACAACGCAAACACTTTTCAAATCACCGTCATATAAAGCAAACAAGTCTCCACCCGGCAAATACTTGTCAATCATATTTTCCTGCTCGTCTGCCAACAACAATAAGTCAAGGAACTGTTTCTTATTGCCGATAATTTTTTCTATTTTCACCATATCTCTGTTGTTTCCTAAATTGTCAAGTTTATTCCTTAATCAGGTAAAGTTTGAAAGTCGGACTGATAGCTGCTCCAAATTCAAATGCGATATCTCGATGTGCGTAAGTTCCACCATATCGACCCGATTTCGAAATTATTCCAATTGCTCCAGTTTTTTCAGCCCATTGTTTTGGACTTAATACAAACGTCGGTAAGCCTGCTTCTATTTTAAATTTTTCAAATGTACTCTTTTTGATTTTGATTTTAAAAATAATCTGTCAAGGTTTGCAGGGTGTCCGGGCATGAAGCACAAAAACCTTCTGCAATATGGTGCGGCGGGGATTTTGGAACGCGATATTTTCCGTAGAGACAAAAGCTGAAACGGAATGCTGAATGCGAAACGTCCCCCCCGCTGCACTTTATTGCATGTTGCCGGCTGGCAAATATTGTTAACCGCTTATCTGATTAAAGTAAATTAATTTTTTCATCTTAATATTCTGTTTAATTTCATTGGTTTATATGAAATAAACAATATTTAGCCGTACTCTCTAATTTGTTTTGTTCATAAGATATTTGCATTATACTACAGGTAGAAAAACAATTATGTCTAATTATTATTCGCTTAAACCATCAACCCTTTTTGCAAGCTCATTCGCGGTAGCATAAAGAATATCCTTCACTTCATCAGTATTTGCATTAAAAAAAACTACCACAATTATTGTATTCCATTGAATAACATGAACTGAGTTATTGCCCGGATTAAAAGAATACCACCACTTACCCTTTACGTCATTTGTAGTCCCCTCTCTAATTATATTTGCAGCGTTATCAATTGTAAAGTCCATGGCAATAAGGGCTGTATCAGGGTTTGAGAAGGCGGAGACAAATATCATTTTTCCTTGCTGGGACAAAGAAATACCTTCTAATAAACCTGGATAATTTAAAGGAAAACCAGTATAGTCCGATGTATCAATCAACTCATTAGCATCCCAAAAACCATCCAGATTGCCCAGGTTTAGCTGTCCAAATTTTACAGGATTGAAAAACTTATCATGTTGTTTTTCTTTTTCGCAACTGATAATTAATATCAGTAAGACTATTAAAAAAATAGCTTTTTTCATATTTAATTCTTTTTATGGTTGCAAATGAATATTATAAATTATATGCCTAAATTTTTCAATATCAATCCCTTCTTTATTAAAGCAATAAAATTGAAATGATTTATTATTGCTTATTCCGATCAAAGAAATATTTTTCCTTGTTTCAAGAATTTGCTTCTTGTTTAACTCCAGATCAAATGCAGCAGAAATTGAGTCATGAACATCTAAAATACAGACAGGGGCATTTGAAATTATACCCCTGTTTTTTGCTGCTTTTTTTGCATCAATTGAATTGGAATAAACAGACATATCAATGCCCAGGACTGTTTCATTCTTTACCCATTGTTTTCTAAACCCTGGCACCATACTGTCTACTTCAACCAGCCAATACGTGTTTTCTTCGTTATATTCAGAATATCCAGCCTGAAGGAGATAATTGTTGCACTTGCTTATAATTTCCTGATAACCTGTTATAGTAGAATATTGTTTCATTATATTCGCATCTTCGGCTTGTAAATGGCAGGGTGTATTTTTCATAATCTTTCCTATTATTTTATTTGAAAGGTATAAAATTTTCATCTGATCATCAGGTTTGAAATTTACCGGTTTGAAAATAACAATCCCGAAATTCTCCTTCTGAAAACAAACAGCGCTCCCATCAAGAGAAGACCAAGAAATATTTCCAATTAATTCACCAGTCGGCGAACCGAAGGTATAAGGCATTGCATTTGAATTGGCCACAAATGCAACACCATTTATCGCTTTTAATTCATTATCGAACTTAAAGTATGTTATATAAAACTCATCCTTTTCCGATAAACACCATACTTGTTGAATCGCATTCATGGATGATGAATCAGGGCTGGTTGTGTGCGCCCTGCATGAGCAGCGCGCACACTTGTTGTAAGCTCTTGAAAAAGTTGTAAATACAAATAAAAATTCATCTTTCAAAAGAACAAATAACAAGTGTGTATTTTCCGGAGAAACGAGCCGTCATCAGAAAGACGGAGGTCTCAATGAACCAGCGAAGGGCTGAAAGTTGCATTGTTCCAATACATACCGGAGGTTTAAATGTTAGAGGTTACCAGCCACTTGTTGTAAAAGGAACAAAGGTATAACCGGTGAAAAGAGCGGTTTTGTTGATATGTGACGAACGGCCGTATACAGCCTGTCCCGAACTTGATTCGGGAAGACCCGTACGTAAGGGTGTGAGAGGCTCTCCCAGTCAGTTTTTATTCTGACTGGGCGGTCTCGATTTGTGTGGCGTAATTTGTTTATCATTTGTCAGAAATAGTATACAAGATTTTGGATTGATATTCAGTGTCTCGTTTCGCAAAATTTGAACTATATATGTAAACGGTGTATTGTTGTTTGAAAAATAATAGAAAACAAACGAAGTGGTTATAAAAAGGCTTAGCGAAAGGAAACGAAAAAAAATTAACTTTGAGCATTATTAGATGTAAAAATTTGAGTTAAATTAAATACTATGATTTTTTTAAATGCAAAATTCGGTTTCATTCTTCTGCTTTCAATATTGGCAGATGCTTGTGATAGTCGTAAAAATTCGAGTTCTAATGAAACAATTTCAAGTATCACCATACAGGAATTAGAACCTGGCAATTGCGACCCGGTAATGTTTGAAACAAAAGGAAGTGGCTATACAGGCTCAGGTTATATTAACTCTCCAAATAACACACTTGCTCGAATTGTTTGGAGTATTGAATCTCAAAAAGGTGGTAATTATAAGCTTGAATTTAGGTTTGCCAATGGCAGCTCAGCACCACGGCCAGCCCAGGTGTATGTAAATGAAGCAAACAATGGAAAACTAGATTTGCTATTTCCTAAAACAGAAAACTTTCAGACCTGGGATATTGCTTCGGTTAACATTGACTTTATTCCTGGAGAAAACAGGGTGGTATTACAAGCTATGACCGAACATGGTCTGGCAAATATCGACTTTCTGAAGGTTACAGGTGTGAATCCTTTGCCAGGCAATTGTGGAGTAACAGAAACAGAAACAGACCAGAATTCACCAATTAACTTTGATTATCTAAATGAACCACCTGTTGGTTGGGCTACACAAGGAAATGGTATTAGCGGTGGTGGAGACAATACTCCTGTTGTGGTCGATAATATAAATGATTTACTTGCACAAGCTGCAGGAAATACCCCAAAGGTTATTCATGTTGACGGTATAATGGAAGGAACACTTACGGTTGGTTCAAACAAAACCATTATCGGATTACAGGGAGCCAAAGTCAAAAGTGACAGCGCTGTGTTAAGGATCACAAACTCTTCAAATGTGATAATCAAAAACCTTACATTTAAGGGATTAAACAGGCCTAAAGAACAAAATACGGTACTTCACAATGCCCAAAATGTATGGTTAGACCACAACTCGTTTATCGATGGATATGGAAATCTAATTGAAATTTCGGGCACATCCGACTTTATTACACTATCCTGGAATGTGTTCAAACACACTTGGTTTGCTCATGATCATACCGGTGTCAACATCGGACGAAGCGACAAAGACACTGAAAGCATGGGACACTTGAATGTTACCCTTCACCACAATTTGTATGAAAAGATGGTGAACGAAAGGATGCCCAGGGTACGCTTCGGTAAAGTGCACACATTCAACAATCTTTGTCTGGCCGGAACCGATGATTTGTTTAGATCGTACTATGCCGTACGCCCAGGTGTAGATGCCAATGTGCTTTCAGAACGCAATATTTATAAAGACTTTATTGGATTTTCGTGGTGGTGGACTTCAGAGGAGTTAGGTGCTGAAAATGCAACACCGTTTAATTATGCACGTGGTAATAAAAACAGCATCCTTGAATCGGTTGAGGACGTGTGCATTCCAAATTGTTTGGAAGGCCCCATTGATATTAAGGAACACGAAGGCGTAACCGGGAAAGCCGGGTTTTATAGTAATGGAAAGGCTTTTATACCAAGCTATTCGTATTATGCCGAACCAACAGAACGACTGGAAGAGAAGATTCGTGCTGGTGCTGGAGCACGTTAATAGAAGCAAGTGATCCAACCAAGAGGTTTTGGTTGAACAAACGTTTGTATATTTCAGGACTATACATCTTGACATTTTGCCGCTAACGACAGTCTGTCTAAAAACTTTTCTAAAGGTGCTTAGATTTAAATAATCCCAAACTTTTACAATTGTGTTATTGTGGTTGGTGGAAGTTTACCATTTATGACATACAAAATTGTGTCACCATAAATAAGTTTATTTATAATTTCACCACTAATTTTAGAATAGTATATTAGTGGAGGATCTTGTTCCCATAAATATGTGGTTATAAGATAATTATATTTATCTCCTATATTGTAATTATAAATCTCCCTGAG
>JAWOHT010000031.1:0-53414 GCA_046485045.1 Bacteroidales bacterium
TCAGGCCAATGCAACCCTGTCCCGTTACAAATAATTTCAATATTGTTACGCTCTTCGTCAGTTGCCCGAAGTAATTTAGTATTTTTTTCTACCGGGAAACGAATTTCCTTTTTATCTGTCATTTGAATGCAAATCATACCAAATTCATACCAGGCTTTATTTACGGTATGCAACAGCTCAGTTACCAAATACTTCATGCCATTTATTTTTAATTAATTCTATATTTTTAAGAATCAATTGTTCACAAATATAAATATTTCCAGGAAAAGCAGGTGAATGCTCTAAATCATTTATATAAGAAGACTTTTGTACATTTCAGATGAAATGGTTCAGAAGAAATTCAGGCAAAGCCTTTGCCGAACATGGTTCTTTGCCTCACACGAGGGTCCCACTTTTAACACACCTTAACAGTTTGAACAATAAAAAATTCTCCATTTCTGCCAAAATGGTTATTTTTGACAATTCATAAGGGGGACGATAACAGATGCATTATTCCGGTTCATATGTTTCGCTGCTTAAGCGGTTGTTGTTTATTTTGCTCATTTACAGTTTGTCCAGGCTGGGATTTTTTCTATACAATCTCGGATGGTATACCGACATGGGCTTCCGTGATATTTTCACCGCCTTTGCCAAAGGGGTATTGTTCGATCTGAAGACAATCCTTTATATCAACCTGGTTTTTATTCTTTTGTCTGTTCTGCCTTTCGGATTTGTTTTTAATGCCTGGTACCAGAAGATACTGAAAGTTTTCTTTTTTGTGACCAATCTGGTGCCGCTGGGGTTTAATATTGCCGACTACGAGTATTCGAAATTCATTGGCAAAAGAAGCGATATCATTATTTTCGGGGTGCAGCAAGATGTGAAAAAGCAGTTTGGCCAGATGGCGCTTGACTACTGGTACCTGGTAGTTATTCTCGTTTTCTTTGGTTTTATTATGTGGAAGTTTTATCCGAAGGATACAGCTAAAAGGCGCAGCATAAGAAACATATATATTATACCTGTTTTTTTACTTTTTGCAGGATTGGTTTTTCTTGGGCTTAGGGGCAGCTTTAAAGTAAAACCCCTGCTGCCGGTAGCGGCATATAACGGTTCGCCCGAACGCGCCACCCTGATGCTCAACACCCCGTTTTGCATTATTCACACCATCGGCAAAGAACCCCTTGAAGTGCTTCATTATTATTCAGAAGAAGAGCTTAACTTATATATTCAGAAATCTTATATACAAAAGGATACCAGCCGTATCGGCAGCAATATTGTGGTTATTATTGTCGAAAGCCTTGCCCCGGAGTTTGTCGGTCACCTGGGTGGTGATACACGCTTTACCCCGTTTATCGACAGCCTGGCTTCAAAGGGTATAAGCTTTAGGTATGGCATGTCGAACGGACGTACCTCGCAGCAGGCTGTACCCTCAATACTGGTGGGCATTCCGCAGCTTATGGACGAATCAATAGCCACTTCCCTGTACCAGACCAACAGTTTTTTCTCACTGGCCGATTATCTTAAAAAATATAGTTACGGTGCATATTTCTTTCATGGAGGCAATAATGGCACCATGGGGTTCGATAAATTCACGGGCAAGCTTGGTTTTCAGTACTACGGGGCAGACGAATATCCCGATAAGGCCGATCACGACGGAAGCTGGGGAATATACGACGGTCCGTACCTGAAATATTGTGCCCGTATGCTCGATGAGTTGCCCAAGCCATTCTTTACCGCCATTTTCACCCTTAGTTCGCACCAGCCGTATGCCATACCCAAAGATGTAAAACACCTGTTTACCAAAGGAAAGGAGCCCATACAGAATGCTGTTGCCTATGCCGATTATTCCATCAGGGGATTTTTTGAAGAGGTGGCAAAAGCAGATTGGTATAAGAATACCCTGTTCGTGATAACAGCCGATCACACCTATCCGCCGGTTGAAAAGAAATTCGACGGGTTTATTGATGAGTACCGCATTCCGTTGATTTTTTATCATCCTCATGAGAAGATAACAGCAGATACCGGAAAGATCGTTCAGCAGGTAGATATCATTCCTTCGGTAGCCGATTTTCTGGGGCTCGGGCCTGATCTGCTGCCCCGGTTTGGCAAATCAGTTTTTTTGAACGAAGTAGCCAGAAATGCAATCATTTACAATCACAACTCATATTATCTGGCAAAAAAGGGTTATTACCTCGAGATGATAGACGGGCAGTTCAGGTTCAGAGACTGGCACGACAACTACGTAACTTTGCCGGATTCGGTCATGGCAGATACCAGCCTTCTCAAAGCTTATCGCCAATACTTTAATAACAATATGGTGAATAATTCCTTTTTTAGTATCTTGGCAAACAAAATGGGCAATGAATAACACGGTTTTCAAAATCTTATTAATTGACGACGAACCGGATATTCTTGAGTTCCTCTCTTACAACCTGCAAAAAGAGGGATTCGAAATATTTAAATCAACAAATGGAAGAGAAGGTATTGAACTGGCCCGTCAGCAACAGCCGCACCTTATTCTTCTTGACGTAATGATGCCCGAAATGGATGGTATAGAAACCTGCCAGATCATCAGGGCCCTGCCCGGCCTTGAAAGAACGGTGATAGCTTTTCTTACCGCCCGTGGCGAAGATTATTCGCAGATAGCAGGCTTTGAAGCCGGTGCCGATGATTACATTACCAAACCTATAAAACCGAAAGTGCTCGTGAGCAGGATATGCGCGCTGTTAAAAAGATATGACAAAATGATGTTGAAAGAGCTGCATCCCTCCTCCTCAAAACGCATTCAGCACGGGGATATACTCATAGACACTGAAAAATATGTAATTGAGGTAGAGAACAGGGAATTGGTACTGCCGAGGAAAGAGTTTGAACTCCTTTTTCTGCTTTCGTCCAAACCGGGTAAGGTTTTTACACGAGATGAAATATTCAGCCGGGTGTGGGGCGACGATGTTATTGTGGGCGACCGCACCATTGATGTGCACATACGGAAATTGCGCGAAAAAATCGGTGAAAAACATATCAACACCGTGAAGGGGATAGGCTATAAATTTATTGAGTAGGCTGCGAGGCTTCGCTATTCATTCATATTAAAAATTTAACAAATTCATTTTCTGGTTCTGAAGCGTAAAATCCCTCGATGTCTTTGCAAGGTTGATGGAAAATAATATAAGGTTCTTGGTTTCATTCAGGATATCAAGATATAAGATACCAACCCGTGTGCTGAGGTTTTCTGTCTTGATTCGCTTCAGATGGTTTTTCCGCATTTTAACCAGTTCGGCAAGTAGTTCCTGCATAAAAAGGTTTATCTTATCAATCTCCTGATAATTACCGGTAGACACCGTTTTAATCAACTTATCGAAAAATACCTTAAGGTTTTTAAGTAAAGATTTCAGGTCGTCAGCCTGGGCTGTGCTCAAGGGTGGATGATTATTGTCAACATGTTCAAATAGTGGCTGGGAGATAAATGTCATGCAATGTGCTATCTCTCTCAGATAGTCGAGCAACTGCACATAATAATCCCCGGTTTCGGGTGAACCTTCAGCATGAAGATGTCTGACGGTCTCATGCACATTCTTTTTAAATGTTTTAACCTCGCGGTTAAGTTTTCTCACCTCTTTGACGGCTTTAACAAGTTTTTTCCTTTTTTCGCCTATAAAGGCATTGATGATGGTGTTATAAAGTTCTGAAATGGCAATAAGTGAACTTACTATCCTTAGATTGCATTTTTCCAGAACCGAATTACCGTTAAGGTCGGCGTCAACCACCAGTTCCTCTTCCGATTTTTTGCATTCATCGCTTTCTCTTTTCTTATGCATGGTATGGGTCTTGTAAACAAATCCTATTGCCACAACAATTAAAGCTGCAATGGCATAGGGCCCGCCCCAGTGAATAAGCAGGGCAAGCAGAAACGAAATGGTAAATGCGCTGAAAGCGGTGAAGAACCAGCCCCCTATTACTGCGATAACCCCTGTAATCCGGTATACAGCGCTCTCCCTGCCCCAGGCTTTATCTGCCAGTGAAGAACCCATGGCCACCATAAATGTAACATAGGTGGTTGAAAGCGGTAGTTTGTGAGATGTGGCAAATGCTATCAGGCTGCTCGACACGGCTAAGTTAACCGACGCCCTGACCAGGTCGAAGGAGATGCCCTTTTCTTTTTTAAGCATTTTTTTATAGGGTTTGTCATCAAAGCGCTTGTCTATCGCTTTAAGCAATGAATCAGGCAGAATGTACCTGAAAAAACCGCCAATTTTTAACCAATGACGCACGAGGGTACGGGCGAATGCCGATGATGAAAAACGTTCGGTAATCTCATCCTGGCTGCTGAGGTTAAGTTGTGTCTGTACCACCGTTCTTGCTTTACGCGATAACCATAGTGTGATTACCATAACTAACCCGGCAATCAGTAAAAGGGCTGTCGGGGTATCTACCTTTGCCTGTAAGGAACTCATTGCAAAACCATCGGCAGGCAATACACTTTGGGCGGTATAAATTTTATATGACTCATAGCCGGCAAGCGGTACGCCGATAAAATTTACAAGGTCGTTGCCAGCAAAGGCCATGGCAAGGGCAAATGTCCCAAACATTACAATCACCTTAAAAACATTCACTTTGAATATCCAGTAAAGCAACTGCGAGAATATTGTCCAGAAGGCAAAGCTTATTGCCATAATCAGCATGCTGTGCGATGAAATCCATGCAATGCTTGAATCACCGAGAAATGAAGAACCTTTGGCGCCCTTAATCAAGATAAAATATGTAATACCGGTTATGGCTATTCCACCCCACAATGAGCCAAAGTATTTGATGGTTTTTTTTATGTTGAATGTGAAGATGATGCGGGTGAAGTATTGAATTACTGCTCCCACGGTGAATGCTATGACTACCGAAAGAAGAATCCCTGCAATTATTAGCAGTGCACGGTCGGTATTGATGAAATTGCCCATATCGGCCAGGGTATAAGCCGAATGTTTGATCTTTATCAGCGATACGGCAACTGCTGCCCCCAATAATTCAAAAACAATTGAAACAGTAGTGGAAGTAGGCAGTCCGAAAGTGTTAAACAGGTCAAGAAGGATTACATCGGTGATCATCACTGCTAGAAAAATGATCATGATCTCTGAAAATACAAACATCCGCGGGTGAAAAATGCCGTTCCGGGCCACTTCCATCATACCGCTCGAAAATGTGGCGCCAATCAGCACACCCAGGGCGGCAATCAGTATGATGATCCTGAAAGGCGCTACCCTGGAACCTATTGCACCGTTAAGGAAATTTACAGCATCGTTGCTAACACCAACAATAAGGTCTGAAAAGGCAAGTAAAAAGAGAATGATAACAATAACCAGGTAGAAATTTTCCATAGTCTTGGCAATTGGGATTTTTTAAGTTGCAAATGTACCCTCATTATTTTTATAGAAGTTATTCTAATGTTAAGTTAATGTTAAATTAATGTTACCAAATGGTTATAAAAAAACCATAAGTTTCATATATATAATAAGTTAGCCTTGTAGAAATAATCTATTGTTCTTTAAAGTCCATAGCCTCCATCATGATCACCGGGGTAGCGCTTGCACCTATACGACTTGCCCCGAGTTCCCTGGCACTTAAAAGCTGCATGAGGTTGCGTATGCCACCTGCTGCTTTTATCTTCACTTCCGGAGCACAATATTTCTTCATAAGCATGATATCGCTGTCTGTTGCGCCTGTATAATTGTATTTTCCATCTTCACCTTTAACAAAACCATACCCTGTGGAAGTTTTAACAAAGGCTGCCTTTTGGTTTGAACAAATCCTGCACAGGCTTATTTTCAGATTTTCATCCCTTACATAGTCTGTTTCAAATATAACTTTCAGGATAGCGTTGTTGTTTATGCATGCAAGGTTTACCCGGTTGACTTCTTCTTCAATATAATCCCAGTCTTCCTGTAATACTTTGCCAATGTTTACCACCATATCCACCTCAGTGGCACCATCGTGAATGACCTGTAATGTTTCGGCCACCTTGATTTCAATGGAGCTGTTTCCATGCGGGAAACCCGCTACAGCACAAACACCTACTCCGGAATTGCCAAGCAGCTTTGCTGCCTGCCTTACATGGTAGGGCTTCACACAAACGGTTGCAACTGCATATTTTCGTGCAATATCACACTGTTCGGCCAAATCCTGGTCGGTCATCACAGGATGCAATATTGAGTGGTCTATCATTTTTGCAATTTCAGCTACAGCTATCATGATAAAATAATTTGGTTAAGAAATAGAAAGTTAAAACCTAAAATTAATCCAAATTGCCAATTTGCGCAAAAGGTTAATCCAACTAATGCAAAGCTTCACGATAAATCTCCTGATACGTATTTTGGTAATAATGAATCATTCATTTATACCGACTATAAAAGTAATTTTTTACAATCATAATGCAATGTCGTTTCGTAAAGACCAAATTATGTCCCACTCATTTGGAGAGGGTACAGGGAGAGGAGAATAAAACTTCCTTAACTAAACGACATTGAATCATAATGGTTTTATTTTGTTTGCGCTAAAGCATTGAATTATTGACATATAATTGCGTACTGTCGTTTATACGCGACTAATAGTCGTTTACAAGCGATTGTAACTGTTTATCAACCGATAAAGGGAATTTCGTAGCTGTTACTTTGTCATCATAATTTATTTTTTAACCATTAAATTTTAAAGTCATGAATAACTTAAGAAACTCTGTAAACCTGATTGGCAACCTTGGAATGGACCCTGAGATCAAACAACTTGACAATGGCAGGAAGCTGGCACGCTTCACACTTGCAACCACTGAAACATTTAAAAACGCAGAAGGAAAACAGATTAAAGAAACACAGTGGCACCAGTTGGTGGCATGGGGAGGCAGCGCTACTATTGCAGAAAAGTACCTGAAGAAAGGGAGAGAAGTGGCTGTGAACGGTAGGCTTACACACAGGTCTTACGAAGACAAACAGGGCAATACCCGCTATTTGACAGAAGTTGTTATAAACGACATTGTTCTTTTCGGAAACGGCCAGAAAAACTAAACATGTAAGAAATAAAGATGCTGTGTAAAAAGTCAATTTTACCACGATTTGTCATATTGAGCGTAAGCGAGACATCACATATTCAGTAATATAGATTCTTCGCTTGCGCTGCTAATGACACGACGGGAATAGCCTTTCCCGTCTACCGGGACTCAGGCTGACAAAGGTGTCAACTAATTATTAAATAGTGGTTTAGCACTATCAAAGTCTCAGAATGACAGGAAAAAAAGACTTTTTACACAGCCTCATTATTAAATTTTAATTATTCCAACCGAAAAAAAGAAACGATTATCCTGTAAAACCACCGAGTTTATGCAGGTCTGCTCTTGGGTTTAGAACCATAATCGGAATTTTATGCGAGTTTGTTATGTATTTTTGCTCTTTAAGGCCCAAAAGGGTTTTTTCCCACGTAATAAACCTGCTGAGCATGATTATAATAAGGTCGGCCCGAATAAACTTCGAAAATTCAATAGATTCCTCAGTGAAATCTTTGTTGCCCCTTGCATGCACCAGCTCAAAATCTATGTTGTGGCCCTCAAGATATTTAGAGGCAAACTGAAGGTTGTTCCGTACACGGTAATCAGTTTTGTTTGGTCTGAAAAGGTGAATTTGCGGATGATAAAACTTAGACAGAAAATTAATCCACCTTAGTTTTTCTTTATTCTCACCCCTGAAATCAATCGGTACCACTACTTTTTTGACACTGTACCTTATGGGCGGGCTTTGAACAACAATAAACGGTACATGCGATCCCATCATTACCTTGATTGCACGGCTACCGAAATATTTCTGGAGGCCTGTCGGGCCGTCGGTCTTCATAATTACCAACATGGCATTAAGGTTGTGGGCAATGTTTTTAATGGCCTTTGATACCTTTCCTGGCCTTACCAGAATTTTTGGCCTTACTTTATAGGTCTGGTATGTTTCATTTGCCAGGGCTGTCAGTTTTTCTGTAATAACCACCTCTGTCTCGAGATTTGGAATGATATGCAATAGCGTGATATCGGTATGCAGCATTTTGGCAAACTGTATTCCGTGTTGTAAGGCGAAATCAGACAAAGGGGTGAAATCAAAAGGTATAAGTATGGTCCTGCGTGCTTTGGTCTCCATAATCAGGTGGAATTAATATTATGTTAAAATGAAAATCGTGTTTAGATGACATTCAATTTTTTATAAATTTAGCAATTTTAAAATTTATTACACAATAGTTGACTAATTTAGCGCATATAGTTCCATTTTTCAAATGAAACATGCTGATTTTACAATTCTCGCGGGCATGAACACACTGGTACTTACCATTCTTGCAGCAGCCGGATACATTGTGGCTTACAGGTTATACGGAAAATTTCTTGCAGGTAAAATATTCCGGGCAGAAAAAAACTACAGAATGCCATCGCATGAATTTAACGACGGGGTGGATTTTGTCCCCGCAAAACCGCATATCGTATTTGGGCATCATTTTACTACCATTGCCGGACTGGGTCCTATAGTCGGGCCGGCAATCGGGATTATATGGGGGTGGCTTCCTGCATTTTTATGGGTTGTATTCGGCGCAATTTTTATGGGGGCTGTGCACGATTTTTCTGTTCTGGTGATCTCAGCCCGCAATAAAGGCAGAACCATCGGGGATTTAACAGGTTCGATCATAGGCCCTTCAACGCGTTTTGCTTTTCAGTTTATCATCCAGTTTTTGTTACTTATTGTGTTGTCGCTTTTTACCATTATTGTGGCTACATTGTTTGTGAAATACCCCGAATCGGTTTTTCCGGTCTGGTTTCAGATTCCTGTTGCAGTGTGGCTGGGGTGGCAGATAAGAAATGGAAAAAATGACCTTATTTACAGCATTATTGCAGTTGTATTACTGTATATTTCTATCGTAATCGGGGTTAAAACTCCGGTAAGGATATTTCCTGTCTTCGGATCTGAGGTAATCACATGGAGCTTTATTATTTTTATATATGCATTTTTCGCCTCTACGGTACCAGTGCATAAACTTTTGCAACCGCGTGATTATATAAATTCTCATCAACTCATTATTGCCATTGTTCTGCTTGTAGTTGGACTAATTGTTGTACACCCGGTTATTGACGTGCCGGCGTTAAATCCTGCTACTACTCATGAAGGAAACGATATTCCGGGCCTTATGCCATTGCTCTTTATTACCATAGCCTGTGGTGCCATATCGGGATTCCACTCGCTTGCCAGTTCGGGTACTACTGTAAAACAGATTGACAACGAAAGAGATATGCTTTCTGTTGGTTATGGTGCCATGTTGCTTGAAAGTTTCCTGGCTGTGGTTGTAATTATGGCAGTAGCAGGTGGTTTGGGCATGGGGCTGAAAACTCCTTCAGGGATACTTTATGGTGCCGATGCATATAATTATCAGTATTCTTCGTGGTCGGGAATCAATGCAGGCATTGGCAACAAAATCAGTGCATTTGTTACCGGTGCTGCCAACCTGCTTGCGCGGATAGGTATCCCTGAAAAATTTGCTGCCTCACTTATAGCTGTGTTTATCGTCAGCTTCGCCAATACCACACTCGATTCATCTACCCGAATCCAGCGGTTCTCGATGCAGGAGATTTTTACGCGTAAAGATGGGAAAATTAACAAGGTTGCCGGAAACAGGTATTTTGCAACATTTCTTGTAGTGCTTCCTGCCGTATTGTTAACAATGAATGAATTGTTGTCAAAAGGAGGCCTCGAACTGTGGAGGTTGTTTGGTGCACTCAACCAGTTACTGGCTGCGCTTGGATTAGGCATTGTGAGTGTATACCTGTTTCATAAAAAGAAAAACTACCTCGTTGCTTTTATACCGATGCTTTTTGTATTATTGTTCACCATATGGGCAATGATTGATAATGTTTTCGAGTTTTATATAGGAAATAAAACAGTATTGCTGGTGCTGTCAATATTAGTGCTCGCCCTAACCGCATGGATGCTTATCGGTGGAATTTTGTCATTATTTGATAAATCAAAAACCAAATTGAAGCAAACAGGTTTATTTTAACTGTTTATATCAAACCGGGCAAAATTTTTCAAATCGCCGTTTGTAGCCACAACATTTTCTACCACAGCATGAGAGGGCCCCTGATAGCACCAGAGAAGGAAATCTTTGACAGACGTTTCACTACCTTCTGCCTCAATGTATACCGAACCATCGCGCAGGTTGCGCACAAAACCTGTGATGCCAAGGTTGTCGGCAGACCATTTTGCAGAGTACCTGAACCCGACCCCTTGCACCAAACCGGATATCAGAATATTTTTATGCACCATTTAAAAATGATCTTTTTTAACTAATTTTCAACTGTAAAATTATTTAATTCTGATGCCAGTGATGCTTAAAGCTGCCGATATTTTTTTTATCGTGTTGCATACCGCCATTATTTTTTTCAACCTGTTTGGCTGGATGCACCGGAAAACCAGAAAGGCGAACCTTATATTACTTTTGTTGACCGGCGCATCGTGGTTTTTGCTCGGGTTGTTTTACGGCATCGGTTATTGCCCCTTTACCGAATGGCATTTCAGGGTACTTGAACATTTGGGGCAGCACAACCTGCCATCTTCTTATATTAAATATCTTGCAGACAGGATTTTAAGGGTAGATGCTAATGCTATTATTGTGGATATTTTAACAATGGCAGGCTATACGGTTGCACTTATTGCCTCTGTTGCCTTAAACATAAACGACCAGCGGAAAAGAAGGAGGCTAAAACGAACTTTTTAAAATGAAGCGTGTTTTGATGTAAAGAATAGCGAAGAATCTGGTTAAAATAAATACACAAAAAATAAATTTATATACTTATGAAAAACATATTTTTTATAATCACACTTGGTATAGTGCCAATTATGCTGTATGCCCAAAGTGCTAAAAGTTTTTATTTGCTCAAAGCCAAAACCTTAGACGGAAAAGATTTCGATTTTTCCTCGCTGAAAGGGAAAAAAGTACTGATCGTCAATACGGCATCGAAATGCGGGCTTACACCGCAGTATGAAAAGCTTGAAGAGTTGCACAAGCAATATGGGGGTGACAGTTTTGTTATCCTGGGTTTTCCTGCCAATGATTTTTTTAAACAGGAACCCGGTACCGATGAGGAGATCGCTTCGTTCTGCAAGCTCAATTACGGGGTTACTTTTCAGATGATGTCAAAAATATCTGTTAAAGGAAGCGACATGCATCCGGTTTACAAATGGCTTACTTCGAAGGAAGAAAACGGGGTGACAGACTCTGATGTAAAATGGAATTTTCAGAAATACCTGATCAGTGCATCAGGACAGTTAGAAGAGGTTGTTCCCCCGAAAGAAGACCCGCTGTCGCAAAGAATTATAGCATGGTTAAAAAAATAATCTTTTCTATGGTATAAGAAAATCCGATACTCGTATCTAACAGAGTTTATGTGCCATTAAATTATAAATTTTCTGTTTGGATATTTCAAATCCGGCAGGACAGGGGTAAAGCTTTTCATCTTTCCAATCTTTTTCATACCTTGCGGGCCTATTACGAAACAGAATAAAATCAGAATGAAAAGAATGATGTATTTTAACGCCATTTTATTGGGTTCAATATTTATTTGTGTTGTATGTAGCTGCATTTCACCTGCCGATACAATAATAAGTGAGACATGGGAGCTGGATACGCTTGAAAATATCGGAGGACATTCGGTTACGGTGATTGGCAATCCGAAGGTTGTTTCCACCGACCTCGGCAGGGCTGTGAGCTTTGACGGGAATGGCGATATGCTTCTGATTAATGCAAATCCCCTTGGAAGCGCCAAAGAATTTACGGTAGAACTGATATTTAAACCAAACGGGTGTTACCCGCAGAATACCGCGCCGCGTTATGTACACATTCAGGACCCTGATGACACGAAACAAAAACGGGTGATGATGGAAATTCGCGTGAATTCAAGAAACCAATGGTACCTCGATGGTTTTATGAATACCGATAAAGCAAGCCTGGTGCTAATTGACTCAAACAAAGTTCACCCTACGGAGGAGTGGATGCATGCTGCCATTACTTATAAGGACAATGTTTTAAAAACATATGTTAACGGAGTTGAAGAGCTTACAGGAACCGTGGATTATACTTCTGAAATTGTGGCACCCACCGCCAAGACTTCGCTGGGAGCCCGTATGAACCTGAATAGTTGGTACAATGGTACCATGAAGCGGTTCAGGGTTACACAAAAAGCGTTGTTGCCGCAGGAATTTATGAAGATTCATACAACAGAGGTGAAACATGATATTGAAAGTTCCGGAATTATTATTTATCCGGGCATTGCAGACGAATATCTTAATGTTGACTGCAGAAATGTTGAATTAATTAAACTCGTACAGGTGCTGAATATTTACGGACAGGTCGTTAATGCCGGGATATCAGCACTATCAGCAGATAACAGGTTAAAGATAAATACAGCCGGCATGGTGCCTGGCATATATTTCGTAGCATTACAAACAGGAAAGATCACCGAAACGAAACGTTTCGTAGTAAAACACTGAACCATTGATTTATACGCGACTATTTATTAACGATTTACACTACAATTGACCTTAACATTCTTCGCCTACCAGCGAGATGGTCTCAATACACTCTTCGTAAATAACCGATCCGGTAATAATTAATTCTATTTTAACATTTATCTTTTGGCCTGTTGTTGGTGAGCTGTCTCCGTATATCTCAATATCAAACGGTGCAGCGTCGGAATTATAAATATATCCTTCCAGTTTTGATTTCAGGCCCGAAACACCTTCGGCAATAAGATTGTTAAGTCCGATAAATGGTGCATTAACTGCCACCAGGGGTATTGTTTTATCTTTGAAGATGTCAGGTTTATTTTCACCGAGTTGTAATCTTCCGCTTGCTGAGATTAAAGAAGCCTGGTTATTTTCCAGAATGGTTACCCTTACAGAAAGCTTTTCAATATTTATTTCTTTTATTTCAGCTTGTTCGGGAATATCCAGCGCATCCAGGACCTGTTGCCTGGTTATTGTTTGTTTTTCAGAAAAACTTCCGGTATTGTCAACTATAAATTCTTCGTTGACGCCGATGGTAGCAACAAATTCAAATCTTCTGTACTCGCATTCGGCAGCCAGAAGAGGAATTGCCATGATAAACAATAAATACTTTTTCATATTATTAAATTATAGATTTATCCAGATACTATTCTCCAATTCCGATTCCAAGTCCTGCGCTTAATACGCTTTGACTGGCAAGATTATAATCAATATTCAGTTTGGCAGGGCCAAAGTTAAATGTAACACCGGCTGTAAGCCTTACCGAGTTCTTACCTTTAAGGTTGAATTGTATGTCAACATCTTCTTCTTCATTGAAATATTCAAGGTCGAGCCTGGTGTTTTCATACCCCAAACCTCCGTAGAAAGTAAAAATCAGGATTTTTTTACTTACCTGGGTACTTATAAACCATGAATTAGCCGAAACGAAATCCCCTATTTTAAATGTCTGGTTATAGATTCCGAAGGCCATTTCCAGCGGAAGTACCTTGAGATGCTGGCTGATGCTGTGCCTTAATCCCCAGCTGAAAAGCTGCACATTGCCCAGGTCTTCATTTATTGAGAAAGAAACAAAACGTAAGGTAAGGTCGGTGCCGTACAACGATCCTACTGAAAGCTGGGGTACAGCAAAGGGCACCATTTTAACGTTCATTCCGGCCGGAAATACATATGCAGTTCCCCCCGGGCCGCTTACGCTTACCGATTTCGAAGGGCCAAAAATGGTGGGGGCTTCAGTTGTAATTTCGGGATTGGCGAAATTTTGTGTGGTGGCGCTGAAGGTTTTTCTTTTGTCGCCAATAAAAGCAACAGAAGTGCTTACACCCAGGTATAACTGAAAGCCATTTTTTTTCAGCTTTGCCGAGTGAAATAATCCGCTGTTAAAGGTAGCGCCGAAAGCATCGGCCAGAGGTTGCAGGTAACCTTTCCCGTTTTCCTCGGTGTATTTCGATACAAGCCCTTCAATATCTTGAGTATACGAAGAAGAAACAGACAAACAAAAGATGGTTAGGATTGTGATAAGGGGTTTAAGGTTCATGGTTAAATAATTTTGGTTCAAAACTAAGATACCAGATTTCAATTTACAAATTTCTTGTGGAATTTTTAATGAATTTAATCAAAAACAGATCAAAATATTACGCCGACCCGGGAAGGTAATTATTATATGTGAAGCGAAGGGTTTTTTATCGGGTTTGCCTCGTGCATTATCTGATAAACCGTATCAAATACATTTTCGGCATTCGGGTTTGAGAAGTAATCACCGTCGCTCGAATAAGCGGGACGGTGTTCCCTTGCCGAGAGGGTACGGGGCGGTGAATCGAGGTATTTGTATGCCCCCTGGTCTTCTATCACTTTCTGCATCATGTAAGCTGTAGCGCCACCGGGCACATCTTCGTCGAAAAAGAGTACACGGTTTGTTTTTTTTACCGATTCAAGAATAATTTCATGGATATCGAAAGGCAGTAAAGTCTGAACATCTATAAGCTCCACGCTTATGTTAAATTCTTTTAGCTGTTTTACGGCATCCCCGGCTATCCGCACGCACGAACCGTAAGTTACCAGGGTAAGGTCGGTGCCATTTTCCATAATTTCGGGTATCCCGAGCGGTACTTTGAATTCGCCAATATTGTCAGGCATTCTTTCTTTCAAACGGTAAGCATTCAGGGGTTCAATTACAAGGGCAGGATCTTCCCCCTCGAGCAATGTGTTGTAAAAACCGGAAGCCTGCGTGAGGTTGCGCGGCACGCATACATACACTCCGCGGATTGAATTTATAACCATGCTTAATGGTGATCCGGAATGCCATACCCCTTCAAGCCTGTGCCCGCGCGTACTTATAATGAGCGGTACCGATTGTCCTCCGGCAGTACGCCAAAGCGTGGTGGCCAGATCATCGCTGATGGTCTGAAGGGCATATAACAGATAATCAAAGTATTGTATCTCCGCAATGGGCCTGAAACCTCTCAGTGCCAGTCCTATACCTTTTCCGATAATTGAAGTTTCCCTGATACCGGTATCGAAAATACGGGTATGACCATATTTTTCCTGCAAACCTTCATAAGTCTGGTTTACACCCCCTATTTTGCCTACGTCTTCGCCAAATACGACCAACAAAGGGTATTTGTTAAAAAGGCAATCAAAATTATCCCTGACAATTTCACGACCCGTGACAACAGGTGAACTATCTGAATAAACCGGCTTGATTTCATCAACCAAAAGGGCAGAATGGTGGTTTTCGAGGTGAAGACTTGCGCTGTATTGTTCATAGTGCTTAATAAACTCACTGTTTGACCATCTTTCCATCTGTTCGATGATAGCTTTTCTTTGTTGGCAGTCTACACATATATACCTCAGCAGTCTTCGTGCAGCAATCATGCTGTCTTTTTTTAATGGATTTTCTATGCCCCGCAGGTTTCTGGCTATCAGGTCAATTTTATCGAGGCTTTCTTTTTTACAAATACATGATTTTGAGCCGATAATATCAAGCAACTCTTTTCTGGCTGCCTTTATTGGCTTTTGAAAATTGTTCCATGCTTTTTCTTTTGCTTTACGTGCTTCTTCGGCAGCCTGTTTTTCAATCTGGTAAAGATTGTCTGTGCCGGATATGCCGTTTTCAATGATCCACTCCCTCATTTTTTTTATGCAGTCAAACTCATCTTCCCATTTCAGGCGTTCTGCGCTTTTGTATCTCTCATGCGATCCCGAAGTTGAATGTCCGAGTGGTTGGGTTAACGCTTCTATATGAAACAATACAGGTACATGCTCGTTTCTGCACCGTTCAATACCCGATTTAAAAATCTTGCAAAGTGCGGAATAATCCCAGCCTGATTCATTCAAAATAATAATACCGTTAGATTGTGGTTCTTTTTCAAATCCTCTCAATGCTTTGGAAATACTGTCTTTAACCGTCTGCATATTTTTTGGCACAGATATGCCGTACCCATCGTCCCAAACAGCAACAGCCATTGGTACCTGCAAAACCGCGGCGGCATTAAGGGTTTCAAAAAAATGACCTTCTGAAGTACTTGCATCGCCTATTGATCCGAACGCCACTTCGTTTCCTTTAATGGTGAGGTGTGTGAATTCGTGCATCCCCCTGTTTTCCCTGAAAAGTTTTGAAGCAAGCGCCAGCCCGAGTAAACGGGGCATATGGCCTGCTGTAGGTGAAATATCTGATGAAGAGTTCTTTTGTGCTGTAAGGTTTTTGCGGTTACCTTCAGCATCAAGGCTTCTGGTCGAAAAATGATTATTGAAATTGCGTCCTCCATTGCCAGGGTTTTGACGGATATCGGTATTGCCATAAAGTTGAGCAAAGAATTCTTCTGGTGTAAGCAATCCTGCGGCGATCATAAAAGTCTGGTCACGGTAATACCCCGAGCGCCAGTCGCCCGCCTTGAAGTTCTTTGCATAGGCAATTTGTGCCACCTCTTTGCCATCGCCAAAAATGCCGAACTTGGCTTTTCCTGTCAGTACCTCTTTTCTGCCCAGTATACTCAGTTGCCTGCTCAGGCATGCCACAAAGTAATCATTCAGCACTTCTTTTGTGTTTTCGCTAACTTCATAACCGGGCTTAAATGAAGTATCTTTTTCAATCATGGTTTAAATGGTTAAGATTGATGATTTTAAACAACATCAACAAATCAAACCTCAAAGTGTTTGGTGAAATGAACTGAATTTCGCAATAAACCTGATTTTGGTATTTTATTATTAATATGAATCTTAGGCTTTTGGGCGGGCAAAAATTTTAACTAAATCAATTTCTATTCTGGTGATTGAAAAAGACCCGAAAGGCATTTAAGAAATCTTCAAGGTTTTTTATATCGTTTGCCATTATTTCATTAAATTTACAAAAGCATCAACTAAATAAATAAAGTTATGAAACGATCATCACTTTCACGACGCAATTTCTTCAAAACCTCATTGATAGGTACAGCGGGCTTAACTATTGGTAGCAAAGCTATTGCCGGCAGCTTGCAGGAAACAAAAAGAAATACCATTATTTACCGTAAACTCGGAAATACAGGCCTGGAACTACCGATTGTCAGCATGGGCGTTATGAAGTCTGACAGCTCAAACCTTGTGAAAGCAGCATTAAATTCAGGGATCAAACACTTTGATACAGCTCATGGCTACCAGCAGGGCAACAACGAATTGATGCTGGGTAATTTTTTTAAAGACATTCCCCGCAGTTCATATACCATCGCAACCAAGATTCACCCCAGTAAGAAGAGTAGTGAAATGGGCCCCGAAAAAATCAAAAAAGATTTTCTTGACCGGTTTGCCATAAGCCTGCAACGTCTGCAGACAGACTATGTAGATATTCTGTACAACCATTCTGCGGGTTCGGCCGAAGATGTAACAAATGAACCGATACTGGATGCGCTTTTAACGGCAAAGAAAGAGGGTAAAACCCGCTATATAGGTGTTTCAACACATCGCAACGAGCCCGATGTTATCCAGGCAGCTATTGACTCGGGAGTGATTGATGTTGTGCTTGTGGCCATTAATTTCAAACAACAGCATAATTTACAGATTAAAGAAAAAATAGCCCTGGCTGCCGAAAAGGGCATTGGTATTATTGCAATGAAAACCATGGCGGGGGCATTTCTCGATAAAGAAAGAACACAGCCAATTAATTGCAAAGCAGCCTTAAAATGGGTATTGCAAGATACCAATATTCATACAAGCATACCAGGGATAATTGCCATTGACACACTTTTCGAAAACCTTTCTGTTATGGAAAACCTGGAACTAACAGAAGACGAAATGAAAGATTTGCAAGCAGCATCGCTGGTTGCAGGTTTATATTGCGACGGGTGTAAAGAATGTAAAGGCCAATGCAGAAAAGGATTACCGGTACACGATATCATGCGGGCCTATATGTATGCTTACGGCTATAACGACTTCAAACAGGCACAAAGTGTGATAAAGGAAACGGGTATGGGTGAAAATCCGTGTAAAGACTGTGAAAGTTGTACAATTCAGTGTGTAAGGAATTTTAATGTGGCACACAAAATTGAGGAAATATCGAGAATATCATCCATACCTGAAGAATTTCTTGCATAATTAAATGACACATGTGATGAAAAAAATATTCGCAATAGTCGCAATTAACCTGTTTTTGATAAAGATTGCATGCGCAGATGGTTTGGCTTCTTTATTTCCGCACTTAGAAGGCTGGGAACTCAAGGTCGAAAGCCAGGAATATACAGCGGACAATCTCTGGGAATTGATAAACGGTGCGGCCGATGTGTTTTTGATATACGGCTTTCAGGATTTACATATCGGCGAATATGCCAATAATTCTGGTGACGCTGTAAGGGTTGAACTATACAGGCACAGTACTTCCAATAATACTTATGGCATCTATACCAGCGAAAGAATGCCTGACTATACATTCATAAATATCGGAACAGAGGGTTATACATCCTTTGGGGCATTGAATTTCTTTGCCGGGGAATACTATGTGAAGATATTTTGGTCAGGGCAGGGAGAGGCATCAGAACCTGTTTTGAAGGAAGTTGCTGATAAGATAGAAATCTCGTTGCAGCAGCAAGCTTCCTGGCCTGAGGAATTATCGCTTTTCCCGAAAGAAAACAGGCTGGAAAAAACCGATGGGTTCACGTCGGAGAGTTTTTTAGGATATAGTTTTCTCAACAATGCCTTTACTGTCGGATATAATGTCAATGATGCTGAATTTAAGATGTTTATCATTAATCTGCCGACTGTGGAACAGGCAAAAGCCCTCCTTATTAAGTATTTTGAAACAATAAAACATGCAGGTTACAACCCCGAGGTGTATCACTATGTTGTGGATGACCCATACAACGGGAAGGTTGGGATTGGAATAGAAAAGAGTTTTCTTTATGGCATTATTCAGTCTGCTGATGGCGCAATAATAAATCAAAACCTGACTCTTTTGGGCAACTGCATCGGTAAGAAATGAGGATTTATTTCATCAGGTCTTATTTATTCACGAATGCTGTGAGCCTATTCGATTTTTATATCCTTGATATTTAGTTGAATAGAAGTGTTTCCCCTGAAACTGTTTTCATTAAGCGAGAAGGCAATATCAAAACCTATTCCTTTACTTATTTTGGTATAATGCTGGGCCTGGTTAAATGCAATAGCATCGTAAACGTTATAAGGGCCGTCTTCCTGCACAAGGCTGAGCTTGAGGTGTTCTTCACCGTTGCCTACCATCTTTCCTTTGCCGTTGTCAACAACATTTTCGGCAAAGAATACCGGGTTCATATTTTCGGGCCCGAAAGGTTCAAATTGTTTCAGTATATTAAAAAACTTACCCGAAATATCTTTGAGGTTGAGTTCGGCGTCAATTTCAATCTGTGGAATGAGTTGTTCCGGTGTAATGGACTGGCTCACCGCTATGTCGAACCTTTCTCTGAAGAGGCTGACATTTTCGGGCTTTAAGGTCAATCCGGCTGCGTAGCGGTGTCCGCCGAAATTTTCAAGCAGGTCTGAACATTTGCTAATGGCCTCGTATAAATCAAACCCGGGGACCGACCGGGCCGACCCGGCAGCCCATCCGTTCGATTCGGTAAGAATAATGGTTGGCCGGTAATAGGATTCAATAAGCCTTGATGCAACAATGCCAACTACGCCCTTATGCCACGACGGGTTATATAATACTGTAGAGTATTTATATTTGGTTCCGAGATGCTCGATCTCTTTCAGTGCTTCATCGGTCATGTTTTTGTCAATGTTGCGCCTGGTAAGGTTAAATGAATTAACTTTTTCACATTGAAGCAAGGCAATATCGGGCAATTCTGCAATAAGTAATTCCACAGCTTGTCTTCCCGATTCTATTCTTCCGGCAGCATTTATCCTGGGACCTATCTTAAAGACAATGTCTTCGATGGTAATAGGTTTATTATCGATGCCTGCCATCGTTATTATGGTTTTAAGCCCTATTCTTGGATTCTCAACCAGCCTTTTCAACCCGAAATAAGCCAGGGTCCTGTTTTCATCGGTAATGGGTACAATGTCTGATGCAATGCTTACAGCAAGTATATCAAGATATTCGTATAGTTTTTCGTGCGACAGGTTGTGTACTGTACAGTATGCCTGTAACATCTTGAACCCCACGCCGCATCCTGAAAGAAATTTGTAGGGATAATTGCAGTCAGGCCTGTCGGGATCAAGCACTGCAATGGCATCGGGTATTTTTTCGCCAGGTGTATGATGGTCGCATATTATAAAATCAATGCCCCGTTCTTTTGCATACTGAATTTTATCTACGGCTTTAATTCCGCAATCAAGGGCTATGATAAGCTTGATTTTATTCAGGGCAGCATACTCAATCCCTAAATATGAAATGCCATAACCTTCAAGGTACCTGTCGGGGATATAATACTCTATCTTATCGTGCTGTTTTTTAAGAAAAGAATAAACCATAGCCACCGATGTTGTACCGTCTACATCGTAATCGCCATATACAAGTATTTTTTCGCCTTGTACAATTGCTTTGTCAATCCTTTCTATGGCTTTGTCCATGTCTTTCATCAGGAAGGGATCATGCAGGTCGTTCAGTGAAGGCCTGAAAAAAGTCTTTGCCTGTTCGAAAGTTGTAATACCCCTTTGAACCAGAAGTGTTGCTAAAATTTTATTAATGTTTAATTCAGAAGCAAGTTGCATGATTATGTCGTCATGTCCGTTTTCTTTTATTTTCCAAACTTTTGACATGCTTCTTACTTGTATTATTTAAATATTTGAAGGTATAAAACCGGGTTCTAAAAGTATAAAATATGTTTAAGACTTCACCAATATTTTTAAGTTAAATCGTCAAATTTGACAACCATCTGTTTAAAGGTATTTTATGGGTTTTTTATTTTGAAAAGCCGGTTAAAATGATACCTGAACCTTTTCTTTACCTCTTCTATATCTGCTATTTTCCCGAGTTCTTGTTCCATTGAGGTTACCCCTTTGTCCACGAACCCGCATGGGTTGATATAACTAAAGTATTTCAGGTTGGTATTCACATTCAGTGCAAAGCCATGCATGGTAACATAACGGCTGATTTTTACACCAATGGCACAAATTTTTCTTGAAAAGCCTTTTTTCTCTGCATCAATCCACACACCAGTAGATCCTGGCAGTCTGGAGGAGGTAATCCTGAAGTCTTTTAATGTTTCGATTACAGACTCTTCAAGGTTGCCAATGTAAGTCTTGACCCCGATGCCAAATAGATTAAGGTCAATAATCGGATAACCAACCAGTTGCCCCGGCCCGTGATAAGTAATGTCGCCTCCACGGTCGGTTTTGAAAAAAGATGCACCAATAGACTTTAGGAATTCCGGGTTGATTAGCAGGTTTTCCTGCTGTCCGCTTCTTCCGAGTGTGTAAACATGCGGATGCTCGCAGAAAAGCACCGTGCTATAGTCTAATGATCCTGGTGTGTTTTTTGAATTTATAACCTGTTGCTGACAGAATTCCTGGTATTTCCATGCTTCGGCATATTCTATCTGTCCCAGGTCTTCAAACTTTATTTCTGCTGCCATTAAATTTTTTTATGCAAATTTATATAAGCTGGCAGAATATTTCCAATGAATTTTTTTCCTGTATGGTATTCGAGAAAAAATAAAACGATTGAGTAAAGATTTATTCTGTGAGTTCTTTAAGCCTTTTTCTCAATTCTTCCACCTCGTGTTTAAGTTCTTCTTCCCTGCGGGCAGATTGCTCTTGAGTTGCCCTTAATTCTTCCATGTTCTGTCTCATTTCTTCTTCCTGGGAAGCCATCTCTTCTGCCTGTTGCTGTGATTGTTCCAGCAGCATGGTAGTCTGGATATTTGCTTTGGTCGAAGAAATTGTAGCGGCAATACTCTCGCTGATACGCTCAATAAACTCAATTTCAAAATCACGGTAGATATTGAATGAGGCGATTTCGATGATGCCATAAATAACATCATTGTAAACAAGAGGTATCAATATCAGACATTTCGGGTTGTCATCGCCCAGTCCTGAAGTGATTTTAATATAATCGCCGGGAATCTCGGTAAGAAATATTTTTTCTTTTTCCTGGTAACATCTGCCAACCAATCCTTCCCCGGACTCAATTTTTCTGGTTAGAAATTTCTTTCGGTCGTAAGCATAACATGCCGACATTTCGAGATAGATTTGGTCCCTGTCGGTGTCGTTGACGATAAACATACCTCCCTGGTTAGAGTTGGTATATTTTACCATGTTGCTGATAATCTCGTAAGATAAATCTTCAAGGTTATCATTGCTTTGCCGCAGAATATCACTGAATTTGGCAACTCCCTGAGCAGCCCAGTTGCGCTGGTTGTCCTCTTCTTTTCTTTTCTCGTTTTCATCAGCGGCTTTTTTAAGTTCATCGCGCATCTCAAGCAGTGAATGGCCCAGAACGTCTTCTTCACTAAGGGGTTTAAAAGCTGTGTTAAAATTACCTTTGCCAATTTCGAGCGAGAAGTTAAAGATGTCTTTTAACCCCTGAATGACAAGGTTAAGCGCCTTGGCCATCTGTCCTATTTCATCGGTGCCTTCGGTCAGCTTGTCTTTTGGCAATATTCCTTTGCTCATTTGCAACAAAATGTTTTTCGTATGGTTGATTGGCCTTGCAAGCGAATCTATCGTAAATGCCCCTATTATCAAAGCAACTATCACCAGCACGATGGCCATAATCACAATTCTGTTTTTCAGGTTGTTAAAGGTATCAACCATTTCTACCCTGCCTTTTTCCACCTGGTCTTCAAGCTCATTCTTAAGAATCTCTATTTTATTTAAAATGCGCTGTGTAAGCACCATTACTTCACCACCTTCCTCGGTCATCGGGGTTACTTCAAATACAATAAAAGGATCGTCATAACTCTCGAAGTTATTGAGCTGGTCCATAATATATTGATGCTTGGTAAAAAGGGTGTCTGTAATGGCAGTATCTATGGCAAACAGGAGCGCTTTCTGCTCGGGATGTTCCACGGGCCACATCGCGCTGAAGCTTTTAAGTGTATCCATAGCATAGGCGTAATCGGTGGCATGCAATTTTAAAAGTTTAAGCTTGTCGGGTGTGTTGGAAATTTTGTCAATAAAAACCCATGATTTCACAAGCATGCGCGAATCGCTGATTTTTGAATACAGGTCGTTGATGAACGAAAGTGAAGGGGTGTATACGTTCGAAATCCTGTCATTCAGTTCGCGGCTTTTCTGAAGGGCATTGCTGATGATAAAAGCATAAATTATTACAGCCAGCGTAATCAGGCCGAAAGCTATAATAATTTTTGTTGCAATTTTAAATCTCATATATTTATCAATTATGTTTTATTGATAATAACCATCACTCTAATTTAGTAAAAAACCATTTCAAAACAGCTTTCTGCCATTGAAATTTTTATACATATTGCAGGGCCTTTCTATGATTTTCTTTTAATCCTTTAGTTATTTCACTGTTTGCGATCGTTGGGCAATTTAATAATTTTTTTTTTAATTAATGCCTTATTCTTTCAACAACTGCTTTTTTTAATTTTTCTAAAGCTTCGACCAGTATCTTTCTCGGGCAACCAATATTGATTCTCTGAAACCCGCTTCCTTCTGTGCCAAAAAGTGTGCCGTCGCTTAATCCCAGTCCTGCTTCATTTACCATAAAGTTTTTAAGGGCTTTATCATCTAAACCGAGTTTCCGGCAATCGAGCCATACCATATAGGTAGCCTGAGGGACAACCGGCTTGATTTCGGGTATGTTTTCATCGAGATATTTTACAAGATATTTAAGGTTCTCCCCGATATAGTCAAGCAATGCGCCAAGCCAGGCTTCGCCATTGTTATAAGCAGCTTCAAGGGCTATAAAACCGAAAAGGTTTCCGCCCCCTACATGAATATCCTCAAGCATTTGGTCATACCTTTTTTTAAAAGATTCGTTAGAGGTGATAACCACCGAGGTTGAAAGGCCTGCCAGATTGAAGGTTTTACTTGGCGCGATGCAGGTAATGGTTAAATCTGAAACACCTGTACCCATTGATGCTGTTGGGATATGCCTGTTGCCGTTTAATAAGAGGTCTGCATGAATTTCATCTGAAAGGATGATGATATTTTTTTTAACACATATTCCGGTGAGCCTTTGTAAATCATCCCTGCTCCAAACATTTCCTGTTGGATTGTGCGGCGAACAGAACATGATCATTCTGGTTACTGGTGTCAGCTTTTTTTCCAGGTCTTCAAAATCTATGTGATATCTGCCGTTGATAAATTTCAGGGGATTGTTCACCAGTACCCTTCCGTGGCTTTCTATCGCCGGAAAAAAGGGGAAATACACAGGCCTCTGCACGATGACCTCATCGCCTGCCCGGGTAAGTGCAAGTATAATGAGGTTCAGCGCCGGAACAACCCCGGGAGAAAACGAAACCCAGTTATTCCTGACTTCCCAGCCATGCCTTCTTTTTAACCAGTTTGTAACAGAAGAATTAAAACTTGCAGACCTGAAAGTATATCCAAGAATCTCATGTCCAAGCCGCTTTCTTAGAGCTTCGATTATAAAGTCAGGTGTTCTGAAATCCATATCAGCGACCCACATTGGTATAACACCCTTGTTGCCGAAAACTTCTTTCCGAAGGTCGTATTTATAACATGCTGTATTTTCACGGTTTATTACTTCATCAAAATTGTATTTCATGAGATTTGGTTTTATCTTGTCAACAATTCAATAAACAAAGATGTTTTAACGGCGATTCGATGTTTTAAGAATTATTACAAGAGAACGAAAATATTAATTACTTTTGAAAAGCCAGCAATAATTATTGCCTGATGAACAACGTTAGACCAAAAAAAAGCCTTGGGCAGCATTTTCTGACCGACCGAAATATCGCTTTGAAGATTGTTGGGAGCCTTTCGGAAGGCTGCACAAACAATGTTCTTGAAATTGGCCCCGGCAAAGGGATACTCACAGGTATTTTGCTCGATAATAAGCAATTTAATCTCAAGGCTGTTGAAATAGACAAAGAGTCGGTATCATTTCTTAAGACAGAATTTCACAACAGGCTTGAAATTATTCAGGATGACTTTCTTCGGGTAGAATTAAACCAGATTTTTACTGATTGTTTTAAGGTCATTGGCAACTTTCCATACAACATTTCAAGTCAGATATTCTTTAAAATTCTCAGCCATCGCAACATGGTTTCTGAAGTGGTGTGTATGTTGCAAAAAGAGGTTGCCATAAGGATTGCCTCTGCCCCGGGGAATAAAAATTACGGAATTTTAAGCGTTTTGCTGCAGTCTTTCTACAAAATCGAGTATCTTTTTAGCGTTGGTCCCCAGGTGTTCCAACCGCCGCCCAAAGTGCAGTCGGCAGTCATCAGGCTTAGGCGTAATGAAGTTAAAAAACTTGAATGTGATGAAGCGTTATTCTTCCAACTTGTTAAAAGCAGCTTTAACCAGCGAAGAAAGATGCTTCGAAACTCACTGAGAAATTTTCTTACAGACAGTTTTGAGGATGTTGCCCTTCTGGAGAAAAGGCCCGAGCAGTTGTCTGTAGATGATTTTGTCAGATTAACTTTGCTAACTGGCAGACAAACACAAAAACTATATTAAAACATTTCAGGTATGCAGTTTAGGCTTACAAACGAGTTTATTGAAGAGCTAAAGGGCCTGGTTAAGCAGGAAGATAAAGTCAGGGTAAAAAAGCTTATCAAAGTGCTTCATCCGGCCGACCTTGCAGAAATTTTCGATTCAATCTCAACAGAAGAGACAAAATTCCTTTATCTGATCCTCGACGGGGAGCAGGCCGCAGATGTGCTGACAGAAATGGAAGAGGATGTCAGGGAACAGCTGCTCAATGTTCTTTCAGCCGAAGATATTGCAATCCATATCAGAGAGAATATAGACTCTGACGATGCCGCAGATATGCTGCAGGAACTGTCTAAGGAAAAGAAAGAAGAAATATTACAGAAGATTGGTGATGTTGAACAGGCAGGTGATATTGCAGACCTTCTGAAATACCATGAGGATACTGCTGGCGGCTTAATGGCAAAAGAACTGGTTAAGGTAAACGAAAACCGGGATATCGCCGCGTGCATTAAGGATATTCGTAAACAGGCAGAAGAGGTTGATGAGTTTTATTACATATATGTGGTTGACGATAACAATATTCTTAAAGGTATTGTCTCTTTAAAAAAACTAATACTTGGCAGGCCGAATACAAAAATAAAGGGCATAACCAACACCGAGGTGATTGCTGTAAGAACGGATACCAGATCTGAAGAGGTGGCCAATATCATGGAGAAATATGATCTTGTCTCATTGCCCGTGATTGATCAGGTTGGCAGGCTTATCGGCAGGATAACCATTGACGATGTGGTGGATGTTATTAAGGAAGAAGCTGAAAAAGACTACCAGATGATCTCCGGTATCACCGAAGATATTGAACCATCAGACAACACCTTAATGCATACACGGGCAAGGCTCCCGTGGTTACTCATCGGACTGGTGGGTGGAATACTCGGTGCACAGGTAATCGGTTTTTTTGAAGAAAGCCTCAGGATTAACCCGAATATAGCCCTCTTTTTTCCTTTAATCGCTGCAATGGGGGGGAATGTTGGCGTACAATCCTCTTCGATTGTTGTGCAGGGTATTGCAGCCAATATTATTGATCTTCAAAGTACTTCGGGGAAATTATTAAAAGAGCTTCTTATAGCCATACTTAACGGTTCTATTCTTTCTTCACTCATATTCGTATACAATCTTTTATTCAGCGATTCGTTCATCTTAACGTTAACTGTTAGCGTGGCTTTATTCGCAGTGATTATTTTTGCCTCGGTCTTCGGTACCTTTGTTCCTCTTGTGCTCAATAAATTTAAAATTGACCCTGCCCTGGCTACCGGTCCTTTTATTACAACCATCAACGATATTATGGGCATTTTTATTTACCTGGGAATAGGCAGGATATTTTATTCGCTGTTGTAGCACTCAGGTGGTTTGGTTGTTAATTTTTAGTTGAAACAATTATATAAAACCCTGCCCGAATATTTTAAAAAATGAATATCTTGCCCGCTAAACGCGTCAACTTTATTTTTCAATAAAGTCACTATGACATATTCAGTTAATAAATTGGTATATAATATCTTAATAGCTTAAATAAAAAATCATGGGCGATAAAAAAATCAAAACAGCGTTGATTTCTGTGTACCATAAAAACAATCTTGATGAAATAGTAACAAAACTTCATGAACTGGGGGTGAAGATATTTTCAACCGGGGGCACCCAAAAGTTTATATCCGATCTGGGCATAGAAGTTACCACAGTTGAGTCTGTTACCGACTATCCTTCTATTCTGGGCGGTAGGGTAAAAACCTTGCACCCGAAAATTTTTGGAGGTATCCTGGCCCGCGCTGATAACCAGTCTGATAAAAAGGAGATGGAACAATACCAAATCGAAGCAATTGATCTGGTAATTGTAGACCTTTATCCTTTCGAAGCAACTGTTGTATCAGGGGCCTCAGAAGCTGAAATTATTGAAAAAATTGATATTGGCGGTATATCGCTGATACGTGCGGCAGCAAAAAATTTCAATGATGTTGTTATAGTTCCTTCCAGGGAACAATACAAGACACTGCTTGAACTTCTTAACGAAAAGAAAGGGATAACCAGTCTTGAAGAGAGGAAAAATTTCGCACTCGAGGCATTTTATGTTTCTTCGCATTACGATACGGCTATTTTCGGATACTTTAACAAAAACCGGCAGAAACAGGTTTTTAAAAAGAGCATCTTAAATGCCATGCCGCTGCGTTATGGTGAAAATCCGCATCAGTCGGGTGTTTTCTATGGCGATTTTGACCAGGTCTTCAAAAAAATTCACGGCAAAGAAATCTCGTACAATAATCTGCTCGATATTGAAGCTGCGGTATACCTTATTGACGATTTCAACGAAACAACGTTTGCCATACTCAAGCACAACAATGCATGCGGCATTGCATGCCGGCCTGAGCTCGTTGATGCATGGAAGGACGCCCTTGCCGGGGATCCTGTTTCAGCCTTTGGGGGTATACTTATTACCAACACAAAAGTTGATAAAGAAACTTCGGTCGAAATTGACAAACTTTTTTTCGAGGTGATAATAGCCCCTTCATTTGCAGATGATGCCCTTGAAGTATTGAGATCGAAAAAGAACCGTATTATCCTTGTAAGGTCCGATACAGCACTTCCGATGGTTCAGCACCGCAGTCTGCTTAACGGAGTGATTGAACAGGACAGGGACACAAAGACAGAAACAGTAACAGACATGAAAGCTGTGACCAGAAAGCAGCCCTCACCAGGGGAGCTTACAGATATGGAATTTGCCAACAAGGTGGTAAAACATACCAAGTCAAATACCATTGTGCTGGCCCGAAATAAGCAGCTTCTGGCAAGCGGCGTGGGGCAGACTTCAAGGGTGGATGCCTTAAAACAGGCGATAGACAAGGCGCGCAGCTTTGGCTTCGACCTTCAGGGAAGCGTAATGGCCTCGGATGCTTTTTTTCCTTTTCCCGACTGTGTGGAAATTGCCGGAAACGCCGGTATAACCTCAGTAATTCAGCCGGGGGGCTCGATCAGAGACCAGGACTCGATAAACTATTGCGACAAAAACAGCATGGCTATGGTGGTGACAGGCACCAGGCATTTTAAACATTAATATATGGTGCAGGTTAATAAATATTTATCAACCAATTTGTTTTTTTATTAGCTTCGCTACATGAAAATATAAAACTGAAACTTAACCTATGGGCATTTTTTCATTCTTAACCCAGGAACTTGCAATAGACCTTGGAACCGCGAATACCATCATTATCCATAATGACAAAATAGTGGTGGATGAACCTTCAATCGTAGCTATAGAGCATGCTACAGGCAAAATAATTGCAATTGGTCATGCCGCCATGCAGATGCACGGAAAAACGCACGAGAATATTAAGACAGTAAGACCACTGCGTGATGGAGTCATTGCAGACTTTAATGCCGCCGAGCAAATGATAAGGGGAATGATTAAAATGATAAACCCAACCAACAGGTTTTTTTCTCCCTCGTTGCGCATGGTTGTCTGTATTCCTTCCGGAAGTACCGAGGTGGAAATAAGGGCTGTACGCGATTCATCAGAGCATGCCGGGGGAAGAGATGTTTACATGATCTACGAACCTATGGCTGCTGCGCTGGGAATAGGTATTGATGTTACCGCACCCGAAGGCAACATGGTGGTAGATATTGGCGGTGGTACCACCGAAATTGCAGTTATTGCCCTCGGAGGCATTGTGTGCAATGAATCAATACGCATTGCAGGTGACGGTTTCACAGCCGATATTCAGGCTTATATGCGGCATCAGCACAATATTAAGATAGGGGAGCGTACAGCAGAAGACATTAAAATAAACGTAGGATCTGCATTGCCCGATATAGATAATCCGCCGCCCGATTACAACGTGCGCGGGCCAAACCTTATGACCGCTATGCCCATTGAAGTGCCCATTTCTTACCAGGAAATAGCCCATTGTCTTGATAAATCTTTATCAAAAGTAGAATCTGCCATCCTCTCGGTGCTTGAACAAACCCCGCCCGAACTTTATGCCGATATTGTGGGTAAAGGTATATACCTTGCAGGTGGAGGGGCTTTATTGCGCGGTCTTGCAAAAAGACTTACTGATAAAATCAATATCCCATTCCTGATTGCTGAAGACCCGCTGCACGCTGTGGCCAGAGGTACCGGGATAGGACTTAAGAATGTTGACAAATTTTCATTCCTTATGAGATAAAAGAATTTCCGGTGTAGATATAATATGAGGGAATTACTCAGGTTCTTAATTAAATACCATTTTATCCTGCTTTTCATCCTTTTGGAAATTACGGGTATTGTCTTCCTTGTTCAAAACAATACCTACCAGAAAGCACAGTTTGTGTCCTTAACGCATTCTATTACAGGAAGATACGCCAAAAAATCTTCCATCTTAAGAGATTATCTTTCCCTGCATAAAGAAAATAGTCAACTTATTGAGGAAAACAACCAGCTTTACAACATGATCAATAGCCTTGTAAGCATTAATTACGGTAATAAGGTGTATGGTATTGACACGGTTAGTCGTTTAAAGTTTGTGTATATCGGGACAAGGGTGCTTAACAACTCCACGAATAAGCAATTCAATTACATAACCCTCGACAGAGGGATAAATGACGGCATAATGCCCGATATGGCAGTGGTATGCAACGACGGTATTGTTGGGGTAGTGAAAGAGGTGTCTGACAATTTTTCATCGGTTATTTCCTTTCTTAACAGAAACCTGAAGCTAAGTGCAAAACTTAAGAAAACTGGCCATTTCGGATCGCTGGAATGGACAGGTACCGGCCATACCAAGGCCAGCTTAAAAGATATTCCCCACAATATTAATGTTAAGAAAGGCGACACAGTAGTAACCAGTGGTTACTCGGCCATGTTTCCCGAGGGCTGTATGGTAGGGGTTGTTTCGGATGTTGAGTTAAAAGGTGGAAATTACTACGATATCAGCGTGCTGCTTTCAACCGATTTTAAAAATTTAAGAAATGTTCAGGTTATAAAGAATCTTTATAGAAGCGAACAACTCGGACTGGAAAACAAAAACGGAAATGATTAGAAGGCTTACAGGATATATCGTTGCATTTTTTTTGGTTGTTGCCATTCAGGTTTTGGTATTCAGCAACATTCAGTTGTCAGGGTTTATTGTTCCTTATATCTATGTATTGTATTTACTATTGTTGCCATTTGATACACCGGGCTGGGTTTTGCTGCTTACCGGATTTGTATTGGGACTCTTTATTGATGTTTTTGCCGATACCCTCGGAATGCATACCATTGCTACAACTTTTATTGCTTTCCTAAGACCACTTGTGTTGAAATTAATCGCACCGCGCGAAGGATACGAAACCGGCACAAACCCCAGGGTCTCATTTTACGGGTTGATATGGTTTATAAAATACTCCGGTATACTGGTTTTTATTCACCATTTTTTGTTGTTTTATATCGAAGTTTTCAGGTTTGGAGGTTTTTTTTCAACTTTGTTCAGGGTGGTCGTAAGTTCTTTAATTACATTATTGCTCATTGTCATTAGTCAGTTTTTTATTTTTCGGAAATAATTTTGAGGCATGGATCAGCATTCCGACAGGAAATTCATCATCGGAGGAATAATTTTGTTAATAACAATAATTATTCTTGTAAGGCTTTTTTTCCTGCAGGTGATTGATACATCGAGTAAATTATCGGCCGAAAACAATTCAAAACGTATAGATTTCGATTACCCGGCACGTGGACTGATTTATGACCGTAACCACCGACTTCTCGTATACAACCAGCCTACCTACGACCTCATGATTGCTCCTTACGAACTCAAGCCTTTCGACACAACCGAACTTTGCAATATTCTTAAAATCAGCAGCGAAAGAATGAGAGAGGGCATTAAAAACTCGTACTATAAAAGACGTGATCCTTTCGTCAAGCAGCTTTCGCCTGAAACATATGCGGTGTTGCAGGAAAAACTTTTCAAATTTCCCGGATTTTATGTAAAAGCGAGGACACTTAGAAAATATGAGCGCGAAATAGCTTCTCACCTGCTTGGTTATGTGGGTGAGGTTGATGAAGCAATAATACAGGGCGATCCGAATTATTCACTTGGTGATTACATCGGTATCAGCGGGCTCGAAAAATCTTACGAAAAAGTGCTGCGAGGTGAAAAAGGTCAGAAAGTTTACCTTGTGGATGTACACAGCAGGATCATGGGGACTTTCCAGGGCGGCAGGTTCGACAAAGATGCAACCGTAGGGCGCGATATTGTATGTACCATTGATGCTGACCTGCAGGAGTATGGCGAAAAGCTTATGAAAAACTTTAAAGGCAGCGTGGTGGCATTGGAACCTTCAACAGGGGAGATACTGGTGTTTATTTCTTCCCCGTTTTACAACCCCTCTCTTTTAATTGGCCGTCAGCGTACGCAAAATTACCTGATGTTGCAAAAGGATACCCTACAGCCTATTTTTAACAGGCCACTGATGGCAAATTATCCGCCGGGTTCCACCTTTAAAACCATCAACGGGTTGATCGGCCTGCAGGAAAAAGTAATAGACGTACATTCAAAGTTTTATTGCGATATGGGATATTACTCGGGGCGAGTGAGGGTGGGCTGTCATAACCATCGCTCACCACTTGATTTTCGTGAAGGAATTCAAAATTCCTGTAACGCATATTATTGTAATGTATTCAGGAGGATTATCGAAGACCCCAAATACGGCAATGTTACCGAAGCTTATAATAATTGGCGACGGCATGTTATGTCCTTCAACCTTGGCAGCAAGCTGAATTCTGATTTTACCAACGAATTGCGGGGATTCATCGCTCCCTCAACCTATTATGATAAGTATTACGGTAAAAACGGTTGGAAGGCGTTAACAATAATCTCTCTGGCAATCGGCCAGGGCGAAATACTCAATACCCCTTTACAAATGGCCAACATGACAGCTATAATTGCCAACCGGGGATATTACCATATACCGCACTCGGTAAAGCAAATACAGGGTGAGAGCAGCATTGACGACCGCTTTAGAGAAAAACATTTTACAACCATTGATACTGCCAATTTCGGGCCGGTAATTGAAGGGATGTACCTTGCTGTTAATGGTGGCGCCGGTAGTACTGCATACTGGGCCAGACTGCCGGATGTAACCATATGCGGTAAGACCGGTACAGCTGAAAATCCGCATGGAGAAGACCATTCTATTTTCATTGCTTTTGCACCCAAAGAAAACCCGAAAATAGCAATCGCCGTATACGTCGAAAATGCAGGTTTTGGTTCAAGCTATGCTGCACCTGTTGCCAGTCTTCTCATTGAAAAATACCTTAACGATACGATAACACGTCCGTGGATGGAGAAAAGATTACTTGAAACAAATTTGTTATATAAAAATTGAAAAGAACGATCAACATATTCGGGAGCATTGACTGGCTGATGGTTACCATATACCTTTTCCTGGTCTTTTTTGGCTGGCTGAATATTTTCGCAGTCGGATACACTGACAGTTTTACCTCTGTTTTCGACCTTAGGTTCAATTATGGTCACCAGTTTATCTGGATTATGTTGTCATTTGTGCTTATAATAATCATATTTATTCTTGATTTTAAAGTATTTCCATTTTTTGCATATATTATCTACGGCCTGTCGTTGTTGTTGTTGTTATTGTTGCTAAAATTTGGCACCGAAGTGAATTCAGCCAGGTCATGGTTTAGAATTTTCGGGTTTTCTGTTCAACCTTCCGAGTTTGCAAAAATTGGTGTCAGCCTGGCGCTTGCGAAATATCTCAGCAGTTACGGCATCAATAAATTTACCCTAAAGACTTCTGCGATTTGTGCCGGAATCATAGGTGCACCTTTCTTTCTTATTCTTATGCAGCCCGACCCGGGAACAGCGCTCGTTTTTGCCGCTTTTCTGCTGGTATTGTTCCGTGAAGGCCTGCCCGGATGGATATTGGCTCTTGTAGCTTTTGTTTTTGCACTCTTTTTATTCTCCCTTCTGCTCAATACAGCTACCATTGTGTTGGCCCTCATTGGTATTGTGCTGGTTTTTCATTTTATATTAAACCGAAAACCAAAAGTGTTTCTTTCAAGCCTGCTTATTTTCGGAACGGCTTATGCCGCTTTGTTTTTGGTAAACAAATATTTTGAATTAGGTATCAGATACGACCTGGTAATAATTCTCTCGATGGTATTATCGGGTGTTGTCTATATTGTTCTTGCCTTAAGGCATAAAATCAAGCATGTTTTTGTGATGCTTCTTTTGCTTTGCGGCTTTATTGCTGTGCCTTACTCGGTTGACCTGGTTTTTCATAAAGTGATGAAACCACACCAGCAAAAGCGTATCAACATTATGCTGGGAAAGGAGCAGGACCCAAAAGGATACGGATACAATTTAAATCAGTCAAAGATAGCTATCGGGTCAGGAGGCTTTAGCGGTAAAGGGTTTCTTGAAGGAACACAGACGAAATTCAATTTTGTACCCGAGCAAAGCACCGACTTTATATTCTGTACTATCGGCGAAGAATGGGGTTTTATCGGCACAAGCTTGGTGTTACTGGCATTTGCCGGATTGCTGATAAGAATAATAATGGTAGCTGAAAGGCAGCGTTCAAAATTTACCCGTGTGTATGCCTATGCAGTGGCATCGGTGCTTTTTATTCATGTGGCGGTTAATACCAGCATGACTATCGGGTTGTTCCCTGTTATCGGCATCCCTCTTCCCTTTTTTAGTTATGGTGGCTCTTCACTCATGGGCTTCAGTTTACTGTTGTTTATCCTCATTAGGCTTGATGCCGTAAGAAAAGCTTATCTGTAACAAAGATACGTATCTGGACCATATTGCATTTGTTCCGGCACACTCTAAGGATGCATGGTAATTTTTACATTATAATATAAATCTTTTCAATAATTTTATACTACCCAAAATTTACAGTTTTGAAAGAGGCGCTATACTATACAACCGAAGAAAGCAGGGTTACATGCCTGCTGTGCCCTCATACATGCAAAATAAAAGATGGCGCGGTTGGCACCTGCAAGGTTAGAAGAAACCGCGACGGCAAATTATTAAGTGAGAATTACGGGTTGGTTTCAGCGGTTGGCTTCGATCCGGTTGAGAAAAAGCCATTGTACCACTTTTACCCCGGTTCAGTAATATTATCAATCGGCAGCTTTGGTTGCAACATGAAGTGCAGTTGCTGCCAAAACTGGCAGATATCGCAAGCTTCACCCGATGGTCATTCCCGGCATAGAAGATATAACCCCGAAGAGATCGTGAAGATGGCGAAGTCAAAAGACCAAAATATTGGCGTGGCCTATACATATAATGAACCAACTGTGTTTTATGAGTTTATGCTTGATACTGCAAAACTTGTACGAAAGGAGGGATTAAAAAATGTCGTGGTTTCAAATGGTTTTATCAGTGAAGAGCCTTTGCATGAACTTATTGAATATACAGATGCCTGCAACATTGACTTGAAAGCATTCAACGATGAATTCTACAAAACACAGACCGGAGCAAGTTTACAGCCCGTGCTCAACACTTTGAAAATACTGGCGAAACATCATAAGCACTTAGAAATTACAAACCTTATTATTCCAACACTCAATGACGATGAAAAGGAATTTTCAGACATGATCAGCTGGATTTGTTCTGAACTTGGTAACAAAACTGTCTTGCATCTTTCGCGTTACCACCCTGTGTATAAGCTCGGAATCGAACCTACAGCTCCGGGTGTGCTTGAGAGGTTTTACCAGATTGCATCTGAAAAGCTTAGTTATGTATATGTTGGAAATATTCATCTTAAAGACTTCCAGGATACAAAATGCCCGGTTTGCGGCATAACGTTGATAAAAAGGACTGGATATTTTGTTGATGCAGAAGGTACAGACCATACCGGAAAGTGCAAATACTGTGGCGAAACAATCTGCTGGTCTGATCAGACACCCCCCGCGGAGATGTAACCGTTAAAAGGGTTATTTGAGCGAACACCTGATTTTATCTTGTAAAAATTTTAAACTTTTGGAAAGTTGGAAGCAAGAAACTACTTTTACTTATCTGTGAAATATACACCCTGGTTTAAATGGCCCATCTCCACATAGTACGTGCCTCTGCCGGTTCGGGCAAGACTTTCAGGCTTACCCTTGAATATCTTTCATACTTGTTTGACAATAGCAGCAATTTCAGGCATATTCTTGCAGTTACCTTCACCAATAAAGCCACTGGCGAGATGAAGTCAAGAATTATAAGTGTATTGCACTCGCTGTCATCTGGAAAACCAGACAGTTACCTTCAGCCATTGATGAAAATTACCGGGAAAACAGAAAAAGACATTCGTTTGAAAGCCGGTATTATCCTGAAAAAAATATTACATAATTTTTCCTGGTTTAGCGTCGGCACCATTGACAGCTTTTTCCAGTACATTATCCGCTCATTTACCCGTGAAATTGGCATTCAGAGCAATTATAACCTCGAACTCGACGACGATAATGTGCTGGGCATTGCCATTGAAGACATGTTCAGCAGGATAGACCATGATGCCGGATTGCGCAACTGGCTGATTGAGTTTACACTGTCGAGGGTTGAAGATGAAAAAGGGTGGAACCTGAAAAACAAGATTTTTGAACTGGGAAAGGAAATTTTTAAGGAGAAGTATAAACAATATGCTGACTCAATAGCCGAAAAACTCAATGACAAGGCGTTTTTAGCCTCCTTTAAAGGCCAGCTTTGTAAGATTACGGCAGCTTATGAATCTTCGGTTACAGATTTTGGCAAACAGGCAGCAACTATTTTTTCAAACAACCACCTTGGTATTGATGATTTTTACCAGAAAAGCCGGGGCCCGGCAGGGTTTTTTCAAAAAATGGCCACAGGCAATGTTCCAGATGTAAATACTTATGTTACAGAAGTTTTGCAAAATCCTGATAAATGGTACAAAAGCAATCACCCGCAAAAAGGGCATATACAAGAGGTCGTTGAAGGTTTACTTCATCCGTTGCTGCAACAGGTTGTTGATTATATCGAAGAAAAGGGCAAATTGTACAATACTGCCAGAACACTCCTCAGTAATTTTTATACCCTGGGTATACTCACAGATATAACTGCCTCGGTATACAGGCATACACGAAATAAAAATCTCTTTCTCATTAGCGATTCGGCACAGTTGATCAACAAAATTATTGACAACAACGATGCCCCTTTTATCTATGAAAAAACAGGTAACTATTTTCATCATTTTCTTATTGATGAATTTCAGGATACTTCGGGCTTTCAGTGGCAAAACTTCAAACCGCTTATCAGCAACAGCCTTTCGCAGGGTCATAACTGTCTGATAGTGGGTGATGCCAAACAATCAATTTACCGATGGAGAAACGGGGACTGGGAGATTCTGCTGAAAGATGTGCTCAGCGACTTTTACAGTGAGGCAATTCGTAGTGAGACCCTTGAAGTTAACTGGCGCAGCAAAAAGGAGATTGTTGGGTTCAATAACCGCTTTTTTAGTATTGCACCGTGCATTGTCAGGCAGCAGTTTCAAAACGGTCAAAATGATAATGGTATCTCAAGCCACGATATTATTAATGACCTCTATGCCGATGTAGCCCAAAAATTGCCTGAGACAGCAGGCAGTGGGGGATATGTCAGAGTGGAGATTGTACCTTCAGGTTCAGGATACAGCGAGACTGTACTGCCTAAAATTGCCCGGTTAATAAGTGAGTTGCTCGATAAGGGCTATTCGCCGGGTGAGATAGCAATTCTTACCAGGAATAAAAAAGAAGGGAAAGTGGTGGCCGATTCACTTTTAGAATACAGACAAAATACCGGGGCGGCAACTGGCAACCGGTTCGATATTGTTTCAGAAGAGGCGCTTTTTATCGGGTCTTCTTCGGCGGTAAAATTTATTATTTCGGTATTTCGTTACCTTGCCGATCCTGGCGATAATATCAATAGCTATTTTATGCTTTTTGAATACCTGAATTATATTCAAAAAAATGTTCCGGGGACAGAAGATGCTGTGTTGCCGCATTTCAATCGTTCTACAGCTAAAGAGGATGTGCAGAAAATTATGCCCGAAAATTTTTCTGACCTCCTGGCATCATGCTCGGGATCGCCGGTGTATGAGGTTTTACAGCAGGTAATCAAAAATTTTAATCTATCAGCGTTGATGGGTGAACAGGTGTATATTAATGCCCTGAAAGATATGGTGATAGATTATTCTGGACGTAACAGTTCAGGCCTGGATGCATTTTTAAATTATTGGAATGAAACCGGCTCAAAAAAATCTATTCCCGGTGCCGATAACCTTGATGCTTTGAGGATACTCACCATTCACAAATCTAAGGGACTTGAATTCAGCGTGGTAATCATGCCTTTTTGCAACTGGAAAATCAACCCCCCGCCCGGAAATATTTTATGGTGTGTACCAACGGATAGCCCGTTTGACCAGTTAGGGATTTTGCCGGTAAACTATGGTAGTTCGCTTGAAAATACATGTTTTTCTGATGATTACAAGACTGAAAAACTAAAGGTTTATATTGACAACCTCAACCTGCTGTATGTTGCCTTCACACGGGCGAAAGATGCGCTGTACTGTTTTCTTCCGGCCGATGAACGAAAATCAGGGAAAGATATTTCAGATATTTCACATCTCATAAGCGAATCGTTAAATCAATTTCACGATAAGGAAACTGACACTTTTGTTATTTCAGTAAATGATGAAAATGTGTTTGAATGTGGCAACCTCTCTATACCCGCACCTTCAGAGAAGAAACCCGTTGCCAGGCTGGATGCTGACCGGTTGCCTGTATACAATACTTTGCAAAGAATGAAAGTGTCAACACATGCCCGCGACTTTCTTTCATTTGGCGAAGGAGACTTTACTCCATTAAGTTACGGGAAAATCATGCACGAGCTATTCGCACAAATTAAAACTCTCAGCGACATAGAGCCTGCAATTGTCAATCTATATTACCACGGTAAGATTGGTAAAACCGAAATGGAATATATAAGGAAAGAGTCAGTGGTAATTTTTTCAGATATCCAGGTTCAGGGCTGGTTTTCGGGTGAGTGGGAAACGCTTAATGAAAGGGATATTCTTTTCAGCGGCCACGAGAGCAAAAGGCCTGACAAGGTTTTGATCAAAGAAGACAAGGCTATTGTAATAGATTATAAATTCGGTGAAAATGAGTCATCTGATCACAAAACTCAGGTTGCGGAATACTGCGATCTGCTTAGAATGATGGGATACAGACAGGTAGAAGCATATTTATGGTACATTGGCAAAAATAAAATTTTACAGGTAAACTGAATGACGGAACACTATACTTGGGGAACATCGCGAAGGTTTAATGCTTATCCGGATTATATGCGGAAACTTTTTGGCACAAGGGTACAGAAAGTAGCCATTGATGCCGGTTTTACATGCCCGAACCGCGATGGCACAAAAGGGTGGGGAGGTTGCACCTATTGCATTAACGACGCTTTCAATCCGTCGTATTGCAGCGCCTCCAAAACAATTTCAGAGCAGGTTATTGAAGGCATTGAATTTCATCGCCGGAGGTACAGGCGTGTGCTTAAGTATATCGCCTATTTTCAGGCATATACAAATACCTATAAATCGCTTGCAGAGCTTGACAGAATGTATTCAGAAGCGCTGGCTGTTGAGGGTATTACAGGATTAATTATCGGTACCCGACCAGATGCCATAAACGACCAGATGCTTGATTACTTCGCCGGGCTGGCTGAAAAAACTTACCTTGTAATAGAATATGGTATCGAATCGGTTTATAACAAAACCCTCGAAAGGGTAAACCGGTGCCACACTTTTGAAGAGGCTGTTACAGCGCTTGAGAAAACCGCAGCCCGGCATATTCGTGCGGGTGGGCATTTTATTTTCGGGTTGCCGGGTGAAACCAGAGACGAGATGTTGAATTCTATTGCCCTGATATCGCAGCTACCGCTGAATGCTGTTAAATTTCACCAGTTACAGATATTTAAAGGTACTGCTATGGCTACCGAATTTCAGTCCCATCCCGAAAACTTTTCTCTGTTCAATGATCTTGATGAATACCTTGAATTTATTACAGACTGCATTGAGAACCTCAACCCGGCATTTGTGGTTGAGAGAATTGCAGGAGAAGCGCCACCTCGTTATTGCGAAGGTATTGCATGGGACCTGCGAAATGACCAGATTCTTGTGAAATTTGAAAAACTGCTCGAAAAAAAAAATACATGGCAGGGTAAAAATTGGCCCGGGAACAACGATATGGGCAGTCAACAACCTAAAACTACAAGATGATGCAATATTTTTTGAAAGAGGCTGCTTCTTATTTTTTGTCGCGTTATGGCGATGAAACCGCAAATATTGCAGTGGTTTTTCCAGGAAAACGCCCCATTCGTTATTTTAACAAATACCTGTCTGAGATTTCTGAAAAGCCTCTTTGGGCGCCTGCATATTTCACCATTTCAGAACTTATGGAAAAGCTCTCGGGTTACACGGTTTCCGGGAGACTGGCCCTTGTTTTTGAGCTGTATGATGCTTTTAAGGATATTACCCGTACAACCGAAAAAATTGATGATTTCTTTTATTATGCAGGTATTTTGCTTTCTGATTTTGACGATATTGACAAATACCTGGTCAGGGCGCACGACATATTCCAGAATCTTGCCGGACTGAAAAGTGTTGAAAACCATTTCGATTACCTCGATGCCAGTCAGGTGAAGATCATCAGTCGTTTCTGGGATGCGTTTGCCCAAGGAAAACCGTCGGGCGACAAATCATCTTTTGTCTCTTTATGGGAGGCCATGCCCGCTGTATACGACAGGTTCAAATCTGGCCTTCAGCAAAAACAGATCGCATACGAAGGCATGATGTACAGGAAAGTAGCTGAAGATATTGCAGCAGGACAAATGGAAATTCAAGGCATTAAGAAATATCTTTTTATTGGCTTTAATGCCTTGAACAAAGCCGAAGAGCGGTTGTTCAGCCACCTGAAAGTCAACGGTATGGCTGAATTTTTATGGGATTATGACCATTATTATATAAATAACAGTATTCATGAAGCCGGCTTTTTTATCAGGGAAAATATAAAAAGGTTTCCGCCACCCGATTTCGGGATGAATTTTGATTGCTTAACACGAAATGACAAGAGGATTACTTTCGTTGATGTACCTTCAAATACCGGTCAGACAGGGGCTTTATCATTTTTTATGGACAGTTTGCCCGCACAGGATAATAAAAATCCGGTGAATACAGCCGTTGTGCTTGCCGATGAGTCGCTGCTCCTGCCTGTTTTGGCAGCTGTTCCTGAATCTTACGAAGACATGAATGTAACAATGGGTTTCCCTGTTGTGCATAGCGGCATTTACCATCTTGTTAACTGTATCATTAACCTTCACGGCAACTCCAGGAAATATGCCAATAACAGTTTATGCTTTTATCATAAAGATGTGATAGCCCTGCTTAATCTGCCGGAGATTTACTTTTCTGGCGAAGACTGTATACAAGAGTTAAAGAAATCAATTATACAGTGCAACACAGTATACCCCGGCGCAGAGGATATTGCGGTTACCGGTTTGTTAAAGCTTATCACTGATTTGCCTGAAGATGCAAAGAAAATCCCGGAGTATTTTCTGAATATTTTTACCCGGCTTACTGCAGATTTTATTGCAACAGACAATAAGAACAGCGACCATGTCTGGCAGTCAGAAATGTTATATCTTACAATTGTAACATTCAAACAGATGAAAGAACTGATTGAAGAGGCCCGTATTGAACTGTCAGCGCGTATTGTCTTCAGCCTTATAATGAAATCGCTTTCGGAACTGTCCATTCCCTTCTCGGGTGAACCTCTTAAAGGACTGCAGGTAATGGGGATTCTCGAAACCAGGGTGCTCGATTTCGAAAATGTCATTATTTTTTCGATGAACGAAGGTATTTTCCCGAAAACCGGCAACACTCCCACTTTTATTCCTATGGGTCTAAGGTATGGCTTCGGTATGCCTGTTCCCGGGCACAGAGACGCCATCTATGCCTATTATTTCTACCGGCTTATCCAGCGGGCGAAAAATATCAGCCTGGTTTACAATTCAAGGCACGACGGATTGGCAACGGGTGAGCGGTCGCGGTTTCTGCACCAGCTTTATTATGATCAGGTTTTTAAAGTTGAAGAAAAGGTGATTGTCCCCGAGGTAATTTTTACCATTCCGAAGAAAATTCAGGCAGCTAAAGACGACCGGGTATTGAAAATACTCCAAAAGTATCTGGATGAAAAATCCGGATTATATATTACGCCCAGTGCTATAAATACTTATCTGAACTGTCAGTTAAGGTTTTATTTGAAATATATTGCAGGTTTAAAAGAACCTGATATTCTGGCTGAAGAACTCGATGCTGCATTGTTCGGTTCGGTATTGCATAAAGCTATGGAATTGCTCTACAGGCCATTTATCGGAAATGTGTTGACCAATAAGGATATAGAAAAAATTCAGCAAACAGATAATTTGATTGCTGAGGCTGCCGACCAGGCTTTCAGAGATGAATTTTTCAACGGGAAAAAAATCGAAATAACCGGACGAAACATTATTCTTAGGGAGATTATGCTTAAATACCTTCAGCAGATTCTTGAATACGATAAAGGTTATGCACCTTTCGTGCTGGCAGCGCTTGAGAAGAATTACATGTTCGAACTGAAACTACCGGATGGCAATAAAATCAGGATTGGCGGAATAATTGACCGTATTGACGAAAAAGAAGGTGTGACGAGGATCGTGGATTATAAATCGGGGGTCAGGAAAAACGTGTTTGAAAATACCAGTGCTCTGTTCGAACAAACGGGGTCAAAACGAAACGGTGCTGTGTTTCAGATTTTACTGTATAGCCTTGTAGTGCATAAAAATATGGGTGGCGATACTATTTTGCCCGGTCTCTATTTTATACGCAGTATGTTCAACCCCGAATTTGATTTCAGGATTACCGAACAACAGGGACGAAATGTTAAATTACTGGTAAACAATGCTGTGCCGTACCTCGCAGATTTTGAAAAGCTTTTAACAGGCACAATCACGCAGATTTTCGATACCGGAATCCCCTTTGTACAAACCAACGATAGAGAGGTTTGTAAAAACTGTCCTTATAGTCTGGTATGCCATCGCGATAATTCAGGCAATTCGTAAAGTTTTATTCAGCAGGTCTCTGGTAATAATCCGATTTCTTGAATTCTTCTTCCAGCTCATCTAAGATATCAAAAGGATTTGTCAGGGGCATGTTATTGGTATGCAGCTCATAGCCGAGAAGTTTCGATTTAACACTTTGTTCAAAAGCCGGAAGCCTTGTTCGGTTGGTGGTCTCAATGTGATTGCCTTTTTCATCAACAATGATGACTCTGGGAACGAATACCCCTTTTCTTCCAATGAATGTATCCATTATTCTTAAGGCCTCGTAATACTCTTCCTGGCGTGCACGTCCAAGGGCTTCGTACCTGAAAATATCCTTGTTGTCCCAGGTATAAATATTGGCAAAACTTTCAGAAATCTTGTCATCAATCTTTGTGTCCAGCCCAAGTGTATCATGTCCTGAAGGCATTAGCAATACTTTGCCCCCTCCCCCCTCAATATTTGCCGCATAACGAGGTACCGTGATTCCCGAAATCCAGCCCTGCAGTTGTTTCATGTAAATTTTCCCCACCTGAATCGGCGTGATAAAATGGGCAATACCTTTTTCTTTATGGCATTGCAGCAGGTAATACGGATGTACACCAATCCAGAACATTCTTCTGAAAGTTTCTGCAAGCGTGCGGTAACTGTCATTTACATGGTTTAGCAGTACTGTCTGGTTTCGGGTGGTGAACCCATATTCGCTGATTTTTGTAACTGCATTGTAAAGGTCTTTTGTAATTTCTTGAAAATGATTAATATGTGTCATAAAATACACATATTTGTCAATGCCTTTGTTGTATTTGTTAGACGATTTTTTAATCATCTCAAGCAACTCGTCTGTAATGGCCATAGGCATTACAACCGGTACCCTTGTGGCAATTCTTATCACCCGCAGGTGAGGTATTTTGCTTAACTCTTCAAGCACATATTTCAGTTGTTTTTTGCTTATCATCAGGGCATCGCCTCCGGTAACAAGTACTTCGTTAATGTTTTTGTTGTGCCTGATGTAGAACAACCCTTTGTTGATTTTTAACCTGTTAACAAGCATGGTGCTGTCAAGCGATTTAGACCTCTGGCAGTGTACGCAGTAAGAGGCACAACTTGTGTTTTCTGCAACAAACAGTGCAATACGGTTTGGATATCGCTGATATGCAGCGCCAAAACTTCTTGAGCTCTCGTGCATGGCTTCTTCTACCCCTGCATCGGGAAAAAGAAGGTTAGCCGGGGTTGGCACGCTTTGCCAGAAAACCGGGTCTATCCTTTTTTTCGATTTTTCTCCAAAGAACTCAGGATGAAAAGGGTCTTCCTGCATCAGTGAGGCATAATAAGGTGTAATCCTCATCGGTTCTTTGCCTTCCTTCCTCAGTGTATTGATGGTGCGTTTTATCTCTTCTTCCTGGAATTTGCTTAACCTGATTACCCTTTTTAACTGTTCGGTGTTGCGTATGGCATTTTTTTTCTGCCATAATGGGTCATACCATTGCTCACGCTTAACATTAGCCCAAAGTTCGATTGATTTCCACTTGCGTGGTTTATATAAAAAACTGTCTTTCATTGTTCCCGGGTATTATAATCTGTCAATAAATCAGGCCTGAGCCTTTGGGTTCTTTCATAACCCTGGTCAAGCCGCCATTGTTCTATTTCTTTTGTATTTCCCGAGAGCAGAATGTCGGGTACTTTCCAGCCTTTATACTCGGCAGGGCGGGTATATACAGGTGGTGACAGCAGGTTGTCCTGGAATGAATCTGTAAGCGCTGATGTTTCATCAGACATTGCACCCGGCAAGAGCCTTACCACACTGTCTGCCAAAACGGCGGCAGCCAGCTCACCGCCCGTCAACACATAGTCGCCGATAGATATTTCACGCGTTATCAGGTGGTCACGAATTCTTTGGTCAATACCTTTGTAATGCCCGCATAATATAATGATGTTTTCTAAAGTAGAAAAGTAGTTTGCCAGTTTCTGGTTGTATTTTTCACCATCGGGAGCTGTGTATATTATTTCATCGTAGTTACGCTCTTGCTTAAGTTTATTTATAAGAATGTCAATTGCTTCAATGCCCATAACCATGCCGGCGCCTCCTCCAAACGCGTAATCGTCTACCTGTTTGTGTTTGTTTTGGGCATAGTCTCTGATATTGTGTATCACAATCTCGACACAACCCTTCGCGCGCGCACGTTTGAGGATTGAATCGTTAAAAGGCCCTTCAAGCAGACCGGGCAGTATGGTAAGAATATCTATCCGCATTATACAAAGGTACAAACTTATGATCAATTATACTGTTCCGGCTTTCTGAAATAGCCTTATTCCTGCCCTTATTCTCTATGTATTCTGACATACAGGCATAAAAAATGCTTTCACTGCGCCATATGGTTGTTATTCCGGCATATTTGTTAAAAGGTTTCTGTAAATTCAGATTTACTTACAAAAAGCTTTGACTATTACCAGTTAATGTATATTTTCGTGGTTTGAAAAATTAACGTGTCTTTACACAAAAGGAATCCAATATGGTTGATAAGAAACCACAAAGCTCTGTTCAGGAAGAACAATACGGCGGTTTAGATGATAGTGCCGGTAATAAGGTGAAGAATGAAAAAAAGGGTGAAGAACTTGCGGAAGAAGGTGCTCAGGAGGAGGCTGCACAAAATAGCGCTCCACCCTTAGACGACCCTGCAGGCGATCCTCAGGAAAAGAGTGATGGAAATGAACCGCTGAACGCGGATGAAGTTTCTCCAGACATTGAAGAAGCTGCAATAACCGGTTTGCATGAAGATGAGGTAAAGGATGAAGATGTTCTTCCCGAAATTAATGATGAATCGTTGGAAACGCCGGAAGAAGCAGAATTTGCCAATGTTACAGCAGATGAGACAGATATTGCGGAAACACCGGAGAATACGATAGAAGAGACTGAAAAGCCAGAAGAGAAAACAGACGATAAACCCGAAAGAATAGATTACGCCGCGCTTAGCAAAGAAGACCTCGTAGCCATCCTCAAAGATGTGCTTGATAAAGGCTCTATGCAGGATATCATCCACGATGTGGATATTATTAAAATCCACTTCTATAAAAAGCACAAAGCCGATATTGAGAAGAAGAGGAAATTATTCCACGAAGAAGGTGGTGCCCCCGAAGATTTTAAAGCAGAGGACGACCCTATAGAAAAGACACTTAAGGAATACCTCTCGCGTTTCAGGGAACACAAAGCCGAATACACCAAACTACAGGATACTGAAAAACAGAAAAACCTTGAGGATAAATATAAAATAATTGAAGAGATAAAAGACCTTGTTAACAGGAAAGAGTCAATAAATAAAACTTTCCACGAATTCAGGGAGCTTCAGCGCAGATGGAGGGAGACTGGCCCCGTACCCCAGCCCAACCTTAAAGATTTGTGGGAAACCTATCATCACCATGTAGAAACTTTCTATGATTTTATTAAAATAAATCAGGAACTCCGCGACCTTGACCTGAAGAAAAACCTGGAATTGAAAATCACCCTGTGCGAAAGGGCCGAAGAATTATTACTTGAGCCCAATGTGGTGAAAGCATTCAATACCCTGCAGACCTTGCACGTACAATGGAGGGAAATTGGCCCTGTGCCCCTTGAGATGCGCACCGAGATATGGAAGCGGTTTAAAGAGACTACCTCAAAGGTCAATAAACGCCACCAGGACTTCTTCCTTAACCTGAAGCAGGAACAGAAAAACAACATGGAGGCAAAAACAGCCTTATGCGAAAAGGCTGAAGAAACAGCTAACAGAGAGCTTGAAGGTATGCACGACTGGGAAAAAGCTTCGCGCGATATCATCGAACTTCAGAAGGTATGGAGGTCCATTGGTTTTGCTCCTAAAAGAGATAATGCAAAAATCTATCAGCGTTTCAGGGAAGCCTGTGACAGCTTTTTTAACCGTAAGCGCGAATTTTTTAGTACAGCCAAACAGGAACAGAATGATAACCTGCAGCTAAAAACTGAATTATGTATTCAGGCCGAAGCCCTTGCAGAAAGTTCAGAGTGGAAAAAAACCACCGATGACCTGATTGCTTTGCAGAAACGTTGGAAAGAGATCGGTCCGGTACCTTTCAAATATTCCGATAAAATATGGAAGCGGTTCAGAAGCGCTTGTGATAATTTTTTCGAGCGAAAATCACAGTTTTTTGCCACCATTGACGATTCATATGAGTCGAACCTGAAGAAAAAAGAAGCACTCATCGAAAAAATCAAACGGTTTGAACCTTCAGTCAACATAGAAGAAAACCTTAAGATGCTCAAGGAATTTCAGCGCGAATGGGCCGCTATAGGATTTGTGCCTTTTGATGAAAAAGACAAAATACAGACGAGTTACAGAGAAGCCCTCAACCACAAGTTCGATGACCTTAAGATTGATGATGGTAAAAAAGACCTGCTGAAATTCAAAACACGCATGGACAGTATCCAAACCAAACCAAACCACGATTACAGGATATTGCAGGAACGTGATAAGTTTATCAATCGCCTGAAACAGCTTGAAAGTGATATTGTTCTCTGGGAAAACAACATCGGTTTTTTTGCAAAATCAAAAAATGCTGAATCTATGATCAATGAGGTGCAAAGAAAAATTGATGATGCAAAAAGTAAGATTATTGTTCTTACAGAGAAAATCAAGATGATTGAAGATATGTATAATGATTGAAAATTAATACGCTGTTTTGACTACAACGAAATATATATTTGTTACAGGCGGTGTAACTTCATCACTCGGAAAAGGAATCATCTCGGCATCGTTGGGGAAATTGCTCCAGGCCCGCGGGTTTCGGGTGACAATTCAAAAGTTAGACCCCTATATCAATGTTGATCCCGGTACCCTGAACCCTTATGAGCACGGTGAATGTTACGTAACCATTGACGGTGCCGAAACCGATCTTGACCTCGGGCACTATGAGAGGTTTCTGGGTGTTCAGACTTCACAGGCAAACAATGTTACCACAGGAAGAATATATCAGACTGTTATCAACAAAGAGAGAAAAGGCGATTACCTTGGAAAAACCGTGCAGGTAATTCCGCATATCACCGATGAGATAAAAAGAAGGATCAAACTTCTCGGTTCGAAAAATAAATACGACGTGGTGATTACAGAAATTGGCGGTACTGTTGGCGACATAGAGTCTTTACCGTACATTGAATCGGTACGTCAGCTCAAATGGGAGATGGGTGAATCGAATTCACTTGTAATACATCTTACTTTGGTGCCATATCTTTCAGCTACCGGTGAACTCAAAACCAAACCGACACAACATTCGGTAAAAGTGTTGCTCGAAAACGGAATACAGCCGGATATACTTGTACTGCGCACCGAAAAAGAACTAACCATTGATCTGAGAAAAAAAGTTGCCCTCTTTTGTAATGTAGACCTCGATTCGGTTATACAGTCAATCAATGTTTCAACCATTTACGAAGTACCCATTCTGATGCAGAAAGAGAAACTGGATGTTACGGCAATCAGAAAACTGAAACTTCCCGGTAACGGCCCCCCGGAATTGGTCCCGTGGAAACAGTTTCTGAAAAAACTTAATAATCCTAAACACACCGTTAAAATCGGTCTGGTGGGTAAGTATGTTGAATTAAAGGACTCCTACAAATCAATCAACGAATCAGTTATTCATGCCGGGGCAATGAACGACTGCAGGGTGAACGTACAGTTTATTCACTCCGAAGATATTAACGAAAGCAACTTTGCCGAACTTCTTAAAGACCTTAAAGGCATTATTGTTGCCCCCGGTTTTGGTGACAGGGGTATTGAGGGAAAAATTCTGGCGGTTAAATTTGCGCGCCAGAACAATATCCCGTTTTTTGGTATTTGCCTCGGGTTGCAATGCGCCGTAGTAGAATTTGCCCGCAACGTGCTGGGATATGAAAAAGCACATTCCACCGAAATGGCTACCAAAACACCCTATCCGGTTATAGACCTTATGGAGGAACAAAAAGGAATATCAGACAAAGGAGGTACCATGAGGTTGGGAGGGTATCCCTGTGTGATCAAAAAAGGAACATTGACTCATAAAGCATACGCTGTTAACGAAGTAGTTGAACGGCACAGGCACAGGTATGAGTTCAACAATCTTTTTCTCGAGGCATTCGAAAAAGCCGGTATGATTGCTGCAGGGATCAATCCTGATACCAACCTGGTTGAAATATTGGAAATACCGTCGCATAAGTGGTTTGTCGGGGTACAGTTTCATCCTGAATACAGCAGTACGGTATTAAAACCTCATCCATTGTTTGTGAGTTTCATAAAGGCTGCAATATTTTAATCTTATTAAGTGTGAATAAGTTAACATGTAGCCTGGTATAAAATATTAATTATTTAAAACAGCATTGATATAATGGACAAAAATTCGATTATCGGTATTATTATTATTGTAGGAATTCTTATTGTATACAGTATTCTTAACAAGCCTTCGGAAGAGCAACTGGCCCGCAGACAGCATATGGCCGATTCAATTCAAAAGATAAGGCTTGAACAATTTGAACATGAACAGGCAGCAAAAATAAAACAAGACTCGCTCGCGGCACTGACAATCACCATGGCAGTTACCGACACTAACAAAGCCGGCCTGCAAAAGATGTTTGGGGATTTCGGGCCTGCCGCTGCCGGGAAAAACGAGTTCTATACAATTGAGAATAACCTTATCAGATTAATTGTTTCTACAAAAGGCGGTAGGCCATATTCTGTGGAACTGAAAAATTATAAAACGCACGATTCATTGCCCCTTTTGCTTTTTTCGGGCGATTCGACAATATTCGGCTTCAACTTTGGTTACCAGGACAGGTATATATCAACCAACGATTTGTTTTTTACGACGCTTTCTGACCAGAAAAACTTCAATGCAGGCGAAGATTCTGTTTCCCTGTCTTTCGTGCTTAGTGCTACCGATGAAAAATATATCAGATATACCTATACGGTCTACCACAACACATACATGATAGGTTTTAAGGTTGATTTTGTGGGGCTTGAAGAAATATCCACCAGGTCAACACAATCAGTTGATCTGAACTGGGAGATGTTTTTGCCCCAGCAGGAGCAGGAAAAGAAGAATGAAAATATTTATACCACAATTTATTACAAGCCTCATCAGAACGATGTGGAATACTTTAATGCCCGGTCGAACAAAGATAAAGTAAGTGAAGAGATACCTGCAAAAGTAACCTGGATAGCTTTTAAGAGTCAGTTCTTTTCGTCGGTGCTTATTTCGGATAATTCTTTTGAGACCCCTAAATTGGAATATTTCAACCTGCCTGAGGAAGACAAATACTTAAAAAAGTTCAGGGCCGAGATAGGTGTACCTTTTAATCATTCGGGCAATGAATCGGTATCAATGAAATTCTTTTTTGGCCCCAACAAATATAACCTGCTGAAAAAATATACCGAATACGATCTGAAAGAGCTTGTACCTCTTGGTAAAAACATCATAAAATGGATCAATCAGTATGTGATTATCCTTATTTTCGACTGGTTAAGCAAGTTTATTGAAAATTACGGTCTGATCATTCTTTTACTGACCATAATCATTAAAATAGGTTTATTCCCCCTTACCTACCGATCGTACCTCTCGACTGCCAAAATGAAGGTACTGAAACCACAGATAGACGAACTGAACGCCAAATTTCCGAAAGGCAAAGAGATGGAAAAACAGCAGGCCACCATGGCTTTATACCGCAAAGCAGGGGCCAGTCCTTTTGGCGGATGCCTTCCGCAGTTGCTGCAATTTCCGATTCTGTTTGCCATGTTCAAGTTCTTTCCTACCTCTATCGAACTGCGGCAGGAAAGTTTTCTCTGGGCAAAAGACCTTTCAACATACGATTCTATTCTCGATCTGCCGTTCAGTATTCCCCTTGGTTATGGCGACCACGTGAGTTTATTTACCATTTTAATGACCGTTTCAACAATCTTTTCTATCAGGTTGAGCAGCCAGACTACGGCCAGTACACAGCAGATGCCGGGCATGAAGACCATGATGTACATTATGCCGGTAATGTTTATGTTTATTCTTAACAGTTTTTCTGCCGCGCTTACCTATTATTACTTCCTTGCAAATATGATTACTTTCGGCCAGAACTGGATATTCAAACAGTTTATTGACGAAGCTGCGCTGCTTAAAAAGATGGAAGCGCGTAAGGCAAAACCGGTAAAAAAATCGAGCTGGCAGGAGCGCATGGAAAAAATGGCAAAAAATAGGGGTTATAAACCACCGGCAAAATCCGGAAACAAACCTGTAAGGAAGAAATAAAAATACCTTAAATCCGCAAGTTAATTTTCTTTTTTCCATCAGGCTTCGACTTCGCTCAGCCTGACAGTCACCCTGAGCGCCTGCCCGCCGCAATTGCTAAGGCAGGCGGGAAGTCGAAGGGATTGTCACCCTGAGACTTCGATAGTGCTAAACCACTATTTAATAATTAGTTGACACCTTTGTCAGCCTGAGTCCCGGTAGACCGGGAAAGGCTATTCCCGTCGTGTCATTAGCAGCGTAGTCGAAGGGTATTTATTACCAATCATTTACTTTTAACTTGCGGATTTAAGGAAATAAAATTTTGAAAAATAAAGATGACAGGAGGATTGACTTTATAGCCCAAACCCTCCTGTCTTTTTTATTTGTACTATTTCAAAATTCCGATCTTAATTCCTGCCCTGGGCAGAACCCCCGAATAATCAATATTGTCCCATTTTTTGTATTTGGTAAACCCGCTTTCGGTATCGTAATGACTTAACCTTATTACACCTCCGATGAAAGCATCAACCGTTATAACTTTTGCTATCGGAAACTGCCAGCCAACGATCACCCCGCAGGCCAGAATATCGAGATTCTGAACAATTTCAATTTGTTCCCATATATCTGTTTCTTCGTTAAACTGCATATCAAGCCCGGTGATCCATATCCTTCTGTACATGGCATATGGTGCAGCATATAGTCCCTTGAGGGCATAATACCGTTTATTAACCGATGGCAGCAGATAATTTTTCCATTGCAGCGTGGCGCCAAAGCCCGACAGGTTGTCGCTTGAATAGGGATCGTAAGTCTTTGTATAGCTGTTATAGTATTCAAGCGATTGATTCCTGAGGTATACATTAGAAATACCTTCGCTGTTTGCATATGTTGCCATACCGGATAATTCGATGGTGTTCCTGTTGTTTACACGGTATTCAAAAGAAATCTCCATGGTGCCCTCAAAAATACGTACCGGGTTCAGGGCAATGCAATACCTGAAGGGAGAAGGTTTAACGGGGATGCTGTCAGGGGAATACCTGTGATAAAACTCCTGAGATATTTGCTCTTTTTCAGCCATTAGTTTCTTATATTCAAACAAAAGTGAATCAAGCATATAGAAGCGGTGGTTTAAGTCCTCGGGATTAAATTGAAGCTGTTTTACTCTTTTATCAAGCGAGTTGAGGGTAATTTCAAGCTCCTGTGGTTTTGTTTCCCATATCCTGATTTTTGAATCAAGTAGCTCAAGTTTCGAATCAATCAGTTGCAGTTTTAAATCGAGCAGGTCTGATTTGTCAATCACATTCTCCTGCGCACCCATTTTTATGGCTATCATTGCAAAAATTATCAGCGGGGTAAGTTTAATTGGTCTCATCATTTATCAGTTTTAAGTTTTACATTATAATTTACTATGACCTTAAGATGTTTCTGCGCTCAGATTGGTTGCTTACAAAGCGATATCTTTCTTTGGATTTCGTGTCGGGCGCGATAATTCCCTGTTTTTTTGTACTTTTGCAAACTGTTAAAATGGTATGGTAAACAGATGAAAAAGAGGGTTGTTGTTGGTTTGTCGGGTGGAGTTGATTCAAGTGTGGCTGCATTTCTGCTAAAAAAAGACGGATATGATGTCACCGGATTGTTTATGATCAACTGGCACGATACCACAGGTACCCTTTCCGGTGATTGTCCCTGGAACGATGACCTGATATTTGCCGAACTGGTTGCCAGAAAACTGGATATTCCTTTCCATAAGGTTGATTTTAGCGAAGAGTACAGAAAAAGAGTGGTGGATTATATGTTTTCGGAGTATGAAAAGGGCAGGACCCCCAACCCCGATGTTTTATGCAATCGCGAAGTGAAATTCGACCTTTTCGTGAAGGCAGCCCTTGAACTGAATGCCGATTTTATTGCCACCGGCCATTATTGCAGTAAAGAGCAAACATTGGTGAATGGAAAAACTGTGTACAGGTTACTGGCAGGCGCAGATACCAACAAAGACCAGAGCTATTTTCTTTGCCAGCTATCACAAGAACAACTCAGCATGGCGCTATTCCCCATTGGGCAATTGCTTAAACCTGAAGTGAGGAAAATTGCACACGAACAAAAACTGCCCACCGCGGCGAAAAAAGATTCACAAGGCATTTGTTTTGTCGGTAAAGTCAGCCTGCCTGATTTTCTGCAGCAAAAGCTCCAGGTAAAAAAGGGCGATATCATTGAAATCGGCAGTGAAATACCTCAATACCAGGTCGCCCGTGATACCCTGAAAGAATTTCAGGTGTCGGATTCAATACTGGAAAAGATATGTTCACCATTCGTTTATAGTGCTGATGATGGAAAAATTGTGGGAAAACACAATGGCGCCCATTTTTTTACCATTGGCCAGAACAAAGGGCTCAACATCGGGGGAAGGCCTGAACAGTCGTTTGTTATAGCCACCGATGTGGAGAATAACATTATATATACCGGTAACGGGAAG
>JAWOHT010000043.1:0-16287 GCA_046485045.1 Bacteroidales bacterium
AATATTGGAGGAGAAGAAAGGGTTTTGTTGGGAGTATTAGGTCATTCAATTTATCAGACATCATATTGTTATTCAATCTGTAATTCCAGAATTTCACCTTTGATATCGTTTTTGGGAAAAGGGATCAAATCCTGGATAAAGGGAGATAAAGGCCACCATTTGGCATCATGAAACTCCTGAGATACAACAACAATCATCTGATTGTCCGGGATTGTAGTTATGGTATTGTCCATATATGCAATTTCTCTCATTTGGTTTCTTTCTTTTCCAATTCTCCAGGTTAAACTTTCAGGCTTCCAATCAATTTCAAAATAATAAGGCTGATTAAAAATACTGTCATGGTTTATTGGATGTTTAATGGTTAGTGTATGATTCCAATCATCCCAGCGATGAACTACATATTTATTGTTATTATGGTAAAAATCAGTGGCTCCGATACTAAATTTTTCAGGAGACCGGCAAGCCATATCCCAATTAGTGCAGGTTATAATAATATCACTGTTTAATTCAGGAGAATCATAAGGTACATTTAAACTATCTTTATATGAAGTTTTTGGCCAGAATCTGGATGTTTTTAAAATCTCAAAATCAATTTCGGAGTAAGATGTTGTCTTTACCCTGACATTTGTTTCACCCACTTCTGATTTTGGGATATATCCGGTGTTTTCACAAATTGACCTGTTATTCCATTCATTACCATCCTGATACAAAAGCCAGAAGGCAGAAGTAATTCCATTCCAAACATTGTCTTGATTTATTATTGATGGAAACTTAATCTTTGCGATGAACTTACCGTACGTAAAACCAATTCTTGAATTTACCCCGACATTTTCCTTTCTGAAGGTATTTACGTCATTTCCCGGGTTATGAATAGTTAGCGCATTGATTGCGGTATCATATTTCACAGTTTTACAGGGACAGTCTGTCGTTTTGACAAAATCTCTGATCAGTTTATCATCATTGAATTTTAGTTTATTTTTTTTATAGTCATCCTGGTTATAGTTATCAGAAACAACATCATAAACAACAGGCAGGTTCTTTAAAGAAAAGTTCTTATCTATATAATGAAACAGCTGTTCAAAATGTGCCTTTCCAAATAGTTCTTCAGTGTTACCGCAGTTTTCAGTAAAATATGATTTATCTATATCGAATTTATTATATTTAAACAAGTCAATATAGATCCCTGTACCTGGGTCTAATGATGCAAATGTTTTTAAGGTGTTTTTTGACTTTGCAACTATTATATTTTTTTTATTCTGTTTTAAAAACTTACTGTCATATAGTAATGTAAAGTAAGGATTGATGAAGGATCCATTCTCTGATACAGCAATGTTTTTTAAATGATCTGGAATTAAATTAATGTTATCCTCAGGGAAAACCAATAGAATAAAACTATAAGCTCCTACCCGGGGATTTCTTTTCCAACGGTTGTTTTCTTCTCCTTTTTGAGAATTGTTGTTGATGACCCAGTATGCATCAAGATATAACTGTTCATCCAATGGAACTTTATTATTAATTGCCTTTTCCTGAATGCTTTTATACCACTCAGGGGTATTAACAATTCCGGCAATTGTTTGTGATACCATCTCATCTGATATTTCAATAAACTTGGTTTTAGCACCTTTATACTTACTTTCATTTCTGGGATTGCCAACTATACGGAATGAATCTGTTATTAAATGGTATTTATTATCAGCAGGAATGGGTATGGTTTTATGAAAAGTATCAGCAGCATTTTCCCAACTGCCGTAAAAGTTATTGCCTGCCAGGGTATTATATTCTTTTTTAACATACTCACTGAACTTATAAGATTCATTCTGGTAAAATATTTTGTAATAATATGATCTAGCTATTTTACTACTATTTGTGATTTTAAAGCTAAACCTGAAATAACCATCATTATATTGCCCTTCAGCTGGAATTTTGATTCCATGCATTATTGCATCTGAAAGATCCATAGGAAGAGTTAATGTATCATTTTCGAAACTAAAATTAGATAATGCATTAAAGTCGCTGATTTCAAAACCATTATCAGATGAACAACTGAAAAACAGCAATGATATGAGCAAACCTATGATGGATGTTTTTTTCATTTCAGAAAATTATCAAAAACTATATTAAATACCTCCCGACAGGCTGACGAGGTATACAAATGTAATTTTTTTTTTATAAAAGCAAGCTAATATGAATCAGGTTTACGAGCTCGGCGAAGCCAATATTCCCTATTAGATCCCCTCAGCTTAGGCAGCAATCATTTTGAATTAAATTTTTATTCTTAACCCAATTTGCATTTATCCGCTCAAAAAATTCTGATTGATAAGGAGTATACAGGTTCAGGTTTGTGTACTACTTTTTTTCTTTACGAAAGTTACATATTTAGAGCATTGAAAATGCTTCACATTCTGGCTGGGCTCGGAACACCTACTTAACAACTACACAGTATGCTAATAGGCCAAGATGCAGAAGTACTAAAATATTTTCGACCATGTGGTGTAATATCGGGCGTATATCAAGATCGGCTTTCAATATCCTGGCATCGAATTACCTGATAGTGTGATAGAAGTTCCACACTTCCCTTTCGGTATCCTTCCCTTTCTTCGATTGCTTTGGGTATTCGTACTGGCAAAATCAATACGCTTTTATGGTATGATACGATTATAGAACATCTCAACATTTTAGGATACAACAGTATCTTCTACCTCAATTTCAAACAGGGGCTTGCCCGGATTGGTTATAAGGTTATAATCAGTTTTATCATCATTCAGCTAAATACTTTACCCTGAAATCGTCAAAAAAAGCCGTTCCGGTATCGGTGGTTTGTACAAAAACCCCAAGTCTATTGTCAATTGGTGTATTTTTAACTTTTATTTCCAGTTGCAAACGCTCCCATCCATTATCTAACGAATCGGGGATGTCTGAAATCCTGTTAAAATGGCTGTCCTTCATGGTTCCAAATACGGCAAGATAATTAGCCCTGCTGCCTTTGCGCCATACCGATATAAAAAAGCGATCGCCTTTAGCAACATTATTTATCCAATACCCAAATGGATATTGACTTTTCTCATGTGTTGCAACTGAGTAGCGCCCTGATCTGGATACATCAGATATTTTTCCAATACTAACTAATGAATCTGTTAATTTTAGTCTCAATTGATTATAGGTTGCAATGGAATAAGTTGTATCAAAAGTTGATCTTTCCATATCAAAGTAAATCTCTTCATTAGTTGATCTTGCAGGAATGGATCTACCGGATGGATGTTGAATAACCTCAATATTAGCATAGGTGGAATTGGATAACACAAAACATGTAACTATAAAAGAAATATAAGTGATGCTAAGCGGAAGAAGGTGGTTATTAAAAACTGACAGAAGCCGGTTATTATGATTGATAAAAAAAACAACCACCATATAGAGATACAGGAACAAAGGCAGCATGAACCGGGTCTCAATGGCTGTAGGGACGGAGAGGACAATTATGCTTAATATAATGAGCAAAAAAAATAGCCCTTTTCGATCGATGAAGATATCTTTCCTGTTAAGGTATAAGGTTAGGAGTGCTAAAAACATAACAGAATAGTTTAAAAAGGAGAACAGGTATTTTCGCCGGGATACCTTTTTCAGATATACCGTATCATCTTTAATATCGAGGCCGTTGAACAGATGTTTAAAATAAATACAAGTTAGCTCAACCGGGTATTTTAAGAAAAGGCGACCCAAGTCACCATAGTTTTTGAAATGGTTTATTTTTTCATATTCTGCAATCGAGCTGCCCATGCGGTCAATAAAAAAAACCTGTGCTTTGGGATAGTCATAGCCAACATTGGTTTCATATTTTTCATATTGTACCCCCCATAACAGTTGCTGAAAGAACAGATTTTTCCTAAATCCATATTTTTCGGTCTGCACCATTGGGCTAAGGGTGCCAAAGTGTTGCCTATTTACCAATGTTTGCGGCAAGTGGATTATTAGCAGTCCCATAAGAAGAAGAAAAATACTGAACCCCCTTTTTACTTGTGTATTATGTTTAGTTGCTGCATGGTTGTTTAGAATAAGGTAAATCCCTATGGGTAATAAAGCTATGAGGTATATTTGCCTGAAATTGATGGCAGAACCGATAAGTATTCCTGCAGGGACAAGCAGGGCAGGCTTTTCGGAAAAGAGAAAATAGATACCCCATAAAAAAATGAATACTGAAGGGAAATCTGACAGGGGATAATTGAAATAATTTTTCCAAAAGATGAATATCAAAATACCGAATGACATAATCTTCCAGAAGTTCACTTTAATCTCCGGGGAAATCCGTCCCGCCAGTTTTGGAATAAGAATTGCTGAAAAAGCCGAAAAATAAAGCGCTGAAAACAGCCTGACCACAAGCAACGGGGCTAAATTGAGAAATATGGCAGTTTTGTTTAGCAGCCATAGGATAAAAGGAAAACATACCCCGCGCAGGGCATCGTGGTAGTTAACCAGGGCAAAACCTTTTTCGTTTTCGAACGTCTCTCCCAGCGACCAATAATAAGAAGTGTCATGGTAAAAAGATGTATTGCCCGAAGTAACCAGGTGAATAAACATCAGGGCAAAAAGGATCCAAAAAGCAAAGCTGTTCTTATGCTTTTCAATATATTGCCAATAGGGAGCCATAGGGTTTTTATTTAGTTGCCGTTATTTTATCAATAATATACAGGGGCCTTTTTTTTGTGGCATCAAGGTTTCGCCAAACATATTCACCTATTATGCCCAGGGCAATCATTTGAAAAGCAGAAACAAACAACAGCACAACCATATTGGCCGACCATCCTCTGATACCAACAGTACCGGTCAGTCGGGCGATGATAATTACACCAGCATAAGCCAAAGCTGCAAATCCCAATACTATACCCATGACCGATATCATACGCAAAGGGTAATATGAAAAGGATACAAACGAATCAACAAACAGTTTTACCCGTTTGCGCCATGTCCAGCGCGATTTGCCAATTTCCCGTTTTTGCCTGGTATAGGGCAGATTAACATAAGGGTATCCCATCCAGACCATCAGATAAAATATGTTGGTATTTTTTTCCTGCATAGCCACTATTCGCTCCCTAATCTCCTTATCGAACATTACATAATCAAAACCCCCATCAGGGATATTGGGGATCGCCAGTTTTTTCATCAGGTAATGAAAGGTGTTTGCAAATAGTTTTTGTCCGAAGCTGTCTTTGCGATCCACTCTATTTCCAATAACCAGCTTATATCCCGTGTTCCAGTGATGGTACATTTGTACCATCAATTCAGGCGGATCTTGCAAATCTGCGGCCAGTATAACATTAAAATCGCCGGTCGCATATTCCATCCCTGCAACAATGGCAGTAAATGAGCCAACATTGGCAACCAGTTTAATCCCTTTTATTTTTTGCGGGTTTGTTTCAGTCAACTTAATAATCTCGTTCCATGTATTATCTTTTGACCCATCGTCAATAAAAATATACTCAATTTCTACTTCCGGGGGGAAATTTGATTCGTTCGCTGATAATGCCCTAAATGTAACAGGAATATTCTGCTCATTGAAATAGCATGGAATAATAATGGATAACCGGCTCATCTGAATTTGTTTATCGTGTCGCAAATATACATGACTTCATCATTGGAAAGAACGGGACTAACAGGAAGGCTTAATGCCTCATTGTGCAAGGTTTCGGTTATGGGCAGGCTAATGTGGCCAAATCGTTTGTAAGCAGCCTGTTTATGGGGAGGTATAGGGTAATGAATAACTGTTTGAATGTTATTCCTGAATAAAAAATCCTGCAGCTTATCTCTTTGTTTACAACGCAATACAAAAACGTGCCATACATGATGGCAATGCCTGCCTACAGCTGGTAACTGTATTTCCGGATTTTGAATATTCTTCAGGTACAAATCAGCTATTTCTCCCCTTCGCTTGTTTTCCTTATCGAGAAACCTGAGCTTAACACTAAGGATGGTAGCCTGCAATTCATCAAGACGACTGTTGGTCCCTTCGTATAGATTGATATATTTCTCTGCCGACCCATAATTCCTTAAGGTTTTAATAATATTAAACAATTCTTCGTCATGGGTTGTCACTGCCCCGGCATCACCCATGCACCCGAGGTTTTTGCCCGGGTAGAAACTAAATCCCGAAGCGTTCCCGAGCGCACCTGCCTTTATCCCTTGATAACCGGCCCCATGCGCCTGAGCAGAATCTTCTATGACTTTAAGGTTATATTTCTCAGCAAGGCTGTTGATGGGTTGCATATCGGCACATTGTCCGTATAGGTGAACGGGTAAAATCCCCTTTGTTTTAGGTGTTATTTTAGGTTCTATTAGCTTGGGGTCAATGGTAAAAGTATGTGGTTCTGGCTCTACAAAAACTGGTGTTAACCCATTTCGGGTTACAGCAAGTATTGATGCAATATATGTATTTGCAGGGACAATAATTTCATCTCCTGGTTGCATAACACCCAGTGTCTTATATGCCTCTATGATGAGCGAAAGGGCATCTAAACCATTAGCCACCCCGATGCAATAGGGAACATTACAATATTCTGCGAACTCCTGCTCGAACTGCTTAACACGTTCACCTAAAATATACCATCCCGAATCAATCAAATCTTCACATGCCTTCATTAACTGCAAGCGGTATTGGGCATTTATTTTTTCAAGGTCAAGAAATTTAATCATGGGTAAAGGGTAGGGGTTATTATTCCGTCCTGTTCAATAAATAGGGCTCCGGATAGTGATTTCCAAAAGTTATTTTTCAAGGCTGTTAATTTATTGCCATCTTTGTCAACCCAGCCGTGTTGACGGGCCGGGTTGCCATATACCAGTGCATGTGCAGGAATGCTTTTGGTAACAACCGATCCAATCCCTGTCATGGCATATTCGCCTACTGTTAGGCCTGCCAGCATTGTAGTATTTGCGCCAATCGACGCCCCCTTTTTTATGAACGTCTGAACCGGGGTTTTGTAATGTTGACTCCGGGGCCTGATATCGTTGGTGAAAACTACATTTGGCCCCAAAAACACATCATCTTCAATGAATACCCCGTCCCAAATATAAATACCGGATTTAATGGTGACATTATCCCCAATAACCACATTGCTTTCAATGAAACAATGATCGCAAATATTGCAATTCTTACCTATTCGAGTTTTGTCGAGGATATGTACAAAGGCCCAAATCCGGGTGCCTGCGCCAATAGCTTCGGTTTCAACCAGCGCGTTGGGATGAATAAAGTAATTCATTTATTTGCAGCTTTGGTTTTTAAAATCTTCGTATGACCGGATATAGTCTTTCTCATCAAATTCTGTTGAAGCAATTACCAGCTGCACCGCTGTATGGGAATATTGCATTGTATGCCAGGCGCATGCGGGGATATATAGGCCTGTATTTGGTTTTTCAAGAACAAAAGTAGATAATTCACCACCGGGCAATTCGGTATTGACTATAATACGGCCTGCTACTGCAATTATTATCTGCTCTGTATTATGATGTGCATGCCTCCCACGCACTATACTCTCGGGTGTGAAATAGGTCCAAAACACCCTTTTTATGGTAAATGGCACTAAGTTTTCGTATTCGGCAACAGAAATGTAACCAATAGTTCCTGATCCAATTTGTTTAAATTCAATAATAAAGGGTTTGTTTTGCATCTTTCTTAATTGAATTAATCTTAAATAGCCTGCTATTATCCCAGGCTTTTATTATATTACAATCATAGTGGTCTATAATATGGAATATATTGTCGGTTTGTCCGACAAGTACAACTTGTCCGGGCTTAAAATCGAGTGTATTTGTAATTTTTATAGAATACCCTGAATGCCGGTTAAGCGATTCTTTGTAAAACTTAACCGGATCAACCACTCCACCCTTCATACAAACCGTATAATCTTTAATGGGAAATTTTATTTTATTCAGGTGCCTCATGAATGCCCCTTCGCGCTCAAGATGATATATAATATTTTTATTTTCATTTATATGGGTCAACACTTTGGAATATGGATAATATAAAATTCCTGTTACAAATATCCCTATTATTATTGTCCTAAGACGGGGTGTAACTTTATTAAAAAGCGGGGCTGCCAATTCGAAAAATAAAATATACACAGCAAAACCAAATACCAAACAAAGAAAAGGATATACTGGCGCATCGTACCATTCATTGCCATTTTTTGAGAATGAGTGAATAAGTATAAAAGTGAGACAAAATATAAATGTAAAAAAAATAGCCCGATTAATAATTTTATTTTTAGTAAAAAATCCCAGAACAAAACATATTGGCATAGTAGCTGCCAGTGGATAAAAATACTCGTTGGTAATATTGTTAAAGTAGAACAGGAAGGGGCGGTTCTTGTTATAACCACCATTTGCATAAAAACCAATTTCACCTCTTAATACAGCTTTTATGTAACCATTATCAAATTGTTCACGGACGAGGTAATAACCAAAGAAAACAACTACTATAACTAAGATAGAAAAATAAAATTGTCGGGTTGTAAGCAGCGCCTTCGTTTTTTTTGATAGGAGAGTAACAATAACCAACCCTGGCAATGGAATAAAAGCGGCTATGCCTTTGCATAAAAAGGCGCAAGTTAAAGTAATGCTGAAAACAGCCCAATAGCTATTTTTTTTTTCAGGGTTTAAAAGCAGCAGGCTTAAGAAAGAGAGAGAGTATGCCAAAATAAAAAATGTAAAGAGTGCATCAACATCCGCTGTAAGAGCAACATGCCTTCTGATCATACCAAGAGAGGAAGCAAGGGCAAGGGCAGCAACCAATCCGGGAAAATAGGAATTTGCAATTCTTTTAGTGAAAAAAAGTAAAAGCAGAAAGCACCCAATAGTAGCTAAAACCGATGGTAACCTCAGTGCGATTTCATTAATGCCCAGAGTTTTCATAGAAATGGCCTGCAACCACACTGCCATTGGTGGTTTGCTGTTCCACCAGTCAGGTTGTCCATCGAAAGTTACAACAAGTGGGTTACGGCTATGCATCATTTCAATGGCGTTGACCGCATACCTTGCTTCATCCCATACTGCAATCTGAAAAGTAATTACCCCTTTTAACAAGGGGTAAACCAAGATGGCTAAAATGAAGATGGCAAAGATAAACTGGCTATACCGCTGCATAAAAAGCTATTTTCAATAGTTGCACAAACTTAAGTTTTTACTTATACTTGTGCAATAAGAAGAAAGATTTAATTTAAAAAAGATCTTTGACTTTTTTAACTTTCATTTAGGCAAGCTGATATCAGTCGGTAATCGCACTGGCCAAAATAGCAGGATTATTTATAACCATATTAACCAGTGTGACTTCATGACATTCTTTGGACAATTTACGATATGCTGCGTTTCAGATTTATTCTTTGGAAAGGCTTAGATTAAAAAATAGTTTAATAAGTCAACACTTACTTTTTTAAAAAAATACTTACTTTGCAATGCATAATAAGGTTAACCAATTAGTTTTTAATTATGCAAATTTTTAAATGAATCTCATTTATTGGTTTAATATACATTAAATGTGCAAATATCTTATCATGTAAATGTAATCTCATATGATAAATGTTAATGTTGGTATCATAGGCCTTGGCTACTGGGGGCCGAATCTTATTCGTAATTTTTTTTCTACCAAAGGATGCAAACTGGTTGCAATATCAGACCTTGAGATTGCAAAACTGGAAAAATTCAAAACATTGTATCCTGGCCTGGAAACCTATCAGGATGCCAACTCTTTGATAAAAAATGAAAACATAGATGCAATTGTCATAGCAACTCCGGTGTTCTCTCATTTTAATCTGGCAAAACTGGCGCTGGAACATAACAAACATGTTCTTATCGAAAAACCCATGACTTCAAGCGTACAGGAAGCCGAAACCTTAATCGAACTTGCAGCCAAAAAAAATAAAATCTTAATGGTTGATCATACCTTTTTATATACCGGGGCAGTTCAGAAAATAAAAGAGCTGATTGATCAGGATGTTATTGGCAAATTAAAATATGTTGATTCCACCAGGATTAACCTTGGGTTGTTTCAGCCAGATATCAATGTGCTATGGGATCTGGCGCCGCATGATATATCAATCTTAAGCTATATCTGTAACGAACAACCTGTCGCAGTGCATGCAAATGGAATCTGCCATACAAACAACGGAATTGAAAATATTGCTTACCTTACGCTGAAATACCAGACTAATTTAATCGCACATTTTAATTGTTCCTGGACATCGCCTGTAAAAATCAGAAAATTTCTGATCGGGGGCGATAAAAAAATGATTGTTTATGATGATATGGAGCCAACTGAAAAAGTGAAGCTATACGACACAGGTTTTGATTATAAAAATGAAGAGGACAGGAGAAGAATACTTGTAGATTACCGTGTAGGTGATATTTTTGTACCCAAACTATCAACCACTGAAGCGCTTGCAGGGATTACAAATGATTTTGTAATGTCGGTAACAGGGCAGAAATCTCCGGTTTCGGATGCCCAACTCGGATTAAAGGTGGTTAAAATTCTTGAAGCAGCACAGAAGTCAATAAAATTAAACGGCAAGGAAATACCGGTATAAGGAACTGACATTAATGAAAATAATAAATGACGATACTCCAAAGCGATCTTTAAAAAATGTAACTGTTGGAGACAATGTAAAAATCTTTGACTTCGTAAATGCTTATGGCTGCGAAATTGGTGATAACTCAAAGGTAGGCGCCTTTGTTGAAATTCAGAAAAATGTAAAAATAGGGGCTAATTGTAAAATATCGAGCCATAGTTTTCTTTGCGAAGGTGTAACCATCGAAGACGATGTATTTGTCGGGCACAATGTTTCCTTTATCAATGACAAATATCCCCGGGCAACTTCTGAATCGGGCCAGTTGCAAACCCAGGACGACTGGGAAGTAATAGAAACAGTCATTAAAAAAGGTGCTTCGATTGGCACCAGTACTACAATTATGGCGGGTATAACAATTGGCGAAAAGGCAATTATTGGTGCAGGATCGGTAGTAACCAAAAATGTTCCGTCCGGAGCCGTTGTTGCCGGAAATCCCGCTAAAGTATTAAGATATTTATAATTTACATCTATGACAAACATACCTTTTGCAGACCTTTACAGACAGTACCCGGAAATTAAACATGAAATCTTTGCAGAGATTGAAAAAGTGTTCGAAAAATGTGCTTTTACCAATGGGTTTTCGGTAAAAGATTTCGAGTCAGCATTTGCAAAGTATTGCCAGACAAAATATTCGATTGCCGTTAACAGCGGAACATCGGCGCTTCACCTTGCGCTTGCATCACTCGATATCAAAGAAGGAGACGAAGTGATAGTGCCTGCAAATACATTTATTGCCACTGCATGGGCAGTCGCTTATCAAAAAGCCGTTCCTGTATTTGTTGATTGCGATCCGTTAACATGGGAGATTGACCCGGAACAGGTACAGGCTAAAATATCGAAAAGAACCAAAGCTGTTATAGGAGTTCATCTGTACGGCCAGTCTTTTGATGTTGATGCTGTAAAACGCATGGTGAGTGATAAAGGCATTTTTTTAATTGAAGATGCCTGCCAGGCTCATGGAGCTACATACAAAGGCAATGCAGCGGGGTCGCTCGCAGATATGGGCTGTTTCAGTTTCTACCCCGGTAAAAATCTCGGCACTTATGGCGAGGGAGGCGCAATCACCACCAATAATGAAAAACTGGCCGAAAGAATTTCATCTTTGCGGAACCATGGCAGCACTGCCAGGTATTATCACGATGAAATCGGCTATAACATGAGAATGGGAGGAGTAGAAGCTGCTGTTCTAAATGTTAAGTTAAGATATATTGATAAATGGAACGATAACAGGAAAGAGATCGCGAAAAAATATTTGAGCGGCATTGGCAACAAAAAGATAAAATTTCAGGTTATGCCAGGTTACACCAGTTCTGTTTATCATTTGTTTGTAGTTACAGTAGAATGTCGTGACGAATTTATTGCTCATCTGAACAAGCATGGAATATCGCCCGGGTTGCATTACCCTGTGCCCTGCCATTTACAGAAAGCATTTGAATACCTCGGATATAAAAAGGGTGATTTGCCCAATGCCGAATATCTTGCTGAGCATTGTGTAAGCCTGCCGATGTTCCCGGAATTGACCAATGGAGAAGTTTTACATGTAATTGAAGCTGTAAATTCATTCTAGATGAAATCAAAACTCCTGATATTTCCTTTCAGTGGAAGCGGTTTTGAAGCCCTGGATTGTCTGACAGATAGGTTTGAATGTATAGGTTTTGTTGATGACGATACAGAAAAACAAGGCAGAAACAATCAGTTTGGAATTGAGGTTTTTGACAGGCAGGCTTTCAGCAGGTACAAAGATGCAATGGTGCTTGCAGTACCGGGAAGCCCGGTTTCTTATACCAATCGTGACAAACTGATACAAAGTCTTGGAATACCCGAATCGCGGTTTGCAACCATCATTCATCCAAAGGCTTCAGTATCGGCTTTTTCTTTTATTGGGTTTAATGTTCTCATTATGGAAAATGTTGTGATTAAAGCAACTGCTGTCATAGGCAATCATGTATGTATTCTACCCAATTCAACAGTTCACCATGACAGTAAAATACATGATTTTTCATTGATAGGCAGCAATGTGACGATTGCCGGCAATACAATTATTGGAACCAAATGCTATATTGGCAGCGGATCTAATATTATTAATAAAATTCATATTGGCAACGGCACCTTGGTTGGGCTGGGTTCCAACGTGGTAAAACCAGTGTCCGATAACTCAAAAATTGCAGGAAATCCTGCCCAACAGATATGAAACCTGTTATATCAGTCATTATTCCTTTTCTAAATGAAGCCGGGAATATACCAACGCTTGTAAACTCCCTTACAGAATACTTTAAAGATAAAGATTCATATCTGGCTGAAATTATTTTTGTTGATGATGGCTCTACCGATAACTCTTTAGATCTGCTTAAAAGGCAAAAATTCAGTTTAAAGGGCAAAATTATATCACTCTCCAAAAATTATGGTTCACATGCTGCCCTTAGGGCAGGTATTCTAAATGCAGAGGGTGATTACATTGTATTCATGTATGCTGATTTACAGGATCCGTTAAACCTGATAGACCAAATGTATCTTAAAGCAATTAATGGGTACGAAATTATATGGGCCACAAGAGATAATACTTATCAAGGTGTATTTGAAAAATGGTTCACAAAAAAATACGCATTTTTAATGAAAAAATATGCGATATCTACCTTTCCTGAAAATGGATTCGATATCGTATTCTTTTCAAAAAGAATTGCAAGGATACTTAATGAGCATATTGAAGCCAACTCTTCAATTTTTATTCAAATTCTATCCTTAGGATATAAGCAGCACTCCATAAGCTACGACAAGTTGGCAAGAAAAGCAGGTAAGTCAAAATGGACACTAAGTAAAAAAATAAAGCTTTTCATTGATTCATTTGTGGCTTTCTCATATGCACCAATTAAGCTTGTTACTATAATTGGAATTTTGTTTTTTATCTTTGGGATTTTATGGACTTTTTATATTATACTACGCGAAGTTATCATTGGTGATCTTGATATCGGATGGCCCACCCTATTGTCGGTTTTGCTTATTGGTTTTGGGATAACCAATATTTCACTTGGTATTATTGCAGAGTATCTCTGGAGGACTTTGGATACATCAAGAAAAAGACCTGTATTTGTAATTGAAAGTATTGTTGATTTTATAGATATTTCATGAAAGAAAAAATAGGTAAAGTTTTTATAAGCGGAGGTGCCGGATTTATCGGATCATATGTTGTAGAAGAGTTATTGTTGTTAAATCCGGAAAAAATCGTCATACTTGATAATTTAATCAGGGGTAGTTATGAAAATATGAAGAATTTTCTTAATAATCCTATTGTTGAATTTATCGAAGGTGATATAAGAAATACAGAATTACTTGAAAAATGCATTGAAGGTTCTGAGTATGTCTTTCATATGGCAGCACTAAGGATTAATGCCTGTGCTGCAAATCCGGAAGATGGTTTTGAAGTGATGATGCAGGCTACCTTCAATCTTGCGAAGTTATGTGTAAAATATAAAGTTAAAAAAGTCATCTACTCATCATCAGCTTCAATATATGGATTGGCGCAAAATTTTCCAACACCAGAACGAGACAATCCTTATAACAACCAGACGTTTTACGGAGGAGCCAAATTATGGGGAGAACAACTTTTCAGGTCATTCAAATTTATGTATGGCTTAGATTATGTGGCGCTAAGATATTTCAATGTATATGGTCCCCGTATGGATACTGATGGAAAATATACCGAAGTAATGATTAAATGGCTGGATTGCATCTGTAATAAAACCCAGCCAAAAATCTTTGGAGATGGAACAGACAGTATGGATTTTGTTTATGTTAAGGATGTGGCTCACGCCAATATTCTTGCCTTGCTGAGCGCCGTGAGTGACGAGGTATTTAATATTGGCGATCAGGTAGAAACCAACCTGAAGCAATTACTGGAGTTACTGTTAAAAGTAAATAATTCTTCACTTAAGGCTGAATTTGCTGCAGCCAATTCAGTGAATCCTGTAAGCAGACGGCTGTCCGATATTTCAAAGGCAAGGCAGCTGCTGGGGTATTATCCGGCAGTACCGCTCGGGGATGGTTTAAAAAAACTTTCGGAATGGTATTTTGAGAAGCGTAAATAAAAACATTGATATGATTGCAATTGCCAAACCCTATTTAACTGCAGATGAAGCCCAGGCCGCTTTTGATGTGATTATGTCTGGCTGGGTAACTCAGGGACCTAAAGTTCAGGAATTTGAAGAGAAGTTTGCTTCTTTTACAGACAGCAGATATGCAGTTGCTGTATCAAGTTGCACAACCGCCCTTCATCTTTCATTTCTTGTTTCCGGGATTAAACCTGGCGATGAAGTAATTTGCCCCTCTATGTCGTTTATTGCTACAGCAAATTCTATTGTTTATACAGGCGCAAAACCTGTTTTTGCCGAAGTCAATAAAGATTTCAATATTGATCCGCTACATGCAGAAAGTCTAATCAACAGCAAAACAAAAGCAATACTGATTGTTCACCAGTTAGGTATGCCTGCTGATATTGATACTTTTAAAGAAATATGCATGAAGCATAATCTGCTGCTTATTGAAGATGCTGCCTGTGCTGTTGGTTCTGCATACAAAGGTAAGAGAATCGGTTCTCACTCCGACCTGGTATGCTTCTCATTTCATCCCCGAAAGGTTGTTACTACAGGCGACGGAGGTATGGTTACAACGTCAAATCCTGAATACTATAAAAGATTAAAATCCCTGCGCCAGCATTCAATGACAATTAATGATCTGGAAAGACACAAGTCAGGCAAAATAATGACAGAAGAATATCCTGAAGTAGGATATAATTACCGTATGACTGATATTCAGGCAGCAATCGGGATAAAGCAACTGGAAAAGCTTGATTGGATTATCCAGGAGCGCAGAAAAATAGCGCTGCATTATCACGAAGCATTAAAGGATTTAGAACAGATAGAATTGCCGGTGGAGAAGGAAGGGTATTACTCAAATTATCAATCTTACGCCATTACTCTTAATCCTGAACTGGCTGCCTTACGTGACGGATTGATGCAAAAAATGCTTGATCATGGTATTTCTACCCGAAGAGGGGTGATGACTGCACATACCGAAAAAGCTTATAAAGGCAGAAGATACCATCTGCCAGTATCAGAGCTGTTGTCCGAATCGAGCATCATGCTGCCTGTTTATGTTGGCTTAACCAAGGAACAGCAGGATTTTGTGATAAAGAATCTGAAGGAAAGCCTGAAAATTAAATTCGCACAGAAATAATTAAGTATATGAAAAAATTGAAGACTTTGGTTTTTTTAATTCTCCCTGTATTGTTGTTTGTGTTAGGAATGATGGTTAAAAGCCGTGTGGGTTATTACCACCTGTTTACCTCCGATCCGGCCTATGCCTATCTGTTGAACGGACTAGCTTTGTGTGATTTCAATATTCCCTGGCTGGTTCAGGGGCCAGGCACCCCCCTCATCCTTTATTGTGCAATTGTTATGCCTGTTGTACATCTGTTTCGAGGACAGGATACATTGATAATTGATGTAATGCAGAATCCGGACATTTACCTGAGTATAATCACTACATCAGTTATAGCGATTCAGAGTTTATTGCTTTTCCTTATGGGATTACTGATTTTTAAATCTTCGAAAAAAATTCTTACCGGTTTGTTTTTTCAATTGACTCCTTTTGTTTCGTGTGTACTTATAGAGATATTACGACTGGTTAT
>JAWOHT010000185.1:0-11373 GCA_046485045.1 Bacteroidales bacterium
GCTTCCGCTTGCGGTTGCCGTGAAGCTGCGTCCGGTTTCACCATTAATTGGTGAAACCGGACGCAGCTTCACGGCAACCGCAAGCGGAAGCTATGCTGTTGAAGTTACCCAAAACGGATGCACAGATACGTCCGAATGCTATTTAATTATCTGGATGGGCATTATGAAAAACGATTTCGGTGAAGTTTTTAAACTTTACCCCAATCCAATGAAGGATGAATTTGTTATCGAGTTGGGACAGGTATATAATGATGTTATTGTTAAAGTAAAAAGCATAACCGGACAGATGGTAACAATTGAAAAATATGAATCATCTGACAAACTTAATTGTAAACTTGTGGGGCAAAAAGGCCTTTACCTGGTTGAGATTTTTACAGGGGAAGGAAAAAAGGCGACTGTTAAGATTATAAAGGAATAAGTAATGTCATTCAGATAAAATACCAAAAGCAATAAAACCATGAAACCACTATCCTCCCTCCTGCTTGCCTTCTTACTGGATATCAACATTTTAAATGCACAGAATCCGAAAGTAGCAATAGATTTTAATTCCGGAACCGGAGATTCATATCCACAGAACCTGACAGAATTCAATAATAAAATAGTTTTTACCGCATATAATAAAGAAATATCACGGGAATTATGGGAATATGATGGTACTAATAATCTGGTCTTAATAAAAGATATTGCCCCAGACAATCTTGCTTCAGATCCTTGTTACTTAACAAAATATAACGGAAAACTATATTTTCAGGCAAATGACAGGGAAATTGGATCTGAACTATGGGTTTATGATGGTATGAATAATCCTTCGGTAGTCAAAGATTTGTATCCTGGATATAGAGCCAGTTCATCCCCGTCATATTTAACAGTATTTAATGAAAAACTGTATTTTTCTGCATATATTCCAGAATATGGTATGGAACTGGCGGAGTATAATTTTTTAAATGACTCCATAACGATAATTGACATAGCACCTGGTAGTTCGGGTTCAATGCCCGAAAATTTGATCGTATTCGACCACAAATTATACTTTTGCGCAAATGATTGGATACATGGACCAGAATTATGGGTATATGATGGCACTAATGCCCCTTTTATGATTTACGATATTTGTTCAGGAAGAGCGGGGTCATTTCCCAAAAACTTCACAGTTTATAATAACAGACTTTACTTTCAGGCAACCAATGGATATGGACCAGAGTTGTGGGTTTATGATGGTGTAAATAGCCCTAAGCTTTTAATGGATATTCGTCCGGGTGGGTCCGGTTCATCTCCGGAATATCTTACAGTGTTCAACGATAAACTATATTTTAGTGCAAGCGATGGCTTACATGGGCCTGAATTATGGGTATATGATGGTATTCATAATCCATATATGTTAAAAGATATGAATACCCGCAATAACGGTGAAATGGGATTTTTCCCAAAAAACCTGACTGTTTATAATAATAAACTTTTTTTTAGTGCTTTTGATGGATTTCATGGAGCTGAATTATGGGTTTATAACGGTATAAATGATCCTGTAATGTATGATCTCTATCCGGGCAGCATCTCTTCAAATCCTGAATCTATGCTTGTGTTTAATAAAAAACTGTATTTTAGTGCAACAGACAAAATGATGGGTAATGAAATTTGGGTTTATTGTGGTGAAACCTCAAGTAATATATTTGAAAAATCATGTAACACATTTACCTCCCCCTCCGGTAAAAAATGGACAGAATCCGGCATTTACCACGATACCATACCCAACGCCGCCGGTTGCGACAGTATCATTACCATTAACTTAACTATTAACAAAGACACAAAATCTTCAGTTTACCTTTCTGCCTGTGAGAAATTTATTTCACCTGGAGGTAAAATATGGACCGAAACGGGTGTTTACAAAGACACCATTCCAAATGCAGCAGGGTGTGACAGCGTTATTACTTATCATCTTTGGGTATTAGAAATCACAAGATCATCTGCTTATGCAACGGCCTGTAACAGGTATGTTTCACCCGGAGGCAAAGTGTTTACCGAAACAGGTGTGTATTACGATACCATTCCCAATGCTGCCGGATGCGACAGCATTATTGAAATTAACCTTACAATGCTCAACAGCTATGCTGAAATATACCAAACTGCCTGCAGGAGCTATACTTCACCCGGTGGCAAGGTATGTACAGTATCGGGAATTTACATGGATACCATTCCGGATAATAAAGAATGCAACATCATTTTTACCATTCACCTGCAAATGCTGAACAGCAGCGCAACATCTAACGTAACGGCATGTAACAGCTACACATCTCCGGGTGGTAAGGTATGGACTCAATCGGGTACATACACAGATATTATACCCAATGTCGCCGGATGCGACAGCATTATCACCATCAATCTTACTGTTCAGAATACCGATGTTTCAGTTACCAGATCGGGGGCAACAGTCACAGCCAACGCAACCAGCGCTAATTACCAATGGCTTGATTGTGAGAATAACTTTTCACCAATTAATGGTGAAACCGGACGCAGCTTCACGGCAACCGCAAGCGGAAGCTATGCTGTTGAAGTTACCCAAAACGGTTGCACAGATACGTCTGAATGCTATTTAATTATCTGGATGGGCATTATGAAGAACGATTTCGGTGAAGTTTTTAAACTTTACCCAAATCCGGTTAAGGATGAATTTGTTATTGAGCTTGGACAGGTATATAACGATGTTGTAGTAAAGGTGAAAAGCATAACCGGACAGATGGTATCCATAGAAAAATATGAGGCATCTCACAAGTTGAATTGTAAACTTGAAGGGCCCAAAGGCCTCTACCTTGTTGAGATATACACGGGCGAAGGTAAAATGGCTGTTGTTAAGGTGATGAAGGAATAGTGTTTTCAAATAATAGGATTTTATTTACTAATAATCAGCGTGTTAACATATTAGTTTTATGCTTCACCATTTTTTTTGTGGTGCTTATTTGAGTTATATAATAGAAGCGAAAACTTCCTGGTAACAGCCAGAAAAAGCAGAAGTAAAAATTATTCAACCAGATAAACAAAATCCGGAATTACAGGCAACCTTTTACCACTTTGTTTCATCTTTGATAAAAAAACTTTAACAGCAATAAATATGAAAACACATTTTTTATTATTAGCAGTAATCCTTTTGGCTATTTGTTGCGTTATTGGCTGCGAAAAAGAAACCCACGGAAAGGCCTCATTATCTGCAGAACTGGTTTCTCACACTGGTTGTAAGAATAAAAAAACAACTGTTACCGGGTCAGAAATACCTGATACACTGAGTTGTGTTGAATACAATTATGATGTATCAGAAAAAAAACTGAAACTTAAACATATCAATGCCGGATTTAACTGTTGTCCCGGGGAATTAAGCTGCTCTGTAAATGTGGTTGGTGATACTATGATTATAGGGGAGACTGAAGAAGAAGGGTCATGTGATTGTCTGTGCCTGTACGATCTGGATGTGGAGGTTTCCGGAATTGAGGCAAAGGCTTTTGTAATTAAGTTTATTGAACCATACTGGCAGGAAAAGGAGAAACTAATTTTTAATGTTGATTTGGGTTCTCAAAGCTCTGGTTCTTATTGTATGGTGAGAAAACAATATCCGTGGATTGAGTTTTAAAACAGCCTCCATTTCGGCTTAAAACATACAAGGCTTCCCGGTAAGAGAGACCATTCTTCAAATACTCACTATCCCGATACGCTGCGCTATCGGGATTAGTTCGACTATAAAAATACAAAGCCTCCATTCGGAGGCTTTGTATTTTTAGTCTCACTAAAAAAAAGGGTAAGCTACTTATATCGCGCCGCTACAACCGCCTACCCTTGCTACCTTCCGGTCCTGGGGGAGTTCAGCAGGAGCTGGCCGTATAAGACTTACCCCGGTGCAAAATTATGAATAATATTGCTTTCTGCAAAATTTATTCTTGCCCCACCTAAAAATCTTTTATATTTGTCTCAATAAACTTAATATAATTGAATGGACATCTCTGTAGTCATCCCCTTGCTTAACGAAGCCGAATCGCTGCCCGAACTAATCAGATGGATCGTAAGGGTTATGAATGATAATAAATTCAGCTACGAAATACTGCTGATTGATGATGGCAGCTCAGACAGTTCATGGGCAATGATTGAGCAACATGCTGCTGCCAATCCGCATGTTAAAGGAATCAAATTCAGGCGAAATTACGGAAAATCTGCTGCACTTTATTGCGGGTTCAAAGCTGCCGGTGGTGACGTTGTTATTACGATGGATGCCGACCTGCAGGACAATCCAGAAGAAATACCCGGTCTTTACTACATGATTGTCAACGAGGGCTACGACCTGGTATCGGGATGGAAGAAAAAGCGGTATGACCCGGTACTCACCAAAAACATCCCGAGCAAGCTCTATAACCGTACTGTACGCACAATTAGCGGTATAAAACTACACGATTTTAACTGCGGACTAAAAGGCTATAAAAACAAGGTTGTTAAAGCCATTGAAGTCTACGGTGAGATGCACCGGTACATACCCGTTTTGGCTAAGTGGGCCGGTTTTAAAAAAATCGGCGAGAAAGAGGTGAAGCACCAGGAACGCAAATATGGTGTCACCAAGTTTGGTATGCAGCGTTTTATCCGGGGGCCGCTCGACCTGCTCTCGGTAATGTTTATCATGAAATACGGCAAAAGGCCGTTGCACCTTTTCGGGTCTATGGGTTTTATCATGTTTCTCGTGGGTTTTGTGCTTGCAGCCTACCTGGGAATTAACAAACTGCTGGCCATTAGCCATCACCATACTGCCAAACTGGTTACCGACAGCCCGTATTTTTACATTGCCCTTACCACCATGATTCTCGGCACCCAGTTGTTCCTTGCCGGGTTTTTGGGTGAACTCGTCTCGCGCAGCGCTGCCGACCGAAATACATACCAGATTGAAAAAGAGATATGAGCCATGATCAATAAAAGAAAGTTATCAATGCTTATTTTAAAATAGCTAAAAATTGTTGAACCGTAATTAATATAACTGGTGTATTATTCAATTATATTGCCCACGTTCGGCAGACCGGGAGATGTTGAAGAATTTCTTGAAAGCCTTACAAATCAAAAATATAAAGATTTTGAAGTGGTGATTGTAGACGCCACCTTTAACGATACGGTGAAACTTGTCGCGGAAAAGTATCTGGAAAAGCTTAAACTCAATTATATTTACCGAAAGGGATTGGGGATTAGCGAATCGCGAAACCTCGGGGTTGAAAATTCAAGTGGAGAATACATCGTTTTTATTGATTCCGATTGTGTAGTGCCCCCGCACTATTTCAGTGAAATTGAAATATTTCTGAAGCGTGATAAAGTTGATGCCTTTGGCGGCCCCGATGCTGCAAGAGATGATTTCACCCTTCCGCAAAAGGCCATCAACTATGTAATGACCTCGTTTCTTACAACGGGAGGTATAAGGGGAAAAGCAAAACGGGTAAGTAAATTCGAGCTGCGCGGCTTCAACATGGGTATTTCGCGCGAAGCTTTTGATACAGTCGGTGGCTACAGCGGGTTAAAGGTTGCCGAAGACATAGATTTGAGCATGCGGGTTCATAAAGCAGGTTACAGAACAGCGCTTATTCCCGGCGCGTATGTTTATCATAAGCGCAAAACAAACCTGTATAAGTTTTACGTGCAGATGTTCATGTACGGCAAGGCCAGGATAGATCTTTTCCTGAGGCATCGCGAAGCGCTGAAAATAACCTACCTGCTGCCCCTGTTTTTTCTAATCTATTTTGTGACAGGAATGTTTATGCTTCTGGTAAATAAATTTCTCTTTATAGCGTTTTGTATTTCAATAGCGCTTTATGCTATGGCAGTGTTCACCGATTCGTCTATAAGAAACAAAAGTGTAGTAGTTGGCGCTATGAGCGCTTTTGCAGCATACGGGTTTTTATTGGGCTATGGCCTCGGTTTGATTTACAATATCTTCAGAAGACTTATTTTCGGACAGAAGGAAATAGAGCGGGCAAAAATTCTGAAAGAATAGCTTCACTATGCAACAGCCATTACTGTACTAAAATAAAATGAAGAATGGAAAGAAGAAAGCTTTATACAGTTATCGTATTCGCATGCCTTCTTTTGTTTACCATTATGCTGGGACAAAAAAACAGCGCTTCGGGTAAAAAACCTGTAGCAGATTATGAATACCTTATTTATCTGCCCGATGATTACCAGGCCAAACCCGAAAAAGATTTTCCGCTTATCATATACCTTCACGGGGCATCTCTCAGGGGCTCTGATCTTAACCTGGTGAAGAAATACGGTATACCATATCTAATTGAAAAAGGTGAGCAGTTCGACTTTATCATCGTATCTCCACAGTGCCCGTTAAAAAAATCCTGGGACAGCGAAAACTGGTTCGATAACCTGTATGCCGAAGTTACAGCCAAATACCGCGTGGATGCCGACAGGGTTTACCTTACAGGTATGAGCCTTGGAGGTTTCGGTACCTGGAGCCTTGCCATAGAATACCCTGATAAATTTGCCGCCATTGTTCCGTTATGCGGTGGCGGAAAGCCGGAAAAAATATGCGCCATAAGCCATATTCCCGTATGGGCTTTTCATGGCACAAGCGATTCGGTTGTAGCCATAACAAGAACCGGGGAGTTAGTGACCAAATTACTTAAATGCAACGGGAATGTGAAATTCACCAGGCTTAAAGGCAAGGGCCATGCCATACAGTGGGTATACGAAGACAGAAAAATTTACTCCTGGATGCTCAACCATAAAAGAATGCAGGCAAACAAGGAATAATGCGTTGCAAATTTTTCTTTGCATAAGAAAAATCTTATTCTCAAAACAAGCATAACGCAGTATTTGGCGTTTTCTTGCAAAGGCTAAAAAAGAGTTTTAGGGCATTTTGTTGATGTTTTGGTAAAATTTTCGGATGAATATGCAAAAAAACAGATTTACAAGGGCTACATTTACATTATTTTTGTAACTTACATATTATAATGAATATGAATTATTTATGAAATGAGCATATTTTTTTTCATCTTATTTTATAATGTTATAACATATGTAAAAAACAAGTGATTATCTTAGTCAAAAAAATGCTTATATGCTTAACTCTTTATTATTAACTCTAAAATATTTTATTATGAAAAAATTTTTACTATCAAAAGGATTATGCTTATTTATCCTTGTAACAGTTGCATTTGGTTTAAATGCCCAAGTTGCCCCGAAAGTGTATTATAATTTCGATGAGACTTCTGGTACAACCATTACTGACCGTAGCGGCAACAATCATCATGGTACTGTTGGTGGAATAGTTGAATTTGTAACTGGAAAGTACAGAGGTGCTATACGTTTTCCCAATGTAACCGACACTGCTGTTGTGGTCATGCCTGCAGCAAATATTCAACTTACTAATGTAACGGGAACTGTTGCTTTCTGGATGATTACACCTTTGGGTAATCAAATAAATATTATGTGGTGGGCCGGTAACGGAACTGATCGTCTCGATAGTTTCGGCGAATGGGCAATGCACCTCCATTATGAAAGGACAGAAGCCGCCAGTTGGCTGGGCGGAGAGTTGGCATTTTGGGCAGCAGTGCCTTCGGGCAATCTTTTTCTTCACTCAGACCCTAAGAAATTTACCGCAGATGCTACCAATCAGGGAGGTTTACCGGTTGAACCCACCCTGGTAGCCGATTCTGTATGGCATCATGTTGCCCTGGTATGGGGTGATGGTTCTGACGCGGTTATGTATATTGACGGAGTCAAGATTTCTTCATGGGCTTACACACCGAAACCAGGTCTCGATTTAGTAAAAATGAATATTGGTAAAGCTTTAACAGGGGTAAACCGTGTTTACAGAGGTATTATGGATGAATTCAGACTTTATGATGTGGCGCTTACTGCAGCTGATATAGCTGCGCTCTATGCTTTAGATCCTACCATTTCGGGTTTAGAAGACAGTAAAGCAAAATTTGCGATCGCCATTGGGCCTAACCCCTTTAACAACAATGTGAATATACGTTATCAATTGCATAAAAACAGCGATGTACTCGTTGATATTTATAACTTAACCGGGCAAAAGGTACGTACCCTGGTTCAGGAAAATCAGGTTGCCGGTTTGCAAACTATCAATTGGGACGGAAGCAATGATTCAGGGTTACTGTTAAATTCTGGCAACTACTTATGCCGCATTCAAATTGACGGTAATGCCCAAACCAGAGTTTTAACCATGGTTAGATAATCATTCTTTTTACTGGTTATACTGATAAGAAAATCAACCTGCTTTACCCGGAACATCCGGGTAAACAGGTTGATTTTTTTGTTTTAGCGTTTCGCTAATTGGTGAGCAGATAGTGGTACAAATTGGTTTTAATATCCCCGATGAATACGGTTAAAATTGTTTATACGTGTGCAGGTTAGAACTATTGTATTTACAGGGTTTGAGGGTTATTTTGTTTTTTGTTGAAAAAAAAACAGCTAAAATAAAACCATGTATTAAAAAAATACCTATCTTTCGGGGGTTAATCCTATTCTAATCAGCCCGTTAGGCTTAATTTGGCCTGTGACTGAAGGGGGCGAAGCCTGGGCATTTTGGAGCATTTACAGCATATTTTAAAGTTTTTTCAATTTTCTGTTGCATTTGTTTTTATTTTAGGCTATATCATTTGGCACACATCTGGGATCAAACCAAAAATCTGGGGACTTAATATTTTATGCATAGATTTTTGAAAGTCTGTAAAGAAAAAAAGGAATATTCCTTACCCCTCTAAATTGTGTGCGGAAAGCTTTTATTTTAGCATTAAAAGCTTCTGCTGAAGCATTTGTACTGCGGTTATCAAAATAATTGAGTATTGTAAGGTAGTTTTGTTGTATAGTCCTGGAAATTACATTGAAAGATTTGAAGCCTGATTTTTCTACTTTATCATACCATTTGGCAAGTAATGTAAAGGCTATTCCTTTGTGTTGAGTGTTTTGATATATCCTACCCAATTCAACAGACAATTTATAAGCTGATTCAATATCGGGATAGTGTCTGAAGAGCAGTTCAGCACGATGTATCTGAGATGGTAGCCACTTATGTTCTGGTTTAAACAATAAATACCTGCTTCTTGCCAGCAATTGCTTCATTGTATCCCCATTTTCCAACTTATTGGGCAAGTAAGTTTTTCCGAGTTCTTTACATAATTCTATTTCTTTATTTTCCTGTTCTATTGCTTCCCACCTGTGCTTGATACGTATTTCTTGTATAGCCTCATATGCCAACTTTTGCACATGGAACCGGTCAGTAACTTGTTGGGCATTAGGAAAACTCACCCTGACAATCTTTTGCATAGATGCAGCCATATCTAAAGTGACTTCTTTTACTTTGTTTCTTTTGTTTTTTGGTATTTTATTAAGAATAGAGTTTACAAATTCGCTTTCTGTGCCTTTGATCATGGCCACCAACGCTCCTTTTTTGCAATGTGCCAGTTTATTGGTAACTACAGTATAAAGCTCGCCTTGAGAAAGGCATGTTTCGTCAATACACAGGTATTCGCTGACATTATTTTCAAAAAGCACCCAGTCGGATGCATGCTCCAATTGGCCCCACTCTAAAAAATCACTTAAATAACTTACATATTGCTCTTCCAGACGGTTTCCATCAACATGAAAATATTTACCAAGACTGTTACAACTTACAGGGTTATTATCTATTAATTGCTTTTAAAAAAGTCGCGAATTCCACCGTCATCCGCGTTCCCTTTGCAACTAAATCCCAATCCCTGCTTACAATCTTTCCTGTTTCAATATCCATCCATCGTCGTCGCTTTACTTTAAGATAACAGGCTTTGCCCCTCAATGGAAAATCCTGTACCGTGATTTGATCGTAAAATCCCTTCGATACCAATTGACCTTCAGATTTCTCGCTAGGAGGAATATTTTTCTCATCTAAATAGATTAAGTATGTCTCTTGGCTTTTTTCAGCATTAACAACTGTAAAATACTCCAGTACCTCGTCTGGTAGTATTAATTTAAACGCTTCTTCCTGTTTCATGCCTGTAAAGTAAAGAAAGTATTCTTTACTCCACAACTTTTTGGTTTGATCCCAAAAGCCTGTGGCGCAATTTAAAATATCCCCTTATTTCTGTACGCCAATATTACGTGTAATATTGAAGGAACACAGCAGGGTACAGTTACAAATATTGACGGTATGTACGAAATTACTGTTCCTTCAGGCCGATGTTGCCCTGAATTTCTCTTTTAATAGGTTTTAATTCTGAAAGTGTTCAGCTGGCCGGAAGAACTGTTATTGATGTTCAGCTTACACCGGAATTAACAGAACTTGATGAAGTGGTTGTTATCGGGTATGGCACCATGAAGAAAAAAGACCTCACCGGATCGGTTGCTTCAGTCAGGAAAGATGACATTGAAGTAAACAAGTCTCCCAACGCTGCGCTTGCTATGCAGGGCAGGGTAGCCGGTCTTGATATTACACAGTCCACAGGACAGGCCGGGGCTGGTATGAACATAACCATGAGAGGGGCAAGGTCTATCACTGCCAATAACGCTCCTTTAATTCTGGTTGACGGAATTGAATATGGTGGTTCCATCGCTGTTACTACTACAAGGGCTGTCGGCAGCGATGACGAAAGTTCAGTTGAATACAGAAATTCCATTGACCTTAATACCGATGATATTGAATCGATAGATGTTTTGAAAGATGCTGCTTCCACGGCCATATACGGGAGCAAGGGCGCAAACGGTGTGATTATTATCACTACCAAAAAAGGCCAAAGCGACAAAACACGTGTTTCCTACAACATGTATTTTTCAAACAACTCCCCGGCTTATCTTCCGCATATTAAAAACGGGGCCGAATATCAGCAGAAGTTGCTTGAAACCAGGGTTGCCGATGCTGAAAATACTTTATGGTCTAATCAGGCAATTTATTACAATCCTGCCACCAAACAGGTTGTGTGGAACCAGACATTGTATCCCGAACCCTGGAACGTTTTTGGCAGCCTTACCGTTGATCAACTGGTTGCAGATCGCGGCCTTGCCGACAAATACGAGCTTATCAATACTGATCCTGAAGCATTGGATTTAATGAAGCGCGGGGTCAGCCTTGATTATATGGACTTGCTTTTAAGAAATTCATGGTCACAAAATCATGAATTCTCAATCAGCGGGGGAAGTAGCAAATCCACTTATAATCTATCACTCGGATATTTGGATGACAAAGGCCTGCTCAGGCGTGATGAAATGAAACGTTACAATGTCAGGGTGTCTGTTGACAATAAGCTTACAAAATCACTTTCTATCGGCGCAAATCTTTTATATACAAAGAAAGATTATGACAGGAAGAACAGTTCGATTTTTAACCAGGCCATGAAAGCAGGACCCATTGGAATTCTCTAT
>JAWOHT010000194.1:0-3448 GCA_046485045.1 Bacteroidales bacterium
TCCAATTCCAAGATTTAAATCTTTCTGTCCCACGCTGAATAATTGACTTTTCGCTTCCATCGGAACCATGCCGACCAATAGCAGGGCTGCAATCGCGCCAACCAGGGTTTTCATTACTTTAGTTTTCATTGATATAAATATATTTATTAAAGGTTAATATCTTTTGCAACAAGGGCACAAATTTATAAAAATGATACCGGAATAAGCGCCCGACTGTTTTTTATTTTTCAAACAATGTTGAAAAAATTGACAAATGTTTCTTTTTTATCCACCAAATAAACAAAATGGGGTGTTGGATAATTGAGCGAATTGCTATAAATTTATAATTGCATTAAAAGCGATAAAAAATAATATTAGTTTTGTGATAAATTCTTAATAAATGTCAAATCTTACTGGTGAAGTGATACAGGTCATAGGGCCTGTGGTGGATATAAGTTTTGAAAATGCCGGCGGTAAACTGCCCGATATTCACGATGCATTGGAAATAAAACGTGACGATGGCAGCATATTGATTGTGGAGTGCCAGCAGCACATTGGTGAGAATACCATTAGGGCCATCGCGATGGACTCTACCGATGGTCTGCAGCGCGGTATAAAGGCAAAGAATACCAACAGCGCTATTAAAATGCCTGTCGGCGACCAGATTAAAGGCCGGTTGCTGAATGTTATCGGCGATGCCATAGATGGTATTGGTGAAGTTGATAAAACCGGAGGCTATGAAATTCATGCAATGCCCCCAAAACTTGAGCAGCTTTCTACAGAAACAGAGGTGCTGTTTACCGGAATAAAGGTGATAGACCTGCTCGAACCCTATTCAAAAGGGGGTAAAATCGGACTATTCGGTGGCGCCGGTGTTGGAAAGACTGTGATTATTATGGAACTTATCAACAACATCGCTAAAAAATATTCAGGTATGTCGGTATTTGCAGGCGTTGGTGAACGTACCAGAGAAGGCAACGACCTGCTTCGCGAAATGATCGAATCGGGAGTAATCAAATATGGCGAAGAGTTTAAGAAAAGTATGGAAGAAGGAAGCTGGGACCTTTCAAAAATTGACCATAAACTACTGCGCGAGTCACAGGCCACGCTTGTGTTCGGACAAATGAACGAACCACCCGGCGCCCGTGCAAATGTTGCACTGTCGGGACTTACTGTGGCCGAATCTTTCAGAGATGGTGACGAGCAAAGCGGAGGAAGGGACATCCTGTTTTTTGTTGACAATATCTTCAGATTTACACAGGCAGGGTCCGAAGTATCGGCGCTGCTTGGCCGAATGCCTTCTGCGGTGGGTTATCAGCCTACCCTGGCAACAGAAATGGGTATTCTGCAGGAACGAATCTCTTCTACCCAGCGTGGTTCGATCACCTCGGTGCAGGCAATTTATGTGCCGGCCGACGACCTTACCGACCCTGCCCCTGCTACCACATTCTCACACCTTGATGCAACCACCGTGCTCAGCCGTAAAATATCCGAACTTGGTATTTACCCGGCAGTAGACCCGCTCGATTCGACATCGAGGATACTTACGCCCAACATTGTTGGGAAGGATCATTACGAAACTGCCCAGAAAGTAAAAGAATTGTTGCAGCGCTATAAAGAACTGCAAGATATTATTGCCATTCTGGGTATGGATGAATTGTCGGAGCAGGACAGGTTGGTTGTTCACCGGGCAAGAAGGGTACAAAGGTTCCTGTCGCAACCGTTCCATGTAGCCGAGCAGTTTACCGGTACCCCCGGCGTATGGGTGTCTATCGAAGATAATATCAAAGGGTTCAATATGATCATGAACGGCGAAGTGGACAAATATCCCGAAGCCTCATTTCATATGGTGGGCACGATTGAAGATGCAATTGCCAAAGGAGAAAGGCTTCTGGCTGCTTCACAGTAACTAAATATCAACGTAAAGTGAGACTTGAAATCATCACCCCGGAAAAAAAGCTCTACGAAGGAGAGGTTACCCTTGTAAGGGTTCCTGGTTCAAAAGGCAGTTTTGAAGTACTGAAGAACCATGCCCCTATTATTTCGACGCTCGAAAGTGGCACCGTCAGAATTGTTTCTGACAACAAAGACGACCTTTTTATAGATATTGATGGCGGTGTTATAGAGGTACAACGCAACAAGATCATCGTGCTGGCAGATATTTCCGGGTAATGGGTTGCCTTTTACTAAACGTTGTGAAACAGAAAATTTAAATTTAAATTAGTCCCCCAAAAACATTGGTTAAATTTCTTGTCGTAAGGTTTAGCTCTATTGGTGACATCGTTCTCACGACACCTGTAATTCGGTGCCTGAAGCAGCAGGTAGAAGGAGCAGAAGTACATTTCCTTACCAAAAAACAGTTTTACCCTGTTATAAAATCAAATCCTTATATTGACAAGATTTACCAGCTGGATGGCAACTTTGGGTCACTTATTAAACAGTTGAAGCAGGAGGAATACCATTATATTATAGACCTGCATCACAATTTGCGCACATTGAGGTTGAAACAAGCCCTGCGGGTACTGTCGTTCTCTTTTGATAAACTGAATTTTAAAAAATGGCTGCTGGTAAAATTCAAAATAAATAAACTCCCCGATACACATATTGTTGACCGTTATTTACAGACCGTTAGCCTTTTCGATGTTGAGAACGACGGCAGAGGGCTTGAGTATTTTATTCCTGAAGAGGAAGAGATTAGCCTGTCAACACTGCCGGAAGAATATGGCAAAGGATATGTTGCAGTGGTTGTTGGGGCAAAACACTTTACCAAGCAAATTCCTGACGTAAAGCTGGCAGAAATCTGTAACCGGCTCGATTTGCCAGTGCTATTAATGGGGGGAAAAGAGGATTTTCAAAGAGCAGAAATTGTAAAAAAGCAGTGCCATAAACCGGTACTCAATATTTGCGGCAAATACAGTATCAACCAGTCGGCTTCACTCATCAGGCAGGCAGCGCTGGTTATTACTCCCGACACCGGGCTCATGCACATAGCGGCCGCTTTTAAGAAAAAGATAATATCAGTATGGGGCAATACAGTGCCTGAATTCGGCATGTACCCTTATCATCCGCACCCTTCATCAGTCATATTTGAGGTAAATGGGTTGAAATGCAGGCCCTGTTCAAAAATAGGATATTCAAAATGCCCTAAGAAGCATTTCAGGTGTATGAATGAGATAGATTTTGTCAGTGTAGTTAAGTCTGCGGCATTATTAATCGATGCAAAATCCAATTAAGAAACTTAGCTTTCTTTAACCGGGATGGATTCTATGCTGTTCCGGTTAATTTTTTGGGTATACTCAATGGATGAAGGCATAAACTGGTTAATCTTGGGTAAAAGTGTTTCAATGCTCAGGGGTTTGGCAATATAATCGTCGCAACCGCTCAGGATGCTTTTTTCCCTGTCGCCCGACATGGCATAAGCAGTCTGGGCAATAACAGGCAGATTTTTCCTTATTTTCTTGATCTCTTT
>JAWOHT010000195.1:0-2799 GCA_046485045.1 Bacteroidales bacterium
AGCGCTAGGTGGAGATTACAGGCTTGATGGGAATCTTCCATACGATTGCGAAGGTTTTGTGAGGCTTAAATATGGCACATGGGAAAGTGAAACAGACCTGAAAGCACAACCAGAGTTAAACTATGGCACCAACGTCAGGCTTATCCGAATGGGCGATGTGTACCTGATGGCTGCCGAAGCAAATTATTTTGCGGGTAATGAAGTTGTTGCACGCCAGTATCTCGACAGTATTACAACCCGTGCAAAGATTACTCCTATTGCCAGCGCTGGCGCTCAGTTACTTGAGGACATCAAGCATCAGCGACAGGTTGAACTGGCATTTGAAGGATTTCGCTTAGCCGACCTTATACGTTGGGGCGATGCTGCTGCCGTATTAGGAAGCAAGGGATTCCAGGCAAAACATGCCCTGTATCCGATACCTCAAAAAGAACTTGATCTAAATAAAAATATGGTGCAGAGCACTTTATGGCGATAATGTGTTAGGTGATAAATAGGTTTTTAACAGCATTCGGTTTACCGGATGCTGTTTTTTTTTACAATTTTAAGACATTTTTCTTGAGTTTGACACCTCAGAAGTCTATTTCCTTACAAAACAACCATATAGCTAACGACGTTTCGCACTACGTCCGATTTTTAGATCAGACGCGAAGATGAGTTTTTCAAAGTTTATTCCAGTGTTTACGGTGGTTGCAGAGGGGGTGAGGTGTAGAGGGGGTTTAGGTGTCAAACTCAGGATAGAGCGTGTAAGTTACTGAAATACATCTATCTGAAAATGAATATTTCATACATGTACATTTCTGCAAGCATGTACCTTTATACTGATGCATTGACCCCGGATGGGGTCCAATATCTATAGGAAAGAATTCTAAATAAAGAGGTTCGACCCCATCCGGGGTCGGATTCTTATATCATGCGTAAGGCTATAGATATATAATCCCTACGGTATTCAAAAAGACCTGCTTGAATATTTCAACCATATACGACCCCGGATGGGGTCAGATATTTATAGGAATGGATGCTTAATAAAAAGGTTCGACCCCGGACGGGGTCGGATATTCTTATATCATGCGTAAAGCTATAGATATATAATCCCTAAGGGATTCAAAAAGACCTGCTTAGTCAGTTTTTTGCTTTCTTTTTCTGCACAAAATGTTCTGCATAATGTCATTATTACATTATAAATTAAAAAATTCTATCGCCATGAATAACAGGAATTTAGCAAATGTGGGAAGAATGCGACACCATGCTGCTGTATGGTGTTGTTTTTATATTGATGAAAACTTCTCCTTTCCAAGACTTACCAAAGTTGCTTTATAAATTTTCTCAAAAAGAAATAGTATGGTAACAATCAATGGAATCTGAAGGACAATTTTATTGAGTAAAAATTTATTATTACCAATAAAAAATTCCAAATCAACAAATGTAATTGCTATTATAAAGCCTAACAACAAGCCCAGAATGAAAAAAAAGTACATTAACTTAAAATGAATATTCATCTTTGATTTGTTTAATGCATGCTTCTTAATCAAAAACATCATATCATTGTCAAAATCATCAGGCAGATGGACACTCTTTTTTTCTAATAAAAATCTTTTAAAACTGTCGTCTTTCATAATACTATTTTCATTTCAGATTTTAATATGGCCTGTAGTTTCACATAAAAATTTTTTCTTCCTCTCAGGTTTAACATTTTTACTTTCGAAGGAGACCAATCTGTCATTGAACATATCTCCTTAATAGAGAATTCTTTAAGATAGTACAATTCTAAAACCAATGATTCTTCATTTGTTAAGCTTTCAAAAACTTTATCAATATAGAACCGCCGCTCCTCATCAAGTATATTTTGCATTGAACATTCAACATCTGAAATTTCAATCTCCGATATTTCATTGAAATCAAGGCCTGTATCATTTTTTTTAATCCTTCTAAGAGATTCATTTATCACAATCCGACCAAACCATGTTTTGAACTTTGCATTTTGTTTGAATGTACTCAATTTATCATAAGCCTTAATAAAGGATTCCTGAACAGATTCCTCGGCTAAATAGTTGTTTTTCAGGACTGAGTATGATAACGAAACCGCAAAATCCTTGTATGTTTCAACAAAATACTTAAACGCCTCAATATTACCACTTAAAACTTTTTTTATGTAGATACTATCCACGCAAATTTTTCTTTTTTTGTTCAATACTATGGCCGATAATTATACCAAGAGCGCCAAAAAAAATTGATGCAGACACTAAAATTGATATAGCAATTTCTTCATGCAATTCCTGTTTTTGTGAAATTAAAAAAGCTATACTAAACGCTATAAAACCTAATCCAATACCCAATAATGTATACCCTATTATGTACCATGGAAAGTGCCATTCAAATTTTTCCCTCCTTCCTCCTCCTTTATAAATCTCTGATAAATCAACATTTTTCTCTATCAGAAGAATTCTTTCTTTGTTTCTAAATTTCAAAAAGTAATAATATGCAAGAAATACTGTGCTGCAAAAAGCTAACCAGGTCACCATTTCTGCGATGTTACTAACCAATTTTTCCATGTTATTCAATTTTGATGTAAATTTAAAATACTATCATAACCTTAGATACAATTCGAGGAAACATGGTCACACTTATTTTGGTTTTTTTTCTAAATAATCATTTTTCAGAAGTCTTTTTTTGCAAAGCTGTGAAAAATGTTTTTCGCTATCGCTGCTAATGACACGATGGAATAGCCTTTGCCGGTCTAACGGGACTCAGGCTGACAAAGGTGTCAACCAATATTTAAATAGTGCTAAACCACTATTTAAA
>JAWOHT010000224.1:0-13273 GCA_046485045.1 Bacteroidales bacterium
GTTCAAAACTGGATGGAACCGTCTGAAGTTGTTAAATATTCGCTTGAAAATCTTGACAAAGGTAAGGTTATTTGTGTTCCAGGAGCAACAAACAGGTTTATTGTTCATCTTATCTCCATAGTTCCCCGAAGAATGTATTACTACTTTACCAATCACTTTTACAAGATTGGTTTAAATGAAAAAAGTAAACAGTATGCTTAAACCGGTTTAATTCTGTAATATTTCACTTAACTTTGTCCATTTAATTATGATTTGTATTTTATTAGTTCATTATTTGTTAATAGCCCCCTGGTTTATATTGCCGGATAATACATACAATAATTCTGATAATAATCCGGGGGCATGGCAACCTGTTAAAAATTCTGACGGGGTTAAATCATACGTACGATGGACTGTTACAGAAAATGAAACAAAAACCCGTGAACGCAAAGGCGAATTGGTTGTAGAAGAGAGTATAGATCAAATAGTTACCATACTAACAGATACAAAATCAGCTACCATCTGGATGAAAAACGTCACCGAATCTTATGACCTTCTGAAAGTAAGTGATGATGAATGGTATACGTATACGCTGTTTAATATTCCCTGGCCTTTTGAAAACAGAGACCTTGTCTCACATGTTAAGCTTAAAGAATATGGAAATAATAATATTTTATCCATTAACATGGTAAGTGAAGAGAACTATATCCCCCTCAGATCAAAAACGCTGCGTCTCACAAACTATAAGGCAAAGTGGTATCTGGCAGCTATTGACCAACACAAAACAAAAATTACCTTTTCGGCCATCACCGACTCACCTCCCATGTTCCCCCGCTGGATACAAGATCCTGTTGTTGAGAGCATGTTTCATAATAACCTTGTTAGCCTTAAAACCTACATTGTTTCAAATAAAAAAGCGAAGACATAGTTCTCTGCCACAAATCGTAAATTACATTTCGCCGCGGTGTTTCCCGAGCGTAGCCAGCATACCGCCATCAACATAAAGAATATGTCCGTTTACAAAATCCGATGCTTTTGAAGCCAGGAATATGGCAGCCCCCTGCAGTTCATCGGGTTCTCCCCAACGTTTGGCCGGTGTACGGCTCATAATCAGTTCGTTGAATGGATGCCCGTCAACACGTATAGGGGCCGTCTGAGATGTTGCAAAATAGCCCGGACCGATACCATTTATCTGAATGTTGAATTCGCCAAGCTCTGCTGCCATGTTCTTGGTAAGCATTTTCAAACCACCTTTAGCGGCTGCGTAAGCAGAAACTGTTGGTCTGCCAAGTTCGCTCATCATCGAACACATGTTAATAATTTTTCCACCTGTTTGGCGTGCAATCATTGTCTTGACTACCCTTTTCGACATGATAAAAGGCCCCACCAGATCAATGCTGATAACCTGTTCAAAGTCTTTTGCACTCATCTCAACTATTGGAATACGTTTAATAATACCTGCGTTATTCACGAGAATATCAACAGGTGCAACTTCTTTCTCTATCTTCGAGATAGATTCATCAACAGATTTTTCATCTGTAACATCAAAAAGATAGGTGTATACGTCAATACCTTTTTCTTTATACTCTTTTTTAGCATTATCAAGCTTTTCCTGCGATACATCATTAATGACAATTTTTGCGCCTGCGTTTGCCAGTCCTGTGGCAATGGCCATTCCCAAACCATGGGTGCCACCGGTTATTAAGGCGGTTTTACCTGTAATGTCAAATAGTTTTATACTCATTGTGCGATATCGTTTTAATTTATTAAGATTTATATTCTAATATTTCCTGATGATAATTTTTGGTAACCTGTTCGGATACAGTTTAAAATTATCTCAACTGGTTTGGCTGTATCCCGTCCATATCGCTGTAATCGAGATTTTCTCCTGCCATGCCCCAGATAAAATTATAATTGGATGTACCGGCGGCTGCATGCAGCGACCAGGGAGGAGAGAGCACTGCCTGTTCGTTTTGCATCCATATATGACGGGTTTCTTGCGGCTGCCCCATATAATGGCAAACTGCCTGATTTTCGGGTACATTAAAATAGAAATAGGCTTCCATTCTGCGTGAGTGGGTATGGGCTGGCATTGTGTTCCATACGCTGCCGGGTTTGAGCTCTGTTAGCCCCATTTGCATCTGGCAGGTACTTATCACCGTATTTACCAATAACTTGTTAATTTTCCGTTCATTAGAAGTTTCAAGCGACCCCATTTCAGCAACATCGGCTTTGGCAAGTGTTACATGATTTATCGGGTATTCTTTGTGTGCCGGTGCAGAATTAATGTAATAATGGGCGGGGTTTGCAGCGCTGTTACTTCCAAACTGAACATCTTTGGTGCCTTTGCCAATATACAGTGCTTCTTTGTGCTTCAACTCATATTTGGTACCATCGGCCACAATATAACCGTCTCCCCCGACATTGATCACTCCCATTTCTCTTCTTTCAAGAAAATAAGATGATTTAAGAGGGTCTATGGCAACAAGTTTTATAGGTTCACCCAGGGGAACAGCGCCTGCCACTATATACCGGTCATAATGTGAGTAGGTTATATTCAGATTGCCTGGTACCATCAGGTTCTGTATAAGAAAATGTTTCCGAATCTTTTCGGTGTCATAACTTTTGAAATCTTCGTGATGAACGGCAAAGCGTTCTTCATAATTTACTGCCATTATATCTGTTTTTATGTAATTAATATGTGTAATCAAGTGTACAAAGGTATAAAACATCTGAGAAAAATGCCCGTTTAAGCACCCTTTTTCATAAACGAAGCCTTGACAATTAACCCGGGTTCAATAACTACGCGTTATCACCAATCCTGAAACCCTTGACCTATGCATCGAAAGGAGTTAAAAAAATAATACCTGACGTGAAGGCACCGAAAGGTAACGTAATTCGGGTATTAACAGATAAAAGACCGCATATTGTGGAGCCTATTTTAGGATAAGTGGTTTATCTTTTCTATTTTTAACCCTTTTGAGTAACAAATAATTTTTATATTTGCGCAGTACTGTTGATTGCACATACATAAAATATGGCCCGATTCACAAGAATACAAGTAGCATTAACAATGAAAGAGACCGGTATGGTACCGGTTTTTTATCATCCCGACCTTGAAATATGCAAAAAAGTTGTAAAAGCCTGTTACGATGGCGGAGTAAGGGTTTTTGAATTCACCAACAGGGGTGACTTTGCCCACGAAATTTTTTCTGATCTTAACAAGTATACCATAAAAGAGATGCCTGAAATGATTATGGGTGTCGGTTCGGTAACTGACCCGGGTACTACTTCTCTTTATATTCAGCTTGGCTCTAATTTCATTGTCTCTCCTATTCTAAATGAAGAGATGGCCAGAATCTGCAACCGCAGAAAAATATCCTGGTCTCCCGGATGCGGTTCGGTGTCTGAAATATCCAAAGCAGAAGAACTCGGCTCTGAGGTGGTTAAGATTTTTCCGGGCTCTCAGGTAGGAGGGCCGAAATTTGTTTCGGCGGTACTTGGCCCAATGCCCTGGACAAGCATAATGCCTACCGGAGGCGTTGAGCCAACCGAAGAAAACCTGGGTGCATGGTTCAAAGCCGGCGTGCTTTGCGTGGGAATGGGATCACAGCTTATTACCAAAGAGGTGATTCAGAAGGGTGATTATCAGAAGTTAACTGAAGAATGTAAAAAAGCATTGGAGATAATTAAAAAACATAAAAAATAATCATAATATTTAACTAAAAAACTTATTTCAATGAGCTTTAATGATATCAATGAGAAAATAGGGAAATACAGATGGACAGTTTGCGGATTGTTATTTGCTGCTACTACGTTTAATTACCTCGACCGTCAGGTTATCAGCCTTTTAAAGCCCATACTGGATAATGAATTTGGATGGACAAATACCGATTATGCCAACATTACGGCTGTCTTCCAGTTTACTTATGCCATTGCTTTTGTTTTTGCCGGCCGTTTTGTCGACAAAATTGGGACTAAATGGGGATATGCCCTTGCTATTACACTCTGGTCAATTGGTTCAACAATACATGCATGGGGCGAACTCATTGGAAGAACTGTTTCCCCGTTATTTGGGATAGTTGGTATCATACTGCCGGTTTCCGTTCTTGGCTTCATGGTTTCGCGCTTTATTTTGGCTATAGGCGAAGCGGGTAACTTCCCTTCTGCCATTAAAGCCACAGCAGAATGGTTCCCAAAGAAAGAACGTTCGTTTGCCACCGGTATTTTTAATTCCGGAGCCAATATCGGCGCTGTGGTTACACCCCTTACCGTTCCCTTAATAGCACAATATTGGGGATGGCAGTGGGCTTTTATCATTATTGGCAGTATCAGCTTTATCTGGTTGCCTTTTTGGTTACCCTTGTATGATAAACCAAAACGTATGCTTGAAAAAGGCAAGATTAACCAGGCCGAATATGACCATATACACAGCGATACCGAAGAACAGCTTGCAGAAGCCAACGGGGTCAAAGTAAAAACATCGTGGTTTAAGTTATTAATCTATCGTCAGACATGGTCATTTGTTGTGGGTAAATTTATGACCGATGGTGTTTGGTGGTTCTTCCTGTTCTGGCTACCCGATTATTTAAAAAGCCAGTTTGGCATGGAAGGTTTGGAGGTAATGCTACCTCTGAGTGTTTTATACACTATGACCATGATAGGAAGTATAGGCGGCGGATGGTTTCCCACCTACTTTATTAACAAAGGTTACGAAACATACAGGGCACGATTGCTGGCCATGTTGCTTATTGCCACCCTGCCATTAGTTGTGCTGCTGGCTCAACCACTGGGCGTTTACAGTTGGTGGTTCCCTGTAATCCTCATAGGTATAGGTGCCTCGGCCCACCAGGCATGGAGCGCCAACCTTTTCACCACGGTTTCTGATATGTTCCCCAAAAAAGTTGTAGCTTCAGTTACGGGGATCGGTGGATTGGCTGGTGGTTTAGGTGGTGTTGTGGTCACGAAAGTTGGCGGATACCTCTTTGACCATTACGAACTGCTTGGCCACAAGCAAACCGGTTACACCATTATGTTCATTTTCTGTGCTTTGGCTTACCTGGTTGCATGGGTCATTATGAAGATGCTGGTTCCAAAATTCAAGCCTATTACAGACATATAATGGTAGTTCATAAAATCGCTTAAAGAGGATACCTCTTGTTATTCTTCACGATAAATTGGAACTTTTCCACCTCCCAAAGGAGTATTCTATAATTCTGAAAATGTGATATTTCGTCCTGATATAATAAGACGAAATATCACATTTTATTATTATAACCTTCTTTAGACAACTTTTTATTGATTTGTATAACCCACTTAGCAAAGTATAAGTACTCGCTGAATTTTTCAGTATCCAATTGGTTTACAGATTAATCCTGACTCGGGCTAACATGAACTTAATGCTAATTTAGGGGGAACGTATTCCGGCAATGTCTTTTTTGAAAACAACTCACAAAAACACATTGCCATGAAGACAATCATCACCCTGCTTTTACTGCTGCTGTTTACACAGAAAGCATTTGTCCAACAAAAAGTCATAACCGTCTCGGGTCAGTTAACCGATAAAAACGGAGAAGCCCTGCCGGGAGTAAACATTGTTATCAAAGGTACCAATACCGGAAAAGTAACCGATATTGACGGAAACTACAGTATCGAAGCCCCGGTTGGTTCGGTGCTTCAATTCAATTTTATAGGTTTTCTGGCCGAAGAATTAGTTGTAACAGAAGATATGGCCGACGATTATGTGCCTGCTAATACAACAACTAATCAGAAAGGGAAAAGCCATGATCATTATGCAAAACCGATAAGTGATAAAATTTTCAATCGGCCCGGCGTTGCTACAGCCGTTTTTTCCGACTCATCAGCAAGGTTCAGTATTTACGATTTCCAATATTCAAAATACAACAACCTTTATTTTGTAAATCGCAATCAAACAGACTATAAGCTTAACCCAAACACCGTTTGGAAAATCAAACCCGGAAAATCCGGAAATGAAGCAAAAACTGTTTATTCTGTTAAGACCAATAAAATTGTAAGATACTATCTGCCTAAAGTATATTATTTTACATCTTATAGTGTTGACGAGGTGTCGTGGTTTCCCGAAAGGCAAAATAATTTCAGCCAGGGTCTTCCCGTATCCGGTGAATCTCATTGGTTTGGTCCCGAAACAGGTGTACCCTATAGCTGGGGACCCGATATCAGAATGCTCGAATATGACGGCTATGCTTATGATTATGATAAAAACGGGCGCCTGGTAACTGCCGGCACGGGAAACGGCATTCCTGCAGAAGCTTATGGTGCGATGAAATTCTTTACAAACGGATCTTATTTAACCAATAAAATCCAGATAGAAGACAAATTCGGACAATTTGGATACTCCCTGTCTTATCAAAATAATCATGCCAAAGGCATAATACCCGACACAGAAAATAAAAGTAACAATTCAGAATTAAAATTCGATTACAATTTAAATGGCAGGCTCATGGTTAACGGCAATGTGATGTATCACGATTCAGAAGGCCAACTTGCCCTGTCGGGATCAAACCTGCTGCGTATAATGAAATCTGTTTATCTTACTCCTCCTGCCTTTGACAATAGTCAATCTTACCTTTCAGACGACGGAACCATGCGTTCATTTAATCCGGCAGGTTCATTTAATCCTTACTGGCTCATTAACAATATTCCCGACAACGAAAAGAATAGCCGGTTTATTGCAGGTCTTCATGCTGAAAAAAGATTCCGCATGTCTGAGCTGAAATATGAGATGGTTTACGATAATCAAAAAAATAACGGGAGTTACGGAATCAGTGAAAATGATATCTCACTGGTGAAGGGAATTCTGACGGAAAGAAATGAAAGTTACAGGACGATCCACAACGAAATAAGATATACGCACACCCTGCGTGATTATAGTAACAGGTTGGAACTTGACCTGACTTCTGCCATTCAGGCCGACTATTGCGAAAGAAACCTTTACAGAGAAGACTCAGAAGGCTATTCAAAAACAAACCCCGAAAAGATTATATCTCCAATAAACCTTATAGATACCCTGAACAATCGTTCTACCGTACTTGTAAATACAACAGTATTTCTCAGGTACAGGAACTGGTTCAACATCAAACTGGCCAATGGGGTGAATTGGTCATCAACCAGCAAAAACAACAGGATATATCTCAATCCTAACCTGGGTGTGAATTTTTACCTTTCTGATATTCCCTTCTGGAGATCCGGGCTGATTTCGTTTCTGCGGGTTTACGGTAATTATGCAGGTGTTGTCACCGAGGCACCCATTAACTATAAATTCGGAAAAAATAATGCTCTGCTTCTTAGTCCTGTAAATTCAAACCATTTTTACGAATGGAACGAATTGTTTTTCAACGCAGACCTTGATCATGAACGCCAGCAAAAGTTCAGTACAGGATTGGGGATTGGTATTTTACGTAACCATGTAACTGCCGATATTGGTTTTTTCAGATCCAAAGTCAGCAAACTGATAGTTCCGGTAATTACAGGTAACGAAATTCAACTGGTAAATGGTGCAGATGTCAGAGACAGAGGATTTGAACTTTCAGCTTCCATTTTCAGTAAAATCAGGTTTCTTCATATTGAAAAGGCCATGTTAAACCTCTCTTTTGGCATCAACGATCCGTTTGTTACGCGTGTGTATGAACCTTACTCAAAAATACTTACAGGCGGTAATCAAAGCATGGGTTCGTACCTGATAGAAAATCAGCCTCATGGGGTTTTTTACGGCAGCAGATATCTTAAAAATGAAGATGGATTAACAGTAATCGGGACAGATGGCTATCCACTGGCAGACTCCAAAGCCGGAATCATCGGAAACCCGAATCCAGACTGGACTATGGGACTGGAAGGAAAAGTAGAATGGAAGAATATTTCGCTCATGTGTCTTATAGATATCCGCAAAGGTGGCGATGTATGGAACAGCACCCTGAATACGATGAATTACTTCGGAATCTCAGACCGTACAGGCAGATTAAGAAATACATACAATTATCTTTTTGACGGAGTAATGCAGGATGGCACACCAAATACCATACCGGTTGATTTTGCAAACCCGGCCAAAGGTTTGGACCAAAACAGATGGGTAAGGTATGGTGAAACGGGAGTTGATGAGGAAGCCATTACAGATGGTTCTTATTTCAGGGTAAAAGAGGCCAAAATTGAATACAGTTTTCGTCTTGGAAATATTTTCAGAATTCCTGTAAATGCCAGAATAGCAATCTTTGGCAGGAACCTGCTTATCCACAGCAACAGTAAGCTGTTACCGTGGAATACATTTTTAAGTCAGACCGAAGGCAATGGTTTAGATTATTTCAATCTGCCGGGCACACGAAGCTATGGAATAGCTTTCGATTTGAGTTTCTGAAAATGAAAATCATCAATCATCTGATAAACAATTAAATATTAAAGTCATGAAAAAAATATCATATCTTATAGCATTTGGAGTTACAGCATTAATGGCTATGACTGTCTATAAAACCCGCATCGTTGACCAGAATGAGTTTCTCAGGTTTTTGAAAACGATGATAACCCAATACAATGAAAAGTACCCGCAGGAAAAGATATATGCGCATGCAGACAAACCGCTTTATTCACCGGGTGAAGATATCTGGTTTAAGATTTATCTTGTAAACGGAAAGGATCATTCACCTTCGGCATTAAGCAATGTAGTATATGCCGATCTGATAGATCCGAAAGGAAACGTTAAAAGCAGCAAAACACTTTCGGTAATAAATGGCGGTGCTAAAGGAGATTTCAAACTTGATAATGATGATCCGGGGGGTATATATAAAATCAAAGTTTATACAACCTGGCTGAAAAATTTTGGTGAGGAACATTTCTTTATAAGGGAGATTACTGTTCAGAAAGTAATTGCCCCAAGATTGCTGATGAATATGGAATTTCTTAAAAAAGCCTATGGCGCCGGCGATTGTGTTGAAGCAAGAGTAACATTAAAAACTCTTGAAAATGAACCGCTTGCAAATTACAAGGTGACTTACACCGCATCACTTAAAGGAAATGTATACTTAAACAGCAGTGCCGGAACCGATGAAGATGGTAAAGTCACCGTTTCGTTCAATTTGCCCGACACCCTTCAGACCAACGATGGTTTACTGAATGTGATTATCAATTACGAAGGCAACAGCGAATCTATCTCAAGGTCAATACCCATAGTACTTAACGATATTGACCTTCAGTTTTTTCCCGAAGGGGGAGATATGGTTCAGGATGCTGAGTGCCGCATCGCTTTTAAAGCCCTTAACGAATTCGGAAAACCTGCTGATATTGAAGGCATTATAATTGACAACGATCATAAAACCGTACAACATTTTAAAAGTTATCACCACGGTATGGGAGCATTTATTTTTGTTCCGGCAAAAGATAAAAATTACAGCGCTGTAATAACCAATCCAGCAGGTATTCCGAAGAAATATGCGCTACCCGGGGCTTTAAAGACTGGAATTGTCATGCGCATTGAGGGGGTCGAAGAGAGGGCTGTCAGGCTGAAAGTCTATTCACCTGAGATATTCCAGTACAGTGTGGTTTTACAGGTTAAGGGACAAGTTTTTCATACTGCAGTATATCCTGGTAAAAAAGAGTTCAGGGAAATATTGATACCAGTAGGTGACTGCCCGTCGGGAGTGGCCCAGGTTACCATTTTCGACCAGAATGGAATAGCTTGTGCAGAAAGGCTTGTATTCATCAACCTTGATAAAAATCTGAAAATCTCTCTTACACCAGACAAATCAAAATATACTCCGCGCGAAAAGGTTGAAATTAAAATTAAATCAACCGATTACAACAACAAACCGGTAAAAGCCAATCTTTCTGTTGCTGTTGTGAATGAGAAGATAATAAGTATGATGGATGACAAACAGGACAATATTCTTTCGTGGTTGCTTATGTCTTCTGATGTTAAAGGAAAGATTGAAGAACCCTCCTTTTACTTCAAAAAAGATGAACCAAAAGCCTCAAAAGCGCTTGATTACCTTCTTATGACGCAGGGTTACCGCAGGTTCACCTGGGAAGAGGTAATGAACCCCGGCCATGCACCTGAGTATCTTCCCGAACAGGAAGGTGTTTTATCAGGCAGAATAAACCATATAAATGGAAATCCGGTAAAAGCAAATATTTACATGCTTGAGATGGGCAATCAGCGGAGAATTGAAAAACTGCAGACTTCCAAATCAGGACAGTTTATGTTTATAGGCTCTGACCCTTCGGTTCCCAGGTTTATATTTGCAGACGCCCCCTGGCACAGCGAAAAACGGATAGCTTTAAGAATTGACCAGCTATCAGCACAAAAAGACAGAATAGATGCTCCTTCTGCGAAAGATATCCTGATACCTGAAGTCATCAATCCAAAGGTAACCGGTAAAAAGTACGAACAGGAAGAGGCTAAGTTAAGAGGAACCGCCACAAAGCGTATATCACTAACCGAAGATATACAGAAGCTTGAGGAGGTAGTGGTTATAGGGTACGGAGCGGTAAACAGGCATGACATGACCGGGTCTGTAACCATAGTTAAGGCCGAGGAGATAAAAAACGTGCTGCCTCCTAACCGCACGCTCGAGCAGTCTCTTCAGGGAAGAGCCGCAGGTGTTATGGTAATGAACAACGACGGGATTCCAAATGCCGCCACCAATGTACATATCAGGGGCATTACATCAGTTGGCAATTCAGGTCAGCCACTGTATGTGGTAGATGGAATTCCGATATCGCCTGCTATTGGTGACAATCCTGCTACATTCTTCAATCCCGGAAATATCCAAACTATTGAGATTATCAAAGATGCCTCATTAACTTCAATCTATGGTTCACGGGCTGCAAACGGAGTAATTGTGATAACCACAAAAAAAAGCAGCAGCAGCCACAATAAAAACATCGCCAAAGTAATGCAGAATAACTATTCCTGCAGTTATATACCGCCAAGGCAATTCTCGCAGGTAAGAGCATTTTATGCACCGAAATACCAACCATCTGATCATTCAGGAAAGAGAACAGATTTCAGAAACACCATCTACTGGAATCCTGAAATATTAACCGATAACAAAGGGGAGGCTGTTATAGAATTTTACAATTCAGATGAGATCACCACCTTTAACATAATCGCCGAAGGTATAGGTTTTTCGGGTATGGCAGGCAGAGAAGAGTGCAAATACCACACGTTGTTACCCTTCAGCATGGACATTAAAATTCCTTCGTACCTGGTATTTTCAGACACTGTTTATCTGCCGCTTGTATTAAAAAACAACACAGGTAATCCCGTAAGCGGCAGACTGGAAATTTTCGAGCCCGCATGCCTGTTGCTACAAGATACCCTGCCTCAACAATTAACTATTGAAGCCAATACGGCAATAACCTTGTATCCAGGATATGTGGTTAAAAACCTTTCGGGTAAATACCTTATCAATATCAGGTTTACAGGCGGCATCTATTCCGATTCATTTGAAAAAGAGATTGAAGTTTTCCCGACAGGGTTTCCGGCCAAAGTTAGTTTTTCGGGAAATGAAAAATCAAGGACCATTGAATTCATGATGGGAGATATCATTTCCGGTTCACTTAAAAGCAGTTTTACGGCATTTCCCAATATCCTGACTGATCTGATGGCAGGAGTGGAATCCATCTTAAGGGAACCTTATGGTTGCTTTGAACAAACCTCTTCAAGTACCTACCCGAACATCATGGTCCTGAAATATCTCAATGAAACCGGACTGTCAAATGTTTCGGTCAGGAACAGGGCGCTCGGTCTTATTAAGAATGGATATAACAGACTTGTATCTTTTGAAACAAACGAAAACGGGTATGAATGGTTTGGACACAGTCCTGCACACGATGGGCTGACCGCTTACGGATTGCTTGAATTTACCGATATGAAAAGCGTTTATAACGGTGTTGATGAAGGTATGATTGACCGGACATTAAAATGGATTCTCAGCAAACGCGACGGGAAAGGCGGATTTATAAAGAGTGAACGTGCACTCGACCAGTTTGGCAGGGCAAGCAGAGAAGTAACCAATGCATATATTGTGTATGCGCTATCTGAATCGGGGTATAAAAACATAAAACCAGAATATGAAGCTGCATTTCAGGAAGCAATGCAATCAAAAGATCCTTACAGGGCAGCACTGGTTGCCAATGCAGCCTTTAATCTTAACCTTACTGACGATTATAAGACACTGGTTGAAATGATATCCGGAATAATAATTAACAACAACTGGGACCAGGTAAGCATTCAGTCTTCGATCACCTGCTCCGGAGGAAAATCATTAAGCGTGGAAGCTGCTGCACTATATGCACTGGCAGAACTAAAGGCCACGCCTGCGAACATCGGGACATTTAACAAATCGTTGGAATATATAATCAATAACCGGCACAACGGAGGTTTTGGGTCAACGCAGGCAACAATCCTTGCACTAAAAGCGCTTACAGAGTATGCAAGGTTTAATCGCAGCACATCAGACGGCGGTAAAATTAATATCGCCTACAACGGAGAACAGGTGAGAGAACTGGTTTATAATATGAAAGATAAAGATGCCATTGTTGCCGAAAATCTTGTAAAAGTTCAGAAACCGGGAACGCAATCCTTCACTGTCATTTACAGCAACACAGATAACCCACTGCCCTACTCGCTCGATTTTTCGTGGACATCGCGCACACCTTCAAGCAATAAGGAATGCAAGCTCGACATTACAACACATCTTGTGAATGAAAATGCAAAAATGGGTGAAACGGTAAGAATAACCACTACAATAAAAAACCGTACCAATGAAGGATTGCCCATGAACATTGCACTGACAGGCATTCCGTCGGGACTAAGTCCTCAACCCTGGCAACTCAAAGAATTACAGGAGAAAGGTATTGTTGACTTTTATGAAATAAGAAAAAATTATGTGGTATTTTATTTCAGGCAGATGAAGCCGGAAGAAGAAAAAACCGTAAACCTTGACCTGAAAGCCGATATACCAGGTGTTTACCGGGCCCCGGCAAGTACAGCCTATCTATATTATACCAATGAATTTAAGGATTGGGAAGCCGGCGAAAGGGTAATAATAAGTAAAGATTGAGTGTTTTGTGAATAGTTAGTTGCTTACCGGCTTCCTGGAGGTCAAGTTCCAGTAGACTTAAAATCATTTAGCTCAGCGCCAGTTAATTGGGATTATCAAAAACTGTAATGACAATTTTGGGTTTGATATAATGCCATTAAACCATTAATAAAAAAAAAGCCTAGACACAAATCTAGGCTTTTAATATATAATTTCTATTTAAT
>JAWOHT010000272.1:0-13663 GCA_046485045.1 Bacteroidales bacterium
ATATTTTTACAGAATGAACAAGGGAGTTTATTATGCAGCTTTTACAGCCCTGTTGTGGGGGTTTCTGGCAATTGCACTCAAAGTTTCGGTAAATGAGCTGCCTCCTGTTACAGTTACATGGTTAAGGTTTGCCATTGCATTTACAGCGCTGCTTGCCTGGTATTTGCTGTTCGACAGGCCAAAAATAAAGATCATTGCAAAACCACCCGTTTTCGCGCTCATTGCCGGTTTTAGTCTTGGCTTGAATTATATTGGTTTTATTACGGGCATACATTATACCACTCCGGTTATCAGCCAGGTTTTTATTCAAACCGGGCCTGTAATGCTGGCCCTTTCAGGGATTGTTATTTTTAAAGAAAAGGTTTCGCTCAGGCAGGGGATCGGGTTGCTGGTAGTGCTTACCGGCATGGTTGTTTTTTACCACGAAAAGATTATTGTTATTGCAGGCGGACTGGCAAATTACAAAACAGGTGTTTTATGGATTTTATTCGGCGCCATTAGCTGGGCTGTATATGCCGTCTTTCAGAAAAAATCGGTAGCCGACTTTAACCCCATGCAGCTTAATCTGGTAATTTTCGGGGTGCCAATGATCTATCTCCTGCCATTTGTTGAATTCGGTAAAATTCCGGATATCTCTTTCGGCTTCTGGATGCTGGTTCTGTTTCTTGGCCTTAATACGCTCGGTGCATATGGTTCTCTTGGTTATGCACTCAAATACCTTGAAGCAAATAAAATAAGTGTGATCATTACGATGAATCCCCTGATCACCTTCGCTGCTATGGCATGGTTAAGCTATAGCGATGTAAGCTGGATACAGGCCGAAACATTTACGGCAGTAACAATAGCCGGAGCATTTACCGTGTTAATCGGGGTTGTAATGGTGGTACTAAAGAAAAGATTACGTGAACAGACTACAAAATAATCATCAGAAAAATGAAAAACGATATTGCTAGTTATCGAAGAATACGCAGAGCAATCGGGTATCTGGGCATCTCGCTGCCGATAATCCTGGTAATTATGTCGCTTATACCATTCTTTAAAACACCCGTGCAATCCTCGATAAGCAGTTACTATTATTCCAATTTACGCGAGATTTTTACAGGTACATTATGCGCAGTCGGACTTTTTCTCATAAGATATACCGGCTTTAAGAGCTCTGCTTTCTGGAAAAACGATAACCTGTTGACAAATATTGCGGGATACTTGGCATTCGGGGTGGCATTTTTTCCTGTCAATCCCGATAACTGGGCAGAGAAGGTTTATACCCTGGTCCCACTGAATATAAAACTGATAGGTTATATGCATTATGGCTTTGCATCACTGTTTTTCCTGGTGCTGGCAATTATTTCAATAAATGTTTTTACCATCGGCCAGAAAGCAGATGACAAGATTCGAAAGAGCCTTATCAACGAGAATAATATTTACAAAGGCAGTGGCTATCTCATGCTGTTTTTCATCGGGTTGATACCCGTTTTTTCATATCTCAGGCTGTTTTCATCTTCCACCCTGCTTCTCGAAGCCCTTGCCCTCATTTTATTCGGGATATCATGGCTGGTCAAAGGAAGGGCGCTTGGAGACAGTGGTAAAATTGGTGAAAAAGTATACAGCGAAGCGGAATAGCCTTGTAATTTGAAAATAATTTTCACTGCATTGTATTTCGTGGTTACGCACCAAATCCCTGTTCACAAACTCTGGTTTGAAGAACCGGGCATGTCATTGATTCAATGCATCAAATGCTATATGCTTTAATTGTATTATGCTTGTTGGTATAATGCCTCACCACTTCCTTTTGTTCAGCAATCTCCCTTTTAAGCCGTTCCTGTTCCTTCAGATTATTAGGTATCCCGTCTCTTTGTGCATTCTCTATCTCAGATGTCATGGCAGTTACCTTCTTTTCGCCCGAGCTGATCTCATTTTCGGTTTTCTTTATCCGTTTTTCCAAATCGGCAATGTATTTTCTTTTCTCTTCCTTGCCGGTACCATCACCCATAACCTCCAGCTGCGTTGTCTGGGTGGTAAGTTCGGCTGAAAGCGATTGAAGGCTGGCACGCAACACCACCAGTTCTTCGTTTTTGGTTTTAATATCAGAGGTATTGGATTGAACCATCTTTTCGAGTTTGCCTTTGCCATTTTCAATAGAATTCAGGTCGCTTTCCAGCTTGTTTAGCTTTTTCTCCTCTGTCTGCATCTCATCTTTTGCAAGGTCAAGATAGTGGTCTTTTGCAAATTGAAACATAAATGCTTTTGCTTTATCAAACTCAAAATTGCGTTTTTCTGAGGTAATGTATTCATCTTTTTTCAATTCAAACGATGCGGCAAGCACAATCACTGTATCTGTTTGTTTAATGTAACTGTAAACATTTAACGACCCGCCGGCGATATCTTTTAAAATGGCGCCAAAGATGCCCATTTCACCCATTTCTTTCTGCACTTTTGATTTGGTGCCTTTTTCAAGAGTTTTGACCCACGAATCTTCGATGGTTTTTAACGGTACTTCGGGAATGGTTAATAGCAATCCGGGAGTACTGCCATGCTTAAACTGAAGATTGGTTTCTTTTACAGTAATTGGTAGTTGGGCGAAAGAAGTTATGATGGTTAAAAACCATAAAACAACAATGCTAAGAATAGTTTTCATTTCATTTGCTTTTAAGTAATTTTTTAATCTGTCAACATAACAAAAATGTTTTCATTCAAAAAATAATAACAAAAGTTACAACAATTTGTTGATATTTAAATGCTTCAGGTAGAATTTCTTTGCAGGCAATTGGACTAAATCCTGATAATTTTCTTTTACTGAATTCAGGGAATTTGTCTTTATGCTTCCTTATTCCGTGTTCCGATTCCTTCCTTTCTGAGGAAAGCTCCAGTATAGCTCTCTGTATCTGCCGCAACCTGTTCGGGCGTGCCTGTGCAGATTATTTCACCTCCTTTGCCCCCTCCGTCTTTGCCCATATCTATGAGGTAGTCAGATGCCTTTATTACATCAAGGTTATGTTCGATCACAACAATAGTATTGCCTTTATCCACAAGCTTATTGAACACATCGAGCAGTACCCTTACATCTTCGAAATGCAAGCCGGTAGTAGGTTCATCGAAAATATAGAGTGTTTTACCGGTATCGCGCTTTGACAGCTCAGCAGCCAGCTTTACCCTTTGAGATTCGCCTCCCGAGAGGGTTGTTGACGGCTGACCGAGGGTAATATAACCCAGTCCTACCTGCTTGAGTGTAGCCATCTTGTTCAGTATAGACGGTATGTTTTCAAAAAATTCCACTGCCTGGTTAATGGTCATGTCCAGCACATCGCTGATTGATTTTCCCTTGTACCGTACTTCAAGGGTTTCACGGTTGTATCTTTTGCCGCTACATTCGTTACACTCCACGTAAACATCGGGCAGAAAATTCATCTCGATGGTCCTCACCCCTGCACCCTGGCATGTCTCGCATCGTCCTCCTTTCACGTTGAATGAAAACCTGCCTGGTTTATAGCCCCGTATTTTACTTTCTCTTGTCATGGTAAAAAGGTTCCTAATGTCTGAAAAGACACCTGTATAGGTGGCAGGATTTGAACGGGGTGTTCTGCCCAAGGGGGACTGGTCTACTTCGATGATCTTGTCGATATTTTTTATACCCTCTATGTCTTGGTAAGGAAGAGGCTCGAGGTTTGAGCGGTAAAAATGCCTGCTCAGGATAGGATATAGGGTCTCATAAAGGAGGGTAGATTTGCCGCTGCCCGACACACCGGTAACGCAAATGAATTTTCCAAGCGGTATTTCAATATCTATGTTTTTAAGATTGTTTCCGCTTGCGCCCCTGAGTATGATTGATTTTCCGTTGCCTTTTCTTCTTTCGGCAGGTACAGGTATAAATTTTTCGTTGTTAAGATACTGGGCTGTAAGCCCGCGGCTTTTACGCACGTCATCGGGTTTGCCCTGTGCTACAACTTTGCCCCCGTGCCGTCCGGCATGCGGCCCCAGGTCAACAATATAGTCGGCAGATTCGATCATTTCGCGGTCGTGTTCAACCACGATAATTGAGTTACCTGAATCGCGCAGCTCTTTCAAAGCCCCAATAAGCTTAAGGTTGTCTTTCTGGTGAAGCCCTATGCTGGGCTCATCGAGAATATAAAGCACATTTACCAGTTGCGAACCGATTTGTGTTGCAAGCCGTATACGCTGGCTCTCACCCCCGGAAAGGCTTTTTGCAGGGCGGTTAAGCGAGAGGTAATCGAGGCCTACTTCGAGCAGGAAACGCAAACGCGTGCGTAACTCCTTTAATATTTCAGAAGCAATTTTCTTCTGCCGCCCGGTTAAGTGTTCTTCAACATTATCTAACCAGCTGTAAAGCCTGGCAATATCCATATCGGCCAGTTCGGCAATATTCTTATCATGAATCCTGAAATGAAGCGGCTCTTTTTGCAGGCGGTAACCGTTACATTCGGGACAGGTAACCTTACGGATGAACTGAATGGCCCATTTGTTTTCCTCATCAGCTTTGTTTCCGTTCGACATATTGGCAATATAGTTCACTACCCCTTCAAAGCTCAGGAAATAATTTGAAGAAACACCCAACGGTGTATTTTCAAGTTTGAAGGTTTCTTCAGAACCATATAATATTACATTCAGGCCATCTTCGGGAATGTCTTTGATGGGTGTGCCCAGGCTGAACTCATACTTGTTGGCAATGGCCTCAAGTTGCCAGAATATCAGTGAGTTTTTATAGGGACCAAGCGGCCCTATCCCCCCTTTTTTTATGCTAAGCCCGCTATCGGGAATTATTTTATTGATATCAATCTGGTTGATTTGTCCCAGTCCGCTGCACTTATGACAGGCGCCTCTCGGGGAATTGAAGGAGAAAGTATGCGGGGCCGGTTCGTTATAAGATATGCCAGATGTCGGGCACATTAACTGACGGCTGAAATATCTTGTCTGGTTGTTGTCGGCATCGAGCAGTAAAATGGTGCCTTTGCCCTGTTCCATAGCGGTAGCTACTGAGTTTTTTAACCTTGGCCTGTCTTTTTCAGCTACTACCATTTTGTCTATAACTATCTCAATATGATGTACCTTATACCTGTCAACCTTATGCCCGTACCTGAGTTCGGTTATCACCCCGTCGATTCTGGCATACAGGTATCCTTTCTTTCTAATCTGCTCAAACAGTTCTTTGTAATGCCCTTTTCTGCCCTTAACAACTGGTGCCAGAATATATGTCTTTTTATCAGAGAATTTTTCAATAATCAGGTTTAGTATCTGCTCATCGGTGTGTTTCACCATTTTTTCGCCGGTAACATAAGAATAGGCTATGCCTGCACGGGCATACAGCAACCTTAAAAAGTCGTAAATATCGGTTATTGTACCAACCGTTGACCTCGGATTTTTACTGGTGGTTTTCTGTTCAATAGATATAACAGGGCTCAGGCCGGTGATCTTGTCTACATCGGGTCGTTCCAAATTACCAAGAAACTGCCGGGCATAAGCAGATAAAGTTTCAATATACCTGCGTTGACCTTCTGCATAAATGGTATCGAAAGCCAACGATGATTTGCCGCTTCCGCTCAAACCTGTAATCACCGTTAATTTATTGCGCGGTATGGTGACGTCAATGTTTCGCAGGTTGTGTACCCTGGCGCCAAAAACATGTATTTCTCCGTCAGATTCAATCAGATTGTAGTCTATTTCCTTTTCCAAAGTTGATCGAGATTATTCGTTTTCCAGGGATGATTTGTTTGATAATGACCTGTAACTTCTGCTGCCCGTCTCAGGGATTTTTATTACATAGGTTTTACCGCTAAGGTTTGAAAGGTATGTTTCGCGTAACCACGGATTAAAGTATTTTAATATCTTATAGTTGATACCATACCCTTGTGCAAAGCGGTTAAAATCTGATATGGCAGTGTCTACTTTTACCTCGTATAAAGGTATTACAGGGTAGTAATCTTCTTTTTCAAGGTGGAACCCGTATTTTTCGGGATCGCTGATTATCATTTTAATTGATAAAATTCTGAAGATATATCTTGCTGTCTCTTCGTTGAGCAACAAATCAAAATAATTGTTGCCGTTTTGACGTTCAATCTGTCTGTCCATACCATTGCGTCCGGCGTTGTAAGATGCTGCCGCCATAATCCAGTTATTGTATTTCCTGTACGAATCGAGCAAGTACATACAGGCGACTTCTGTTGATTTTTCGAGGTGGTAACGTTCATCTACCTCTTTGTTCACCTCAAGGCCATAATCTTTTGCCGTACCCTCGAGCAGTTGCCAGAAACCCACCGCCTGCCTGGGCGAGACTAAATTATCAAGATTGCTTTCAATTACACTCAGGTATTTAAAATCATCGGGTATCCCGTTTTTTCTGAGAATAGGCTCAATAACAGGGAAGAAACGCGTAGATTTTTTTATCAGAAGAAAAGTTTGGGAATGAAAATATGTATTTACAAGCAATTCCCTGTCAAGACTTTCTCTCGTGTCAAAATTATCCAGAGGTACTTCTTCTCCAGCAAATTCAAGCTTATCCGGGATTTTAACAGCCGCAACAGCATAATGGTATGACTCTTCGGTTTGTACAGCCTCAGAATTATTGAAGCCCTGCATCACAAAAACCGAACACAGAATTAAAACAAGAATTAATCCTGTAAAGAATGCCTGGAGAGCAATAAAATTTTTGTTTTTTCTCTGGATATTGTTCACAACAATTACGTATTAATTACCGAAAGTGCAAAGTTAATCAAAAAAAAGCAGTCGTTTATAAAGCTTGTTTGAGCCATTCGGTTAAAAAATAACTTTTACAGGACTTTTTCGTACAAGCCGGAAACCAACCTTTATATCAATTCAAACTTTCTATTATGCAAATAAAAAACATTGAAGGCTTAACAGCCACCGACATCAACCACGAACTTGAGAGGGGTGGTAAATTCGTTATTTATCAGTATTGTGTTTCAATCGTTGTGCTTACCTTTAAAAGGCCCACCAGCATCTATTTTCTTAGGGCCGGGGAAAGTGGTTTTTCCAGGAGCATTGTCTTTACTTTAATATCCCTGGTATTTGGATGGTGGGGTATACCCTGGGGGCCGATTTATACTATCGGAAGTGTAGCCACTAATCTGGGTGGTGGTAAAAATGTTACCAAAGAGGTGATCGCGTCCCTAAATGCCATTCCGGTGGTCAACCAGTAAAATTCGACGTAAAAAGCATCATTCGGGAACATTGCAAACAGTGTTCCCGTTTTGATTAAATTTTCGAAGCTGCCAGTTCCACTGCTTTTTTTATTGCCTTTTCAATGCCGGCAGGGTCTTTGCCGCCTGCAGTTGCAAAAAACGGCTGTCCACCCCCGCCGCCCTGTATCTCTTTTGCTGCTTCATTGATAATTTTTCCGGCATGCAGGTTATTGTTTTTTACCAGTTCTTCAGAGATCATAATAGCCAGGGTTGCTTTTCCGTTGAGGTTGGCACCCAAAACAAGATAAAGATGGTCAACCTGGCTTTTCAACTGGTAAGCCAGGTCGCGTAAAAGATCGGCCGATTCTATATCTACCTCTTCTGCAATAATATTCATACTGCCGGTTTTCTGTATCTTATTTAAAAGCAGGTTTTTTAACTGTCTGGTTTTTTCTTTATTGAGTTGTTCAACCTGCTTCTGCAGCATGTTATTTTCTTCTATAAGCGATTGCACTGTTTTTTCAAGGTCTTGCGGATTATTCAGCAAGCTTTTTAAATAACTGATACGTTTTTCCTGCCGCCTGAAATATTCTTCAAATTTTGTTCCTGTTATGGCTTCTATTCTGCGAACACCAGCAGCTACAGCACTTTCGGCAACGATTTTAAAAAAGCCTATTTCGCCGGTGGAATGAACATGCGTTCCGCCACATAACTCAATTGAATCGTCAAACTTTACAACACGTACCGAGTCGCCGTATTTTTCACCGAATAAGGCCATTGCGCCCAGCTTCTTTGCTTCGCCAAAAGGTATTTGGGTAACAGTTGAGGTAATATTATCTCTTATCTTACGGTTTACAATGCTTTCGATCTCTTCAATTTCTTCTTCGGTAAGCTTTTGAAAATGAGAAAAGTCAAACCTCAGGTAATCCGGATGTACCAGTGAACCTTTCTGTTCAACATGTGTACCCAGCACTTTTCGCAGTGCATAGTGCAGCAGGTGTGTGGCGGTATGGTTACTTGCTGTATCAGACCGCAGGTTTTCTGACACCACTGCTTTGAAAATTGCACCAGGATTTTCGGGTAATTTGTCAGACAGGTGAATGGTAAGGTTGTTCTCCCTGATCGTCCCGATAATTTTATAATTCACTTTTCCATCGGTAATGTAACCCTTATCACCGACCTGTCCACCGCTTTCGGCATAAAACGGCGTATTGTCGAATACAAGCTGAAAAATCTCCCTGCTTTTGGTGGTTACTTTCCTGTACCTCAGTATTCTGACATCGGCCTCGAGCCTGTTGTACCCGACAAAGTTATCAGAACCGGTAACTTCTACCCGAGCAACTTCTACCCAGTCTTCAGCATCAACATTTGCTGCATTTTTTGACCGTTCTTTCTGCTTTTTCATTTCCTCCTGAAATTCTGCATGGTTTACCGTGAGTTTGTGGTCTTTGAGGATCAATTCGGTAAGATCAAGCGGAAAACCATAAGTATCGTAAAGTTCGAAGGCTACAGCTCCTGAAATTTCTTTCTTTGCCGATGCAGTTGTTTTATTAATAATCTGGTCAAGCAGTTTGATGCCGGTTTCGAGAGTTCTTAAAAATGATTGTTCCTCTTCTTTAATGACCTTTTCAATAAGTAGCTGCTGTGCCTTCAGTTCCGGGAATGCACCACCCATGGTCTCAACCAATACGGGCACCAATCTGCAGATAACAGGCTGTGAATGTTTCAGAAATGTAAAATTATACCTTACAGCCCTGCGCAAAATTCTTCGAATGACATAACCGGCTTTTACATTTGATGGCAACTGGCCATCGGCAATGGCAAAAGCTACAGCCCGTAAATGGTCTGCGACAACACGCATTGCTATGTCGGTTTCAGCGGCACTGCCGTATTTAATGCCCGAAAGATGAGAAATCTCCTGAATTACAGGTTGAAAAACATCGGTGTCATAATTCGATGTTTTTTCCTGAACCACCATGCAAAGTCTTTCAAACCCCATACCGGTATCAACATGTTTCTTCGGCAGGGGTACAAGTTTACCATCAGATTTGCGGTTAAACTGGATGAACACGAGGTTCCATATCTCAATAACATGCGGGTGACCCTGGTTGACAAGCAACTTACCATCAACTTTTTTACGTTCGTCCGCGGAGCGGATATCTACATGAATTTCTGAGCAGGGGCCACAGGGGCCGGTGTCTCCCATCTCCCAGAAATTGTCTTTTTTATTGCCCGGCAATATTCTGTCCTCATTAATCAAGAACTTCCAATACTGGTATGATTCATCATCTCTTTCCAACAATTCAGATTCATCTCCTTCAAATATAGTGACATAAAGCCTGTCTTTGTCAATTCTCAGCACTTCGATCAAAAATTCCCAGGCCCAGGCAATGGCTTCCTGTTTAAAATAGTCACCAAACGACCAGTTACCAAGCATTTCAAACATGGTGTGATGATAGGTATCATGCCCCACCTCTTCGAGATCGTTATGCTTGCCAGATACCCTCAAACACTTTTGTGTATCGGCTATGCGGGGATATTTTACGGGTGAATTGCCAAGAAAAATATCTTTGAACTGGTTCATGCCCGCATTGGTAAACATAAGGGTAGGGTCGTTTTTAATGACCATAGGGGCAGAGGGTACAACTTCATGCCCCTTAAGTGTAAAAAAATCAAGGAATTTTTGACGTATTTCGCTGGAATTCATATCAACTTCTTTAAAAATTTGACGAAAGTACAAATTTGTTTTTAACAATTCTTACTATAAATGTTTTGCAAAATTAATTTTTTTCTTATAGATTTGTTGCAATCTCTGTATTTGACAGATTATTAGTATATTTTACAAAGACCATTAAACAGAAGAGTTACACATATAACAACGAGAAGTTGACTTTTCAGGAAGTTAGCCATTCCCCGGGTTTGAAATTGAAAAAGACCCTGGTTTTTTTATTTACTACCCTAACAATCATTGCAATAGCTCTTTTTTTATTGAGCAGTTTTGTTGAACTTCCCAAGGGAATATTACTGGCAAAAAAGCATCAAAACACATTCGAACAACTGGAATTGCTTGAAAATTATCTTGATAGCCTTGATATAGTTCTTAATGATGTATATAAAAATGATGATTCTTACAGGGCCATTCTTGAACTCGATTCTGTTCCCATAACAATCAGGCAGGCCGGAACAGGCGGTTCAGAAATGAACCTGCGCTTGCAAAATCAGGATTTTTCAGGACAACTAACAGCCATCGCACAAAAAATTGACAGACTCGAACATCAGCTTAGAATACAGGAAAAATCATACGACATTATTGCAAAAAATGCAAAAATCTGGATTGATAAAGTGGAATCTGTTCCTTCCATAATGCCTGTTTCTCCAAAGTACCTTACCATGATCAGTTCTTTTTTTGGAATGCGTTTAGACCCTTTCACACATTTATTATCAGAACATCAAGGTTACGATTATGTGGCACCAGCCGGAACCAAAATATATGCCACAGGAAACGGAATTGTAACCTTATCAAAATATTCACGTAAAGGTTATGGAAATGAGGTTATTATTGATCACAATTTCGGGTTCAGCACCCGATACGCGCATCTCAGCAAAATATTGGCAGAGCAGGGAGACAGCGTAAAACGAGGGCAAGTTATAGGTTTGGTAGGTTCAACGGGGCGTTCAACAGGACCGCATCTGCATTATGAAGTAAGGTACATGGGCAAACCGGTTAATCCTTATCTCTATTATGCTGATGATTTATCTGGTGATGAATACGAAATAATGGTAAGTAACCTTAACTCTGAAAAATGATTGTTTACTAATTTTGAAAGAGATGTCAAAAGTAAAGTACAGATTTAATCCGGAGTCACTTAATTATTATAAGGTAGAAGCCTCTTTAAGGCAAAAACTGAAAAGATTCCTAACCTATTTTTTTGCAAGTATTTTCGCTGCAATATTATATTACATGGTATTTGCATCATTTATTGACCTTCCGAAGGAAAAAGGGTTAAAAAGACAGATCGGGGAACTAAAGGCCAATTATGAAAGCTTCAACCAACAGCTTGGCCGGGTAGAATCTGTTATTACAAATATGCAGGAGCGTGACAATAATATTTACCGTACCATATTTGAAGCAGAACCCATTGACAAGACCATGAGAGATGCCGGTTTCGGAGGCACTAACCGTTATACAGACTATAATAAACTGGCCGATGGCGAGCTGGTAGGAAACATTGCCAGACGACTGGACCAGATTATGTCTAAGGTAGTGGTACAATCAAAATCATACGACGAACTTATTAATTATGCCAAAAACTATTCTGCCGAGATAGCTTCAATTCCTGCAATACAGCCAATCGCTAACAAAGACCTTACACGCACTGCTTCGGGTTGGGGTCCCAGGATTCATCCTATCTATAAAATCCTCAAATTCCATTATGGCATAGATTTTACCGCGCCAACCGGTGCTGAAATTTATGCAACAGGCGACGGTATCGTTGATGTGGTTGAAAGTTCACTCAGGGGACATGGTAATAAGGTGATTCTTGATCATGGTTTTGGATACAAAACACTGTATGCCCATATGGAAAGATTTAATGTGCAACAGGGACAAAAAGTGAAACGCGGCGATGTAATAGGTTATGTCGGTAATACAGGACTATCAACTGCCCCGCATTTACACTACGAGGTGTTTCATAACAATCACAATGTCAATCCTATCAATTATTTCTTCAACGACCTTACTGCTGATGAATATGACCGGATGATAGAAATCTCGTTGAAATCGGGACAAACTTTCGATTAAAAGTTTTTTTTTGGTATTATTATATGCAACAACACCAGACAGACTTGTTAAGAGTGTTATTCCTAATCTTAAACATACTGTGTGGTGTTTCTTTTTTTTGTGCTGCACAGCCGCAGGTAAAAGAAAATCCCGATACATCGGGTTATAAAATTATCATCCCTACTTTTCTAGGCGGTCCACAACGTAACTATTACGGTAATGAAGCGCCCGACACCCTTGGTGTAATATGGAAATTATACCTCGGAAAAGGCGAAACGGTGATTTCGCGCAGGTTAGGTTCGCGTATATGGGCCGGGGCAGGCTGGACCGGACAACCCCTGCTGGTTATGGAAGATACAAACCTGTTTATTATTCAGGGTGCATATGACCATCATCTGAAAAAAATAGATGCTTCAAACGGGAAATTGGTATGGCAATATAAGTTCGATGATGTGGTAAAAGGTACCGGCACCATCTGGAACAACCGTTCATCGGATGAAATCAGGAACAAAGTGGTTATTCTGCAGGGAAGCAGGCTTGGGGTCGGCAATTACCTTGACAGCAAACATATACCCAGCTACAGGGCAATATCATATTTCACCGGGGAAGAACTCTGGCGGCTTGATGTAAAATGGACCGACAGTTATAGTCGTGATGTCGATGGATCGGCGTTGGTTTTGAATGATACGGCTTACATCGGATTGGAAAATTCGCTTTTTACAAAATTTAGTCCCGATTACAGGAATGCCGCGATAAAAGACGGCATGCTCCAACCCATGATCTATCAGGAAATACCTTTGTATGAACAAAAAGATGTAGTTGCACACCGGGGCAATATAGTCACCGAATCATCACCCTGTCTGCTCGATTCTGTAATATATGTAGCTTCCGGCTCGGGCCATGTCTATGGCTATTGTCTCAAAAAAAAACAACTGGTCTGGGATTTCTTTATCGGGTCTGATCTTGACGGATCGGCCGTGGTTACAAGCGATAGTTGCCTGCTGGTATCTGTTGAGAAACAATATATCAATGGGCCGGGGGGTGTCTTTAAACTTAACCCGCGTTATCCTCCCGACAGCGCTGTAGTATGGTACTATCCGGTAGAGAGTATACAGTATGCCTCATGGGAGGGCGGGATTATTGGTTCTGTGGCTATTAACGACGCCTATAACGACGGCAATAAACCATACCTGGCAGCTTTCAGCGCAATTGACGGATATCTGTATGTTGTGAATCACAAAGAAATTGAAACCGGAAAAAAAGTCTTGGGACCCGATAACATTAAAAAGTATCCTGCACCCAAGCTGGTCTTCAAAACCAAAACAGGACCTTCTATTTCAACCCCGCTCATCCTGGGCGACAAAATAATTGCAGCCGGATACAACGGCCTTTATCTTTTTAAATATACCAATTCATTAGGGTTTGAATTACTGGATAAATTTAACACTACTTTTGAGTCAACCCCGGTTGTGCACGACAGGAGAATTTATATTGCCTCGCGCGATGGTTATTTTTATTGTTTAGGTAATATTCGTTAAAATTATGGTTTATTTGTATTTATTTTTTAATTTAGATTTTTTAACCTACGATCTAAACCTCGTGTTATGCCCTACAAAGAAACCAAGGTAGAAAAACTCTATTATTCCATCGGGGAAGTCGCTAAAATTTTTAATGTAAATACCTCTCTTATCCGTTTTTGGGAAAAGGAGTTTGATGTCATCAAACCAAAAAA
>JAWOHT010000136.1:0-33256 GCA_046485045.1 Bacteroidales bacterium
CCTGTAATCCTCATAGGTATAGGTGCCTCGGCCCACCAGGCATGGAGCGCCAACCTTTTCACCACGGTTTCTGATATGTTCCCCAAAAAAGTTGTAGCTTCAGTTACGGGGATCGGTGGATTGGCTGGTGGTTTAGGTGGTGTTATAGTCACGAAAGTTGGCGGATACCTCTTTGACCATTACGAACTGCTTGGCCACAAGCAAACCGGTTACACCATTATGTTCATTTTCTGTGCTTTGGCTTACCTGGTTGCATGGGTCATTATGAAGATGCTGGTTCCAAAATTCAAGCCTATTACAGACATATAATGGTAGTTCATAAAATCGCTTTAAGAGGCTGACTAAAAAAGTCATACCTCTTGTTATTCTTCACGATAGACTGGAACTTTTCCACCTCCCAAAGGAGTATTCTATAATTATGAAAATGTGATATTTCGTCCTGATATAATAAGACGAAATATCACATTTTATTATTATAACCTTCTTAAGACACTGGTTGAAATGATATCCGGAATAATAATTAACAACAACTGGGACCAGATAAGCATTCAGTCTTCGATCACCTGCTCCGGAGGAAAATCATTAAGCGTGGAAGCTGCTGCACTATATGCACTGGCAGAACTAAAGGCCACGCCCGCGAACATCGGGACATTTAACAAATCGTTGGAATATATAATCAATAACCGGCACAACGGAGGTTTTGGGTCAACGCAGGCAACAATCCTTGCACTAAAAGCGCTGTTTATTTCAGGCAGATGAAGCCGGAAGAAGAAAAAATCGTAAACCTTGACCTGAAAGCCAATATACCCGGTGTTTACAGGGCCCCTGCAAGTACAGCCTATCTATATTATACCAATGAATTTAAGGATTGGGAAGCCGGTGAAAGGGTAATTATCAGAAAATAGCAGGTGTTTTGTGAATAGTTCATGGGGTGTCCGGCTTCCGGAAATGAATCGTTTCCGGAAGCCGCTTTTTTTGAACCCACTTTAATACAGAGTATAACGAAACCAATCTGCTTATTGCTCACGATGAAAGTTTTATCATTTTTACATCTAACAGACCGGGAATTGTTCTGAAAATGAATACCTTAAATAGAAATAATCTGAAAAAATTATGGGTAACCCGGATTATGAATTACCCATATTATGTTTGTCTTTAATTTAATATCAACTCAAATTATTCAAATACCGTTCCATAGGCTGTTGGAAAATAGATAGCAGTCATCTGAGCATTAATAAAGCTATCTGAAGCATCCCAACCTACAACAACTCGTGCATTAAGGTAAATTACATAATTTCCGGCCGAGTTTACAGTAAAAATTCTTGTCATGTGAACAGGAAAACCATAGTTAGCATTGCTGGCAGTTGCTGTCGGCAAACCTGCGGGAACACGAACCAGTGTAAATCCTGTCTGGGAAAAATCGATCGTATTTTTTGATGTAGAGAGTTGAAAATAAACCTCATCTTTGGTACCGTTAGTATGGGAGATCGCAGCGTTTAAAGTCCCTGTCGCATATATGTAACCTGCAGCAGGAACAGTTATGATTATTGAATCCAGACTATTGATTCCAGTAGGTATTTCTCTGTAATTATTTAATGGTGTAGCAGCAGCATGAGCCACGCCTGGTTCATCCATAATTTTGACTGCATTTACAGCATCGGCACTTATCTTTGCTGCGGTCACTGCATTGTCAGCGATTTTATCGGCGGTAATAGCTTCATCTGAAACTGTTTCTGCCTGTTTTGCATTAAGTGCATAAGGAACTGATAAAAGTTGCGAAGTCGAATAATGTGCATAAGCTGTTCCACCGGCAGGATCCATCTCTACTTTGATGAAATAAACATTCGACGACCAGTCAATGGTTGCGAAATTATCAGTAGTCGTTCCGTTACCGATCTTCAGATTTACCAAACCCTGTGTGTTGGTAGATGCATTGTGTGTTTCGGTATAAACAGGCGTACCGGTTTCTGTTGCCTGTAAAATACTTATTCTGAATGTTACAGATGTACTTTTTATAAGCTCTCCGCTGCTATTTCTTACCACAGCCTGATAGTTAAGCATTTCAGGAGTCTGTGCAAAAGTGATAACTGCGATAATTACTGTTACGATTGTTAATAATATTTTTTTCATGGATATGGGTTTTACTGTTTAATGATTTTGAATGATTTTAAGATTTTACCGCTTTTATCGGTAATATGCAGGATATATGATGCCGGGGCAAAGCCTTTCAAATCAACCCGGTTCTCATCAATACCAATTTCCTGCTGAAAAACAATTTTACCGTTCATGTCATAAAGAACGGTTTTGAGATCAGATAATCCTCCGGAACCTACCTTTATGGTAAGATAATCCGAAGCTGGCATTGGAAACACATCAACTGAAAAAGAGAGTTCGGGGGCTTCTGTCAGGGTCTTCACCTCGTAAGCAGGTTGCTGAAACCCTTGCGAAATTTGTGCCCCGGCAACCACACCAGAAGAATGAATAACGCTTTCGCCAAGCGTCCACTGCAGATTTACACCGGCAGCAGCCCCTTCACCCCCCGAGCTGGCTACAACCTGCTGCTGGGCAGAAGCCGAAAAGGCAACACCCCAGACCAGCAGGCACGACAAAACAACAGGTAACTTTTTTAACATAAGTATAATTTTAATTTGGTTTTAAAAAACATAAAACTTGCACGATAATCGTAACTATATTTTATAATATTAAAGCTATTTCAAAAAATCTAATATTAACAAATTAGTTATAAACAGTTTTGCTGGTTAAACGATAAGAACGAGAATAACTCGCTAATGACCTCCTACCAAATCTTTAATTTGCTTACTGATTTTTTCATGATGAACTGCAAAAATCTCATTTTCAATCGTATCGAATTCGGCATTGTCTTTGGTAAATTGAATTTTACCATTATTCAGATAGCTGATATGATCACAAATACCGGTAAGTGATTCAAGTATATGGGAGGTAACCAAAATTGTCTTGTCGGGTTTCAATTGTTGCAGCAACATTTTTACCTTTTGAACGGTTTCCAGATCAATTCCATTAAAAGGTTCATCAAGTATAAGTATCTCTCTGTTGAGGGCTAATATTGCAATAAAGGCCAGCTTCTTTTTCATCCCTGTTGAGTACTCATCAATAAGCTTTTCAAGCGAAAGTTCAAACAAGGCATTCCATTTATTTATATCAAAGTTTTTATTGTTAAAAGAACAAATCTGAAGATATTCATAACCTGTGATTCGGGGATAGAAATAGTTAACAGTTTCAAGATAAGCCATTTGATGTCGGTTAATCTGAATATCATTATATAATATAGTGCCCTTTGCCTTTTTCTTAATTCCGTATATAGTATTCAAAAGTGTGGTCTTACCCGAACCGTTCAATCCCACAAGTCCGTGAATTGTACCAGTCTCAATCTTAAGAGAGAGATTGTTTAGTACATTCAGCGTTCCATAATCTGCTTTAAGTTCTTCAATTTTCAGCATTAAAGTAATATTTCAAATTATCAATTGCTTTGCGATAATATCTGATAACCATAATAACCGGGGCAGGCCAGAAAAAAGGGATAAGTATAAATAAAGCATTGAGTACCACCAGCAACATGTTACGGCTTAAGTCTGCATTTTCTTTAAAAATACCATATTTAAAGACTACCGAAAAAACCTGTATTGAGACTGATACAAATATTCCCCAGGCAAGAAAATACCAGTGTTCAAAATTAAATATTAATGAAATGATGATAAGTGGGGAAAACAAAATTAACATGAGCTTTAAGTCACACACAACCTTTTGAATGATAAATCTTTTTGGACCCTGTGCATATTCTTCAATTAATTCTTTTGATTCGCCATATAAATAAAATCCTGATATCATGAATGACAGACATATTAATCCGACAGGCGCCACATAAGGTTTGAAAGAAAAAATAATCAAAAGCAGGTATAGTGTAAGCAATATAACCAGATTCTTTCTGATTCCGCTTATCCATTCAAAATCAACGGGTTTAACAAAGGGTATCCTGAATGTGAATCTGAAAGAATTTTTGACAACAGCCGGATTAATAAAAGCAATGAACCATTTGAAGAGGACGCTTAAATCTGTTCTGGCTTTAAAAAGCGGAACAACAAGACAAACTGCTAAAAGACCTGATATACTGAACCATTGCCTGTAAATAGCGCCTAATATAAATAAAGGCATAGATATTACCAGGTACTCTGATAGAAACAAGAAATAGGTTTTTCCAGATACCATTTTTAAGAATTGCCTGTCTCTTCTGCTAAAATGAATTGCGAGAAGCGCTGCTCCAAAAACAAAAGGAACAAGTGAAATCTGATCTGATTGCCTGATACTGTTCAATAAAAGCATTAATGTATAAACACATATAATAATCAGTACAATCAATCGAAGTATTCCAATACTGTTCAGAAACCTGACAAGCTGTAATATCCGTAACTTTAAGATTAATTTAATCATGAAATATGAAGTCCGGTAACAGGTATCAAACTTAAGAGAAAATTTTAATCTATGTATAAAAAACTGGAATATCTATTGCAAAATTAATATTGAAATCCAATCTGAAACCCGGAGAAAATTATTGAGGCACCTGTCTTTTAATAACAGCTTCTTCCCTGATTCTGTGCTGAAGAATTTTAAAATAGTCGTTTCCAAGTTTTTCACCATATTCGGTGTATGATTTGGCAGCCCACTCTTTTGCTTTTTCAAGGTCACCCAGTACTTCATATGCCACTGCAATGTTGAAAGCTGCCCTGCGGGCCACTTTTCTTTTACCGTTTAATGCCTTTGTCCACGATTCGATAGCGCCATTCCAATCGGCCACTTCCGATTTTCTTACACCTGCCCTGAGGTTATTGTCTTTCTTAGGTTTGTTATAGAATTCGCGGGTTACGCGGTAGTAACTTGGTGAAATTCTTTCACCATATATCCTGCCGGCAGCATAACTTGTATTGTTAATTCCTTCAACTTTATTAAGCAAATGATTCATGGCATCCTGTGCATTGCTTCCCGAACCTTCGAAATTAAGTCGGTGTGTCACCTGGTATTCATCCAGTATTTTTTTATTCGCAAGATCGTACAATCTTACACCATAATTGATAACGGCCACTGCTGTAACACGAAACCCTCCGCCTTTAAGCGCATTGCCTTCGAGTACCTGCAAAGCAAGGTTTACCGGATTGGCAATAATAAAGTCCGTATCGAAAATTTCGATGCTCAATATCGCATCAGCCTGATGTTTATTGCAAATATCATTTATCTGGTCCCATGGCATTGGTGCAGGAAAAGTAGTTTTTGTACCACCTCCTTTAAATCGTTCCGCGGTTCTTATTATCTTAAACATATTGAATTCGGCACACACCTCCAGCGTTCCGTCAATAGCCCTTTTAAGCGCCTGTTCGTCTTGTTTGAACATTTCGCCGGTCAAAACCTGTTCGGTTTTTGTTTTAGAGGTTGCATCCTGTAATGTTCTGTCAATGACTGCAATATCTCTTATATGTTCAGGCAATGTGATTAAGGCAGGTTGCAGAATATTCAACCTTACCCATGCCATGCTGCAAAGCAGAATAATTGCCATACAAGCAAATATTGATAATAGTACATTTTTCATAATCATTGAATTTCGTTTATATCAAATTTATAAAAGATGATTGACAATAAATTATATTTTACAGAAATAGGCTCATAAAAGTTACATGGCAACTTTTCTGCCACTTATTCCTCAATGGAGTAATTCCTCACATTTAAACTATTCCGGCCTGATTATAAAAGAAAAAGTGTAAGGTGCTTTCAGCGTAGTGCCAAAAATGTCTTTGGCCTGTGTACCAATTGTTACGGTATATTTGGTATTGTATTGGAAATTTGAAGCATGCGTAAATCTCAGGGTGGTCTTTGAATTATTATACCAATCAACCACACCGTTTATTGCAGGTGTAATACTTAATGCACTTTGCACTGAAGATTTCTGCATATAGGTATTAAAATAAAAGAATATATTCTCTGAAGGAGAAACAAATAATTCACCGTTCTGCGGCCGGGTGGAGCCAATGGAAACCGGAGCTGTTTTGAAAGAAAAAGAATACGGGCTTCCAAGCTTAATTCCGTCAAGGTCTTTTGCGTCAGGGCCTATTGTAATCATATACTCGGTATCGGCTTTTAACACGCCGCCTGTATAAATAGTCAACTGGTTTTTGACAGGCCAAATATAAATGTTATCAGAAGCCGGGGTAATGCTCAATGCATTTTCGGTGGAAACATTATCCATGTTTCGCGGAAAAGTTATCCTGATCCCGTTTGTTGAAATAAGGTCTGCATCCACATCGCCATTCACCGGCCAGGTAACGATACCATTTTGTGTAGATGAAGATTGCACTGTGCTAAAACTAAACTCAAGCGGAAACCTGAGGTGATTTCCGGCCGTGTCTTTTGCGTAAGTTGATAACTTTACATTGTATACAGTATCTGTAAAACAATCTTTTTTTGAAATCTGATAACTGAACGCGGTTATCTTGCTATAAGTAGAAATTGTCGCAGTTTCGTCATATCCCCAGTTTTCTGCCTTATCTGAATAAAATATTCGTGAAGGCGCCTGAGAATACTGACCCCAATGGAAAATACCTTCTGTGGGAGGATTGGTTGAAAATGCCTTTTCAACGCTTTCCCTGTCCATTTGCTGTGTAAATATAACAGAAACTGTTAACCGGGAGTAATTGTTGTTATATACTATTTCTGACCTGTTTTCGGGATAATACGAAGACACAAGGTCGGGAACAGTAGAAAGGTCTATTTCGCCAATATAGGTATTGCCGGCTCCCTGTACCATAACATTGCAAAGCTTGAAAATCCTGAAATTATCTGCCTTTAAAGTTATATCGTAATTGCCTATGGGCAAGCCGGAAACAGCAAATGAACCATCGGCAAAGTTTACCACTGCTGAATCAACAGGAAATACCTGGCTTACTATGATCACGGCATTGCTTGATTTTTGAACTACCTTACCAACAATAGCCCCATGCAATGCATCGTTTAGAAGACCAGGATCGGTGCTGTAATAATTTGTTTTTTCACAGGCTAATATAATCAGACTTGATAAAAGCAAAATTTTTAAGTTTTTCATGGCAACAGTGTATAAAGATTAGTCTTATGAAAACCATCACAGGCAAGACGATAAAAACACAGGTTTGGTTGCTTTGGTTAAGTAAAAAAATTTTCTTAACATAATGCTTTAAATCAAAGAACAATAATGTATATAATGACTGCTCTTGATCATAGCTTTTGTATCTTTTGCCTCACATTGGCCTACAAAATACGTTGCCCCGGAAGCTCTGAAAAATGCCTTTATTCTGTCTTACCTGGTGATAATATCAATACTTTACAAAATTACCTGTATGTAAACCTGAGTCTGTTTCAACAAAAATTATATAAAACCCGGGGGTTAACCGGGAAACGTCAATAGTATTTTTCATAACGGTACCCCGGGCAATGATTGTTCCTGCAAGGTTCACGATTGTGTAATACGAATGAGTACTAAAATCTCCCTTTATATTAATTGTGTTTTGTACAGGATTGGGATAAAGATTCAAAGCTGTGAACTTGTTTTCTACTGTACCAAGTATGTTTTTTACAGGACTATGATAATACTCTTTCCTGTTAAATAGCATCCAATCACCGGTACGGATGTCGAATATGTTTTTTTCATAAACCAGAAGGTTGCCTTCTTCATCGTATGTACAATCAATATGTGAAGACTCCATCAGGTTGCCCTCATATTTAGTGCCTTTCCAATTTAGATAAATAATAGCATGCAACAATTTTCCCTGTTGCGTATATTCATATACAGTCCTGATTCTTTTCTCTTCTCCATTATTGATACTCCAATACCTGCCTTCCATGCTTGTTCTTTGCCCCTCTTTGTTAAAAGTATAGTAAATGGAATAACTATCATAAAATTTAGTTATTGTGTCAATATCAATGGGCATTTCGTATTCAATACCAGATACTGTAGCATACTGCTTTAGTTTTAGCAGTGATGTGTCTGTCTCTTCATAGGAGTATTTTCTAACTAAAACTACTCCTCTAGAATTATATATTAATATAGATTCCATGCGGTTCAAAGAATCATACGAGTATTTTTCAACTGACAATTGGCCAGGACCATATTTAGATTCCAGACGGTTCAAAGAATCATATGTATAATGATAAACATCCCATTGATAGGAATAAGTAGTATCATAATTAGTAATCCAATAACCAGACAAACGAAAAATACTATCATAAACCAGCTTAGCCTGTTCGTTGTATATATATCTATTATATTGAATTGTATCCACCGGAGTATTTCCTCTACCAATTTTAATTTTACTGATAAGATTTCCATCTGTGTACTTATATTCCTCAATGGTGGAAGTCTCTGACTGATGGAGAGTATAAGTATTCAAGCTGCCATCTGAATTAAATGTGCTTATTTCCATCATATTCATGTAGTCATTATAATTGTTGTAGAAGTAACGATATACCGAGTCAACCTTATTCAATTTGTTATAGTAATAATACGACCTTCTGTATTGGGAAAATAATTCATCATGCTTAAATTCAACGACAGAATCCAGCAACAAGGTATAACCAGGTTTTAATCCTGCTGCATTTATTTTCGAAACAATATTTTCATTCCCGCTTATGTCCATATCAGACAATTCGTCAGGAAATTCTATTAAGATTTCCTCAGACTCAAATGCATTTAATCCAAAGACAGGAATATCAACTGATTGTGCATTCAATTCTTGAAAGATGGTTGCTCTTAAAATAAGAATATACAACAATAGTACTTTTAAAACCTTCTTTTCGCAATCAATAGAATTGGCTTTGCTAAAGATCTTCATAACTGATTTATTCATCTCCTGGCCTGTTTAATTAATGAAAATTCTTTAATCAACTGTTTATAAACTATCTCAATCATTATCTTTTGCATAATTAGGATTCAGCCACCGGTCTTCTTCAGGAATAAGCAGGAAGTACCAATCCGCTGTTAAAATGTTATCGGGAAATTTTGTCGGAAAATCATTTGGATGAATGAACTCATGAAGCTTGTCTTTTAAATCCAGCCGTATGATATCGAACCAGCGGCTGTCGGGTTCAAAAAACAGTTCCCACGCCCTTTCCAACATAACCGAATCGAGAAACTGTCCGTTGGTTAACCCTGCTCTCAGGTCAAATTCAGAAGGTGAATAAATATCTGCTTTATTGGCCCGGCGGCGTACCATATTCACAGCCTCATAACACGAATCATCCAGTTTTCCTGACCTGGCCCTGGCTTCGGCATAGGTCAGCAGGGTTTGGGCATATCGCAGCAAATACAAAGTAACTTTTCTGCTGTTATCGAATCCGTCTTCACTGGGAAAATATTTGTTTCGAAAAGCCTCAACTATATCTATCCATTTTAAAGGTACAGCATTTTGTAAAAATTCACAACCATCGTATAATGGATCCAAATGCTTAAAATAAATTTCACTTTCAAATCCATCAATGGTATCATAACCTATACTGCCATATATTCCTGTAACCATGGAGTTGTACTTGCGGTAATTGTTTGGGAAGTCAACATAAAATTTAAAATTTGGATTATAAATGCCTCTAATTTTATGATTTAGGATATCATGGGGACTTAGCCTCACGTCATTGGCACCTAACAGATTGCTGGTATTTTTATTTTCGCCGGAAAAGAAAAGCCCGAATATGTTTTCTGAGTTATGCCGGTAAGAGGTCTTCCATAGGTTTGCAAAGTCATCGAGCAAAGTATAATTATAATAACCGGCTTGCTCTATTACCTCACCTGCAAGGCGTGCTGCATCAGAATATTTGGCAGAATCATTTACCGGGAAACCGGCCATTGAAAGATATACCTCTGCCAGTAGTGCTTTGGCTGAGCCCTGGTCAGGAGATTCTTCGGGGATACGCGCCATAAGTTTGTTCCCGGGCAACAGTTCAATCGCATGCAAAAGATCGTGCTCTATCAATTCATAAACTTCAACATATTCCGGCTTTTTAAGCAGGTAGTTGACATCGATATCCGTTACCAAAGGCGGCCGGCCAAAAAAACGCGCCAGCTTAAAATAACAATAGGCACGCAGAAAAAAAACCTCTCCCAGTATTGCAGCATCATGGTCTTCATTCAGATACAATAGAAGTTTATTGGCATTGGCTATAGCCTTGTATAAATTCATATATAGCTCATCTTTATAAGTGGTAGTGGTAGCATTAAAATCTGATCCACCACCCGCGCAACTACCACCTCCGGGACGACTAATACCATAATTCATATAATAATTAACATCGTCTGCCCTTGACATCAACCTGAAGTAGTTAGCATTATGCACTTTGACCAGACTGGAATAAATACCATTTAACAAATCTGTTTTTTCATTTTCTGAATCAAGAAAAAAATATTCGTTATCCTCTTTGTGAAAAATTCCTTCACAGGAGCAGAGAATGAATAATAACGGCAAAATGTATTTATAAGACATTGTTAAAAACTTAAGTTGATACTAAAAAAAACACCTTTTGGATTTGGATAAGATCCCACATCCATGGCATTGTCGGTGAAATTATTGTTGGTATATATTGTTGCCTCGGGATCATAACCGGTATAACGTGTAAGCGTTATCAGGTTTTCAAAACTCACTGCATATTCAATACCTACTCTTCTGGCTATCTTTTTAGGCTGGATATATCTAAAAGACAGAGTTTTTAAACGGATAAAACTTGCATCTTCTACAAAATAAGAACTTTCGTAAAACTTATTGTCCATATGAAAGGACATGGAATCCAGAACCAGTTGTCTTACTTGAGAATTGGTGCCGGCAATGTAAGTACAGGCTCTGGTGGCATTGTATTTATCCACACCCAAAACAGCGTACCACAGCATCTCACAGGTAAAATACTTATACCTTATCATATTCAACCAGTTGCAGGTAAAATCAGGTATTGAATTACCGATGATTGTTTTGTCGTGTTCGTTCAATATCCGGGGTTGCAATGCATCCAGCTTCAGATAGGCAAGTCCTTTATGCTTGAAATACTTTATTTCCCCCGAAACATTTTCTGCATGCAAGTTATTATTCCATGTCCCGCAATACCTGTAACCTGTGATATCTCCCAATGCTTCATTCTCCCTGGCATAGAAATCGGGATAAAGGATATCTATATCGTTAAAACTTATTGGCTGACCATCGTATAATTTGGTAATAACCTGGTTGTCAGAAGAGAAGTTAAACCTGGTGGTCCAGAAAAAATCCGGGCGGTCTACAGGGGTGAATTCCAGGCTCAGTTCGATTCCTTTATTTTCCATTTCACCGATATTCTGATAATACCAGCCTCCGGCATAGTAATAAGGAATGGTTCTTTGCATAAGCAGGTCGGAATAATGTTTGATATAATAATCTCCGGAAAGAGTCATCCGGTTTCTGAACAGGCTTATCCGGGTTCCGAAATTAAATTCAATAACCTTTTCATGCTTCAGGTAATGATTGGCCAAATTGTCTGTTATTGTTGCTTTACGGACGGTATCAGACACCGTATATTCATTGCGTGAAGAATACATATCGTTGGAAAGACTGTTCAATGGATAATTGCCGACATGCCCGACATTGGCATAAAGATGCAGTGCATTTATCCAGTCAGGCACCGACAGAAATTTCTCTTTGGATAAATCATAATCAATGGCCATTGAATAAAATACCTCCTTTACATCAACATAAGCGCCCTCATTCAGACGGTCTAAATTTGCTATGAATGAGAGAAAGTATTTTTTTCTGTAACCGTAATTCACATTCAAAATGGCAGAGTTAACTGATCGGATAACCGAACCATGATCGCCGAAAATGGCCTGGGAGCCTCTCAGATAAATCATGTCTTCCGGTTTAAGCCCGTCCAGCTCAACATTCATGAGAGAGTCAACCACCCAGAAAGCATTATCGCTGTAATTCCGGTACCGGAAAAAGGCACTTAAATTGTGGTTGTTGAATAGTTTCTTGTAATGCAAATCGTATTGCTGGCTGAATATTATAAACTGTTCATTACTTTTTAAATATTTCTCTTTCACTAAGTGATATTCCGGAAGGAAAGAACAATACTCTATGTTTTTAGAAGCCAGTGACAGAAAGGTATGAAAAGAAAAATCCCCATTAATTTTATAAATTCCCTGAAAATTCAATGCATTCGATCCCTCAGTCTTTGTTTTGGCGTTCTGATAAAAGAGCATGTCCGGTGAATAGCGATGATCGGCAAGTTGTTTGTAAGTATTTCCGAGGTAGCTGGTGGGGCCTAAATAAAGGCGTGGTGATTTCCTCAGGAAACTATCCGGTGTAAACCTGTATGCCGGTTCATAGCTTATTCCTTTATAAATTAAGGGATTACCCAAATAGTTATCGAGGTTGTTTTTATTTTCCTGCCAACTGCCTTTATACAATAACCTTAAGGATATTTTCTCTCTGATATTCTTTGAAAGGTTTGCCGTAAAATTGTATTTATCATACCATGTATTGGTTACAATACCTTTGTGAGTATAGTAATTGCCTGAAAGGTAATAGTCAATCATTTTTGTACTGCCCTGTCCTGAAAGCTGAAACTCCGAAATATTACCACATTGAAATAATTCATCCTGGAAATTGTCTGATCCGAGCGTATTACCCAGACTATCCCTGTAATAAGGGTATAGTTCATATTTTGGTGGACTTGCTTTCGGAATAACAGTATAAAAAGGAGTATGAATATTTTTATCACTTAATTCAAGCGTATTATAAAAATCTTCGGCATTCAGCAATGAATACCTTTTAGAAAGCCATTGCATTCCTTGCTTAACACTGAAATTAAATTTTGTTTCACCACCCCCTTCTTTTGTTTCTATTAAAATAACCCCGTTTCCACCCATATACCCGTATAAAGCCGTTGATGATGCATCTTTCAGTACGGTAATGCTTTCTACATCGTGGGAGTTTAAGTCGGCTATACCCAGCGTTTTTAAATTGACCAGAGGAATAATCATTCCATCCACCACATATAAAGGATCTGCACTGGCAAAAATCGAGTTTATACCCCGGATCCTGATCCTGTTATGATCACCGGGAGCGCCGGATACCTTTGTTGTCCATACCCCGTTTACCCTGCCATGCAAAGCATCATTCACCACATTGGTATTAAGCCGGTCTATTGTCTTGGAATCAATATGCTCAATAGGCCTGCCTATTTCCAGGTCTTTAATTTCACCCAATGTACCTATGATACTGACTTCATCTATTTTCTGTTGTGTTTCTTCAAGAAAAACCTGAATGGTTTTGTCCTCAAAAAGATTCAGGTTGAATTGTTTGCTTTTATACCCCATGTAACTGAAATCAAGCTCATAAGTACCTGGAGGAAGTTCCAGTATAAACAAGCCATCATTGTCTGTGACAGTGCCCTGTATAGTACCTGCAATACGCACATTGGTAGCAATAAGAACCTCATTGCTTTTAACGTCTTTTACCGTGCCACTTAGCCGATAGGTTTTTTTCAGTATTCTGGAATTAATAATAATATGGTAATTTTTATAAATATAATCAACCGGGGCCTGATTACGGATTAAGTCTAAAGCCTGCTGGACAGAAATTGGCTTGGTGGGAAGAGTTAACATGATTTTCAGGTATGGCTCTTTCCCATTATATACAACATTGACATCATGAAGTCTGGAAATTTCATCAAAAGCCTGTTGTACGGTAAGTCTGCTTTGGCTAAACTTAATTTCAATCTCCTGGTACCTGTTATTTTCATCAGCAGAAAATGCATAGGAACACAGGAAAATAAAAAGTGCAGCTATAGTGCTTATTTTCATTATCTGAGCAGTTATGTTTATAAGGTTTAGGTTTACTTTTAAAATCTATTTTATCAACATAATCCCGTTTTCGGTATCAGAAATCCTAATACCAAGCGTTAGGGATAAAGTGGCCAGAATATCTTCAAGATTCTCGTTTCTGAATGTACCGGTGATGGAAAAGGCCGAATCTTCCAGGTTAGATTTAACCGTTACCCCGAAATGATTTGATAATGCGGTAGAAACTTCACTCAGCGGGGTGTCTGAAAAAGTAAGGATTCCGGTTTTCCACGACAGATAATTGACGTTGTTGTTGTTCTCCTTTAAAATTTTATTGGCAGTATGTAAATATTCTCCTTTCTCACCTGCGGAAAATACGATTCCTTTTTGCAGCCGAAAATGCTTCCAAAACTTCACCCTTCCGCTTTTTACAATCAATATAACCTTGTTTTTATCATAACTTCTAAGATAAAAAGAGGTACCCAAAACTTTTGCAGTGGTCCCTCCTGTAATTACCTTAAAAGCTTTTTCTTCATTCCGGGCAATCTCAAAATAAGCCTCACCTTTAAGCTTTACCATTCTTTGATGTTTGTCAAAGGAATTTGAAAGCTCTAAACTGCTGTTTTGGTTAAGCCATGCTTTGGATCCATCCGGCAATACAATATCAAGTACCTCGTTTTGAGATGTATGATATGAAACAGTGTCAGGGCCAATTGCACCTGGTTGCAGTTTTATGTACCAAATTCCTAAGAGAAGCAGTACAGATGCGGCTGCCGGGATCCAGAACCGTGCTTTTGCCAATACTGTTTTGTTGCGCTTTTGCCGGATTGCAGAAATGATTTTTTCCCTGGCAGAAGATTCGTCAAATTCAATACGCTTGTTTGTAAGGGGAAAGTTATCCCACAAGGTTTCTATTTTTTCGTAAAGCTTTTGGTTATCCGCTGAAGAATCAAGCCAGTTGTGAAAGGCTTCAATTTCTTTTTCTGATGCGGAATTATCAAGAATTTTTACAATTAAACTTATTTTACTATCAGATATCATGGGTTCATTTTTTTTATATGGCAATTAACCGGGTAAAAACCCCTAACCCGATTAATAAAAAAAATAAAAAAAATGGAAATACATGTAAAGATTTATTACTTCAGGATATTATTTCCAGTGATCTGAAATATATTCAATCAATTTTTTAAATGCTATATTCATTTGATTTTCAACGGTTTTAACGGATATTGTCAGGTTATCGGCGATTTCTTTATTGGTTAGTTCACCAACCTTTTTCATGATAAAAATAATACGGCATTTTTCGGGTAACTTGTCAAAGGCTTTACTGAGAATATGGCCCAGTTCTTTATTTATAAGCATCTCTTCCGGATTTGGCGGATTTCCTGCTAAATACTTTTCAGTTATGTTTTCTGTTACGCATCCTGAACTCTTTAAAAATTGTTTTCTAAGATGGTTAATGGATTTATTTTTAACTGCCCTGTAAAGATATGATTTCAATGATTTGATATTGCCCATTTTTTTGCGGTTTTCCCATATATATATAAATTGTTCCTGAACAATATCCTCTGCTGTTTTCTTCTCACATGTCAGGCTCAAACAGTATTGGCATAAGGGAGAATATAACTCATTGAACAGCAAAGTAAAATCTGAATCCGAAAAAGGATGGACATTCTCATTTTTGTAAGTATTTCTCCCGCTCATGGGTTATAGATTGGAATTTTTGAGAGAAAGGTATCTTAATTCGGCAAGAATTCAAAAAGAAAATTTTAATAATTGGTCTTTCATCTGTTATTTCAGATAGTAAGGTTGAAGAATTGGCCCGTCATTTTTACCATGATATCGTCAATAAAAAGCGATATGATGTAAAACCAAATAAACCAGCAAATTATCTCGGTACGCCAATGTACCGAACCAACCAAAGGGGCCAGGGCTATATATGATATACTAAAATATAAGTATGTCCCATTTATAAGAAAAAAATCTGTAGTCACCCCTGCCGAAATCTGCATAAATAATAGTCCTTAATACCAGGCTTTTAAATACCTTAGCCTGCAAAGTGGGTTAAAATAAAGCCCTGCTCCATATGGCCGTGGTTTAATGATAATTCAGACAAAACAAATGATGGTTTGAAGTGAAACGAATACGGAAAATAGAATCAGACGGTATTTACAGGAAGGGAAAAATGAAAAACACTCCCTTTTTCTTCCACACTCTCAACCCATATTTTACCACCGTTTTTAATAATGAACTCGTGGCACAATATCAATCCCAATCCTGTTCCCAATTCGCCCGATGTACCAGGCCTGGAGACTGTCTTGTCAATCAGAAAGAGTCCCTGAAGCTGTTCATTGCTCATGCCAATGCCAAAATCTTTAATATTTACAGTAACTTCTTTGTTGGTGTTTTCTGTAGTAATGATAACTTTACCTCCCAGGTTTGAAAACTTAATTGCATTTGACAACAGGTTTCTGACTACCGTATCAATCATATTTCTATCTGCAAATACAAGTGTATTGTTCGAATATTTCACCTTAACTGAAATCCTTTTCTTCGTGAAGTTTTCTTCGAGTAGCCTAAGATTGTTCCCTATTAACTCTGTAATATCAAATACACCGTGATCAACAGATACATGTTCCAATTGGGTCCTGGCCCAATTTAGCAGGTTATCGAGCAGGTTATAAAAATTCTTTGATGAATTATTAATTGCCTCAAAGTATTTTTTTCTCTCAGCATCGGTATATTCATTGTAATCGTTGGCAAGTATATCGGTAAGGCCTAATATCCCCTGGAAAGGACCTTTAAGGTCATGGGCAATGATGGAGAAAAATCTATCTTTCATCGAATTGAGGTTCTGGAGCATGTTTTTTTGGTTTAGCAGTTCCTCTTTCTGGGCCTCAAGTTCATCGGCCTGTTCAGTAATCTGGTTTTTTTGTTCTTCGAGCAAATCATTCGACTTCCTCAGCTTTTTAGTTTGATTTTTTAACAAACTGTTCATCCCTGTAATGGTTCTGGTGCGTTCCTGAACCATTAGCTCGAGTCGGTTTTTTTGTTTTTCAATGGCATTTACCCTGCTGTTATAAATCACGCCAAATATTACAATCACCAACACCGACAATAAAAGAAAAAACCAAATGGTACGCCAGAAAGGGGGAAGAATTGTAATCTTTAACTCATAAGGCACTTCGCTCCATACCCCGTCGCTGTTTGCTGCTTTTACCCTGAAAGTATAGCTGCCTCCTGGAAGATTTGTGTAGGTAGCTGAAGGATTTAGGGCATCGGTCTGGTTCCATTCCTTTTCAAAAGGATAAAGCTTGTATTGATATTTGACGTTTTCGGGATTGATATTATGCAGGGCGGTAAACTCAAGGGTAAATATCCTGTGCTTGTAAGAGAGACTGATTTCCTTAGTAATAATTGGTGATTTTTCAAGAATTGTTTTACCAAGTATTTTAGTTCCGATCGGTACACTCTGATTAAAGACTTTAATATCGGTAAGTGCAATCTGGGGTTGAAAATGATTGTCTTTTAATGAATCGGGATGAAACATGCTAAACCCCTTGATACCGCCAAAAAACATCTCGCCACTGCCGCTTTTGTAGTAAGAATAATACAAAAACTGATTGCTCTGTACTCCATCCTGCCCTGTAAAAACCTTAATTGCTAATTTATCGGGGTTGTTTACAAGGTTCAGGCATTTAACAATACCTGCGGTAGTGCTTATCCATAGGTTCTTATGGTCATCCTCAAGGATTCCCATAACCAGGTTGGTTGGCAATCCATCTTTTTTAGTAAATAATTTTGAAGTTGAATCAGTTGTATTGATGTATAAAAGGCCGATATTTCCCCCCAGCCAAAGATTATCCTTGCTGTCGAGGTGTATTGCAGTCATCCCTGTGCTGATAATCTGACTGAATTTCTGCTCGAATTTATCGGTTTTTTCATTATATAAATAAATACCCGAGTTTTCCTCACTGGCCCAAATCCTGTCATAATGATCTTTGTAGAGGCTAAAAATACGGCTGTTTTTTATTATATTATCAATGGTTTTCTCCTTGGTGTTCAACCGGTCTAAACCCCTTTCAGATCCTATCCATAGGTCTTGATTCTTATCAAGAACAAGTGAATAAACATAATTGCGGATAATATCATTTCCCGGCTTAACCAATTGATCAAGTTTAAGAAAACACTTAGTGGTTGTATTAAAATAGTTAACACCACCACCATACATACCGACCCAAAGGTTATTTTTACGGTCTCGAACAATGCTTTTTACATTATTTGAACCTATCGAGCATTTATCTTTCTGGTTTCTTTCATAGCTTATAAATGTACCAGACTTCTTATTAAAGTAGTTCAAACCACCATTATTGGTCCCGATATAGAGATTGCCCAAATGGTCTTCGCAAAACCCACTCAGTATATTGTCGCTAAGCGATCCGGGCAAATTTTCATATTTTGAATAATTGTAAATTGGTTTGCTGTTAAGATTTGTATAATTTGCCCCCCCTGCAAGGGTTCCTATCCATATAACATTATGGTTGTCAATAAATACATCAAAAATTGAGTTTTCTGTTATCCTGGATACAGGATGTTTAATATGAGCATAATGGATAATAGAGTCAGATGCAACTAATTTTAAATATAAGCCATTTCTTGTGCCAAACCATATATTACCATTAGAATCCTTGTCTATGCTCCTTACCCGATAGCTAAGTTCATTGTGCGGATCAGGATAAATGTTTTCAATTGTCTGTTTTTTTGTATTGATTCTAAGAACCCCGTTTGTGTAGGTACCTGCCCATATTATATGTTCATTTTCTTTTGTAAAACAATGAATAGTATTTGCTCCACCTTTAAATCCTGAATCAATTTTCAAAGGATTAAAACGCTCTGTCTTTTTGGAAAAAACCATTATACCATCTTCTTCGGTCCCGATCCATATAGCATCACCAGCCTGCATTAATGCATAGATATTCTTTTTAGTAATTCCGGGACAAACATGGTTCACAAGGCTATCTTTACCCGGGTAATAAGAAAAAAAACCTTTGCCTGAACCTAAATACAGTTTCTCGTTATTTTCACAGATAATAGCCCTTACCCTGCCAATTCTTTGGGCCAGAGAATCTTGTGAAGAATAATGCCTGAAACTGTCAGATTCATCATCATACCTGAAAAGAGAAAACGCACCAACCCAGAGATTGCCTTCAGAATCGGTACCAAGTGTATTGATATGGTTCGTATTTACATTTTTTGTCTTGAGCGGATCAAGATGATAATCCCAAAGTTTTAAGCCTCCATACCTGCATAAGCCATCATTTGTGGCAAACCAGATAAAACCATGCTTATCTTTTGATATACAGTTTACCTTATTGTTGATTAACCCATCTTCTATAGTGATTGCGCTAAATTGAAGCTGATAGTATTTATTTTGCGCAAACAAAAAGTCAGGTAGTATATTCAACAGAATAAACAACAACAGTAACTTTTGAATTACGTATCCCCTGCCCTTTTTTCTGCACACACTTCTCACCACCATTTATTATATAAAACTTTCTGATAGAGTTTATTAATTATTTTTACCCGAAAGCGTTTAATAAAACTAATCCATTGTAAAATAATCTGCAACTAACTATACGAATTTTTCTAAATAAAGTTAAAACCTGCCCTGCATTTTTTCATTCGGGACAGACAGACTAAATAGATAACACATAACAGCCCCCGCATAATAATATGGCCCGATGGCAGCTTTTACAGAGTCTTGGAGTAATAAAAGAAAAATATATGAGCCATGGTTAATATTTAGAATAAAAATCAATGCATAAGATGCACTATATTGAAGCTGCTGAGAATCGTCTCCTGCGGATTATTGTTTATTCCAATAATAAATCCACCACCCCCGGCCCCACAGATTTTCAAATAATAGCGGCCTGATGCCAGTCCATATCTCCAGACCGTAAGTACACTTTCCGGTATCATTTCCCTGAAAAAAGCATATTGTAATTCTGATATCCTTTTAAATCCATCTTTTAGTTTTTCTGCATTACCGGTAATAAAACCTTCTATGGCAAGTGAATTTGATTGTAAAACATCAACATCCAGTGTGTTGCAAAAGGTTTTATCACTGCATTTTTCTTCAAAAATCCTTACTAAATCGCCCGTTGACCTTGGCAGACCGGTATTCAAAAGGAAAATTCGTTCATACATATCACGGGGTGGTTTGACAATGGATATCTTGTGTTTATTGATTAACAAGGGCATGCCGAGATAACAACTTAAGGGGTCAATTCCCGAGCTTGAGCCATGAAAAAAAGACTCCATATTGGCAAAATAAGCTTTAAGCCTGTGCATATCCCTGCTTAATCTATCCCTATTGTTGCAATAATGGTAAAATACGGCAGCTACCAAAGCTCCAGAACTCCCTACACCATAACCTACAGGCAGTGTTGAACTGAAAACAAGGCCTGCCCTGATGTCATTTTTAAACTTCGTGTAATCAATATCTTTGTTTGTCTTAAGATACTTCAGAAACCTTTCGAGTTCATTATTTGACCAGGATACAGCCGGCAGTGCCACGGATTCAGTATATTCAAACTGACCATGACCATTCATGTAAGGCAGCGTAAGTGCGGCTCCTCCCCTGAGTACCAAATACTCTCCAAAAAGCATTATTTTACCATAAAACTTCTTAAATACCATAATAATAGGCCATTAACGATTTGTGCCAATAGATATTATTAACCATATGAATTAATGGTTTTTTGCAGTTTTCGGGGACCATCGCCAACAGAATCATGCATTACCTCACCATTTTCGCATAAGTCGCGTAAACCGTCATCAATGAACCTCTTAATTTCATATGTTAACGCGGCCGGGTATAACAGGTGCAGGTTGGCTCCTGCATCGAGGGTAAAACATACCTTGTAACCGGTTCTTTTCCTGAACTGCCAGATTTTGTGAATAGCAGCAACAGTTTGAGGTTTTAGCAACAAATAATAAGGTTTACTGGTCATCATCATGGCATGCAGTGCCAGTGCTTCGCCCTCGATTACCTTTATAAACCCCGTTTGTTCGCCGGAAGAAAGTATTTTCAAAAGCTTCGGGATGTTAAAGCGTGCATCGGTAAACCTTGTTCCGGCATATGGGTTTGAGTTCATCAAACGATGTCCTTCGCTACTTGAAACCTGTTTTTTTTCTTTAGTGATGATAAGAATTGCATCACAATAATTTTTAAAAACCTCATGTACGTTATGATTGATTGAAAGCGCGTAATTATCTGATGATCCCGCGACATCTTTTGCATATCCCCACAACACGTAACCGCCATATATAGAGCGACATGCACTGCCAGACCCAAGTCTTGCCATGAATGATGCTTTCTGAAAAAATGATTCATCGGGCAGCTTTTCCCGCAAGGCATAATCTAATTCGGTAAGGGCAAGGGCCAATGCACCAAACGAAGAAGCAGACGAAGCTATTCCTGTTGATACAGGAAAGTTATTTTCACTTTTCACCAGTATACTCAGTTGCTTAAGAAAAGGGAAAAACGCCCCTGTTATATTTAAGTAATCCCCCACCCTGCTTTCAAAGAGCTTGTTTCTTTTCCCTTCGAAAAAAAATTGAGGTGGTGCAGGTTTATTGCCAGACAATATTGAATATTCGAGTTTAAGGCTGGTAACTGCATTTTGCAGGGTAAAGCTCAGAGAAGGGTTACAGGGTACCTGGTTGTCTTTCTTTCCCCAGTATTTTACCAGGGCGATATTCGAAGGACAGCTCCATTCGACAGAACCTTGCGGTGGCAGGATTCCTGGAATTAGCATGGTTGCCTCTTCCAAATAAAACCGATATGGATTTTCATTTCTCATAAAATCATCTCATTAAAAGGGATAACCGTTCTGAGTCCCTTATTGTTAAAATATTCCCTGATTTGTTTGTCAGTACACTTCGATGCAACCATCATAAAGTCACCTCCCCATGCACCAAGAGATTTCAATGTACCTTTAAAATCAGGAAATTGATGTTTTACAGGCTGCACATTAATCAAGCCGGAAATGAGTTGTTCATGTTCGTCAATGGCTTCTATAAAAGCTTCCAGGGATTTCGCGGTTACCATCTTTTGCGTTATCAGGCTTATTTTTTCTATTTGACCAGGGCTGCACTTTTTTTCAGACAAAAATCTTCTGACATTTATTTCAGTATCTTGCTTCAGTCCTAAGTAAACAAAATAGATACAGGCATGAAAACCGGGATAAAAACTCACTTTTTCAACATACGGTTTGTGCCCTTCTTTCTTGTATAAGACCGGTGTAGCTGCACTGGTGCAGGCAACATCATAGCCTGAACCCTCTGAGACTTTAAAAAACAGCTCGTAAAGATCAACACCCGACCACCGTGAAACATTTACAATGAGGGTAGAACTGCTGCCAAGCCCCCAGGCCATATCGAAATCGGTATTGGTTTGAACCATACAGGATGCATTTTCTGAAAGAAATTTGCTGTTTAATTTTCGTGCAGTCCCGAGTAGTTCTTTTAACTTTTCAGCTATATACTTATTATTTGTTTCCAGAATTTTTAGGCTGTTCTTTTCAAATTTGGCATTGAACCAGGGTTTACCATTGTTTTTTGCTTCCCAGGAGAGAACAGCAGCACCAATACTATCGTTTTCAGCCACATCAAACCATTGGCTGTATTTTACAGGTACAGCAAGCGCAAGAGCGCCGTTCAATACACCGTATTCACCCGACAATAATAGTTTACCGTGTGATCCAAACCTTTTAGCCATTACTTATTATTCTCTTTTCTCACACCACGCAGGTAATCTTCCACTGCGCTGTATGAGACCGTTTTGTTTTTAAAATGACTCAGTGCCGATCTTTTTTCTTTATCAGATGCCATAAAGTTTTGGAGTATGTTGGCAAGGTGAAGTTTCATATGTCCTGATTGAATCCCCCCGCTAACAAGCGATCTTACAGCACTGAAATTGCTGGCAAGACCAACTGATGCAATGATCTGCATCAATTCATCTGCCCCCGGGTTACCTAACATTTCGAGTGAACGTTTTGCCAAAGGATGAATTCGCGTAATACCCCCCACCGTTCCTATCGTTACAGGCACGGTAATCTGAAAACGAAAGGTGTTGTTATAAACAGAGACCTCAGTAAGGGCACAATACTTTCCGCTACGTGTCGCCCATGCATGCCCCTGGGCTTCGATCGCCCTGAAATCGTTTCCTGTGGCAATGGCTATGGCATCTATCCCGTTGAAAATACCTTTATTATGAGTAACTGCCCTGTATATATCTACCCCGGCAATATCAACTGCCAGTTTGAATTTTCGGGCAAACTCCTTGGGAGTAATATTTCCGGGAGCGCCGGTAAGCTGTTGCAAAGGGCTCTCCACATAACATTCTACCAGACATTCGGGGGCATAATTCGACAATATTGACATAACAATTTCAATGATGCGCTCCTTGTCATTAAAATCGCCCCAACTGATCACCAATCGCTTAAATTCTTCGGCAATATTTTCGAGCACCGAGTTAATGAAATTTGCCCCCATCGAATCAAGCGTATCAAATGTAACATTTAATTGATAGTAACCAGGCAGATATTCCCTCATATCAACAAGTCTGATATTCAGAATACCTCCGCCCCTTTTTTTCATTCCCTCGGTAAGCGGTTCTGCAGCAGCTAACAGCATATGACTGGTCCTGCCGATCATATCCTGAAGTTTTACAGTATCTCCATGCCACATAAAATGCACCTGTCCGGTTTTTACTGCTGACACCACACGCGACCTGAAGCCGCAACGCGTGTACCAATACTTTGCTGCAGCAGAGGCAGCCGCAACTACCGAACTCTCCTCGGTTACCATTGGCACCATGTACTCTTTACCGTTAATAAGAAAATTAGGGGCAAGGCTATACGGAAGAAAGAAATTCGATACGGTATTTTCTGAAAGCTGACTATATATTTTCTGATAAGCTTTGACGGTATGCCGGTGAGAGACTAAATCGCGTTTAAATCCATCCGCATCTGCCACTAAACCGGATGCCAGTTTGACTTTTTCGTCAGGCGACAATTCTGAAAACCCTTCTATCATCATCGTTACCAGATTTTACGGTACGAACATTTCATCTTAGACCCAGGTGTCTTGCAATTACTACCCGCAATATTTCGGAGGTACCTTCACCGATTTGCAGGATACGCTGATCGCGGTAAAACCGTTCGATATCATTGTCTTTAAAAAGACCGTATGCCCCGTGGATCTGCACGGCTTCGTCGGCAACCTCCTTTGCTGTTTCTGAGCAATATAGCTTGGCCATTGCTGCTTCTTTTCCAAATGGCAGATTATGATCTTTCATCCAGCATGCCTTATAAAGCAGGTTTCTGGCCAGTTCAATTTTAAGGGCCATGTCTGATAGTTTAAAAGAAATGGCCTGGAACTTATAGATCGGACGACCGAACTGTTGTCGTTTTTTTGCATAATCCATTGCCTGCTCAAATGCTCCCTGCGCAAGCCCCAAGCCCATTGCAGCAATAGACAATCTTCCGCCATCGAGCGTTTCGAGCATAATGGCCGATCCTTGTCCCCTCGCCCCAAGGAGATTATCTTCAGGAACCCTGCAATTCCTGAATTCGAGCCATCCAGTATCGGCTGCCCGCCACATCATTTTGTTACTGATTCTTTCAGCAAAATAACCACTTGTAGTCCGTTCAGCCAGTATCACCGAAAGTTCTTTATTATCGCCTTCGTGCCTTGTGACCACCTGTATGGTTGCCCCAAATGCCAATTCAGAAGCAGAATTGGTAATAAATATTTTCGAACCGTTAATGACCCATTCGCCCTTATCGAGATAAGCGGTAGTTTCGGTTCCTCTGGAATCGGAACCTGCATTAGGCTCTGTAAGGCCAAATGCCCAAAGTTTACGACCTGTAGTCAAACCCGGTAGAAATTTAAGCTTTTGTTCTTCGGTACCAAACCGATAAACAGGCCAAATGCCAAGCGAATTATGTGAAGCAACGGTAGCAGCCTGTGAACCATCAACCCTGGCGAGCTCTTCAATAGCAATAATATACGATAAAGTATCAAGGTTTTTGCCTCCGTATTTTTCAGGAATAGTGATACCAAACAGGCCTAATTCCCCCATTTTTATTGTAAGTTCGGCAGAGAAACTGCCATTTTCATCAAGCATATGGGCTAACGGTTTAACCTCTCTCTCGGCAAAACCGCGCACTTTCTTTCTGAATAATTCGTGTTGATCTGTTATATATGGGTGCATTTAATATTGTTTTATCCTAATGGAACAGCAGGATTTAATTTTAGTTTAATATTTTTACAAAAAAGATAAACATAACTTACTTAATAGATTTCTGCCAGCAATGAATTTGTTTTTACCTGATCTCCCTCGCTCACATACAACTTGCCTATAACCCCTGATGACGGTGCAATTATCCGGTTCTCGGTTTTCATAGAATCAATAATCAAAAGGGTATCGTTTTTGTTTATCTCACAATTCTCGCTTACCAGCACTTTAAGTATTTTACCATGCATGGGGGAGACTACTATTTTACTTTCCTCAGAAAAATATAAATCAGGCACAGGGATTTGCTGTTTGCTAAGGATATCCTTTCTTTTAACTACCACTGTCTGCTGCATTCCCGTAAGCCAGATTTCACCATCTGGTGTTGCTGAAAACTCCATTTGGTAACTTACCCCCGCCAGCACAAAACGAATCAGATGCTCACTCAATTCAGGATATTGCATTTCAGACACCTGCCCGTTTAGAAATAAAAGAAACGAATGGCGCCCCTGCTGATATACTTCTACTTCATAATAAATGTTATGCAATTCAAGCGGCAACAAAATCAAGTGCCTCCAAAAACCAATATTTTGCCAGGCAGTTAAAAATTCAGGACCGGGGGAGTTATTTCTGAACAATTTGAAGATAACAGCGGCAGCAAGAAGAAATAGCCTGTTATTAGGAGATACAGCCGATGAATAGCATGAATTTAGCCTTACAAGATTTTCTTCAATATATGTAGTTGAAATTTTGTTTCTCAAATAATTTTTATCTGCAACGAGTGTTTTTAAAAACACCAGATTATTGTCAATTCCATGCAAAACTATATGTGAAAGGCCATCCAGGAGGTTATTAAGGGCTTGCTCCCTATCGGTGCCGTGGGAAATTATTTTTGCCACCATCGGATCGTAATGATGTTTCAATTCATAACCGCTTAATATCCCGGTATCAACACGAAGGTCGTTTGATACCGGATATCGCCAGAACAAAATTTTCCCCGGTGAAGGACGAAAACTATCGCATGGGTCTTCAGCATATATTCTTGCTTCAATGGCATGTCCGTTGATGGTAATATCTTCCTGCTCAAAAGAAAGGCTGTAATCTGAAGCGATAAGTAATTGTTCGCGCACAATATCAATCCCTGTAATCATTTCCGTTACAGGATGTTCCACCTGAATGCGGGTATTCATTTCGAGAAAGTAAAATTCACCCTTATCCCCGAGCAGAAATTCAATGGTGCCGGCACCGCTGTAAGATACTGATTTTGCAATTTTAAGGGCGGCATTAATTATTTTTTTCCTCAAAGCATTGGTAAGAGTGGGTGAAGGTGCTTCCTCAACCACTTTTTGATAGCGCCTTTGCAGCGAACATTCACGGTCAAAAAGATGTACTATCTTGCCAAAATTATCGCCAAGCACCTGTACCTCAATGTGTCTTGGACTTTGCAAAAGCTTTTCAATGTAAACAGTTCCATCGCCAAAAGCTGTTTCCGACTCACGCGATGCACTTTCAACGGCACTTTTTAGTTCCGACCGGTCTTTCACAATCCGCATGCCCTTACCGCCACCGCCTGCTGCAGCTTTTATCAACACGGGAAAATGAAACACGGAACCCTGCATATGGTCAAAATTTTCTGAAACCGGAACTGAATCTAAAACCGGGATGCCAAGGGACCTTACATAATGGTTTGCCTCCTGCTTGTTGCCCATAAGCCTGATTACCTCAGCCGATGGCCCAATAAATACCAAATCGTTTTCGGTGCATGCATGAGAAAATGCAGCGTTTTCGCTTAAAAAGCCATAACCCGGATGTATTGCATCACAACCGGCAGCTTTAGCTATGTCAATTATTTTAGGAATATTAAGGTAAGTGTCTGCCAGTTCTCCGGTGCCAAGGCCAAAAGACTCATCACATGCCTGTACATGCCACGAACCGGTGTCGTCTCCGGCATATACCGAAACGGTTGAAATACCCATATCTTTAGCGGTACGGGCAATTCTCACAGCTATTTCCCCTCTGTTTGCAATAAGTATTTTTTTTAACATGGCCTTAAAAAACTAATAATTCAACTATCCCGGGCTTTTTCTCTGCAGAAAAGCGCGTATTCCTTCTTTGGCTTCGGCCCCTGCCCTTGTCTTTGCCAATAACTCAGCAGTGTAGTGCATAAGCATACTGTTGGTGTTAATTATCGAATACCGGTTCAGGAGTTTTTTAATTTCTACCTGTGCCAGCGGGGCAGCCTCAGCAAGGCTTGAAATAAGATTGGCAATCTCAGCACTAAGTTGATCTTTTTTGTCAAAACAATTATTGACAAGCCCTATCTTCAAAGCCTCAACACCTGAAATAAGCCTTCCGGTCAACATAAGTTCCCTCAGCACAGGGATACCGGTTTTTTGAAGTACATAAGGCATTATAAGTGAAGGCACCAACCCGAGTTTAACCTCGCTGAATGAGAATATAGAATTTGTTTCGGCATATGCAAAATCGCATGCTGCAATCAGGCCCACTCCTCCGCCATATACATTGCCAATTACTTTAGCGATAGAGATTTTTTCGGTACTGTAAAGTTTATGGAAGCATTTGGCCAGCAAAAGGCTATCTTCAAGATTTTTATCATAAGGTGCTTCCGCGGCATTTTTCATCCATATGAGGTCGGCCCCTGTACAAAAATTTTTGCCATTTCCTTCTATTACAATAAACCTCACCGAAGCATGTTTGTCAAGGGTTTCAAGGGCATCAATTATTTCGGCTGCCATATCACGGTTAATAGCATTCCCAACTTCGGGCCTGTTCAACCGCAGAAAAGCTGTATTTTTTTCGCTGGTTATTTCAATATTGCTGTAGGTCATAATTATTCTTTTTACATGCGGTAAATACCGGTTTTTGGTTCAGCATAAACCTTGTTGAGGCTCATGCTGATCCCCATTGCAATGATCGTTCGGGTATCAACAGGATCTATTATACCGTCGTCCCATAACCTTGAGGTGCTGTAATATGCCGATCCCTCTTTTTGATATTTTTCAAATATTTCTTCTTTAGTCCTGTTTTCATTCATGATTTTCACACCTTCTGAAGTATATGGTGAATTGTTGCTTTTAACATTATTAAGTACATTTGCCGCCTGTTCGCCTCCCATAACAGATATTGAAGCAGCAGGGTACATAAAAAGTAACCGAGGGCCAAATGCCCGGCCAGACATGGCATAATTGCCTGCTCCATAGGAGCCTCCAACGATTATAGTGAATTTAGGCACATTGGCATTTGCCACAGCCTGAACCATTTTTGCCCCGTCTTTGACGATGCCTGCATTTTCTGCGTCTCTGCCAACCATAAAACCGGTGATATTCTGCAAAAAAAGTAAAGGAATATTACGGCGATTGCATAATTCAATAAAATGAGTGCCTTTGAGCGCCGATTCAGAAAACAATATACCGTTGTTGGCAATTATTCCTAATGGAAAGCCCATGACCCTGGCAAATCCCGTTACCAGAGAAGTAGCATACCCTGCTTTGAACTCATCGAACCCGCTGCCATCTGCAATTCTCATGATTATTTCCTTCGGATCAATTGCAACCTTTGAGTAAAGCGGAAGGATACCATAGAGCTCTTCTATATTATATTCGGGCTCTATTGAGGGTACTATTTCAATATACTGTCTTCGGGCAACAGGTATGGTTTCGAAAATATCGCGGCATTGCTGCAGGGCATGTTCATCGGTAAGGGCAAGATAATCTGCTACACCAGATTTAGTGGTATGTACGATTGCCCCGCCAAGCTCTTCGGGGGTGACCTCTTCACCGGTAGCGGCTTTCACAAGGGGCGGACCACCAAGAAAAATCGTACCCTGGTTTTTTACGATAACTGTCTGGTCGCTCATGGCCGGAATGTAAGCCCCTCCGGCAGTGCACGAACCCATTACAACAGAAACCTGGGGAATGCCCATTGCAGAGAGTTTTGCCTGGTTATAAAAAATTCGTCCAAAATCATATTTATCCGGGAATACATTGGCCTGCTCGGGCAAAAATATACCACCCGAATCAACAAGATAAACAACAGGCAGGTTATTCTCCATGGCAATTTCCTGCGCCCTCAGGTGTTTCTTGATGGTTTCCCTTATATAAGTGCCCCCTTTCACGGTGGCATCATTACCAATAACAACAGTTTCCTTACCGTGAATTATTCCTATACCCGTGATAATACCCGCGGATGGAAAATCATTTTGGTACTGGTCGAAGGCTGCAAGGGGTGATAACTCTAAGAAAGGGGTCCCGGTATCGAGCAACTTGTTAATTCTCTGGCGCACAAGAAGTTTATTTCGTGAAAGGTGCTTTTCGACAGAAGCTTCAGTCCCCCCTCTCATGATCTTTCTGTATATCTGCCTGTGTTCGTTAACAAGGTTCCGGTATTTTTCAGCGGCAGTTTTAAATGCTTCAGAATGAGTATTAATTGCTGTAGATAACTTTTTCAACTTTATTTGTTTTGTTAAAAACAAGTTATTAACAGATTCAACCGACAAATGTTTGAGCGCCGGACAAGATTTTAAACACTTCTCTAACCCTGCAATATTTAAGTATTAACATCCGTTGTTTTAGTTAACATTGCACCAGAACTTAAAAATAATTATATTTATGTTTTAAAATCCTGAAACAATCGCATTACGATTAACGTTACATCACAAAAACCACATAGCATATGAACCAGAGAACATTAAACAAACGCATGCAGAAAAAATACCATGTTCCGGTTATTGGCCATTTTGCAGATAAAAGCATCAGGTTTAATTCAATACTTGAAGCTGAAAGATATACCGGCATCAATTACACATTGATTTTTGAAGCATGTATAAGCAAAGTATACAAAGCCGGGAATGTATACTGGGAATTTGAGAATGGCACCCACTACATTAAATATAAATCGTATTATTTAAAGGCAATTGAAAAAAACCTGACCGAACGGACAAAACATCATTAGCAAGCAGTTGCAAAATTCGCAAGATAAGCCTATTACATACCTTCAATAATACCCTTTCCCGGTAGACCGGGAAAGGCAATTCCCATCGTGTCATTAGCAGCGGAGTTGAAGCCTAACTGTCTTAATTAAAAGACATTGATTCACAATCGTCAAAAAACAGAAATTAACTTGTAACATTTGCATAAAATGATTATATTTTAAACTTAATTTTTGATTACAATATAATCATTTATGTATCTGAATTGTCATTCATATTACAGCCTGCGGTATGGTACCATAACTATTGAAGAGCTTGTGGCAGAAGCAAAAAGAAACCGTATCGAATCGCTTGTCCTTACCGACATCAACAACAGCATGGGAACAATTGATTTTGTAAAGGAGTGCCGAGTAAACGGCATAAAGCCCATCGCGGGAATTGAATTCAGGGATGAAAAACACAGGTTATTATACACAGCAATCGCCATAAATAATAAGGGATTCTGTGAGATTAACGAATTTCTTACACACCACAATCTTGCCAAAACACCTTTGCCTTCTGCTCCTCCGCAATTTCAATATGCGTACGTAATTTATCCATACACAGCAGGGGTGCTTTTGAAATTAAAAGAAAATGAATATATCGGGGTACAGCCACAAGAACTGAAAAAACTGGCAACCTCAAAGTTGCGTTACAGGCAGGACAGGCTTGTCGCATTACACCCTGTTACATTCCTGAATGAATCTGATTATGAGCTGCACAAACATTTACGGGCGATAGACAATAATACACTTCTCTCTAAACTAACCCCCGAACAATTGGCATCGCCTAAAGAACAGTTCCTGCCCCCGGACTTTATCGAGATTATTTATGAAGATTATCCCGAACTGTTGCGCAACACCAAAGAACTAACCAGGGACTGCGAAATAGATTTCGATTTCTGCAGCGTAAAAAACAAGCAATCTTTCACAGGTAGCCGGTATGACGACAAACTATTGCTCGAAAAGCTGGCCCGCGACGGACTTGAATACCGGTACGGGAAAAGCAATAAAGAAGCTTTAAAGAGAGTGAATCATGAACTCGATGTAATTGACAAGCTGGGCTTTTCGGCATATTTCCTGATTACATGGGATATCATCAGGTATTCGATGGGCCGGGGATTCTATCATGTAGGCCGTGGCAGCGGGGCCAACAGCATTGTAGCCTATTGCCTCAAAATTACCGATGTTGACCCCATTGAACTGGACCTCTATTTTGAACGGTTTATCAACCCAAAACGCAGCTCACCGCCCGATTTTGATATTGACTACTCGTGGAAAGACCGTGAAGCGGTTCAGGATTATATTTTCAAACGCTATGGGACAAAACGCACCGCGCTTATCGGCACTGTTTCGACGTTCAAAGACAGGGCTATTTTTCGTGAACTGGGAAAGGTATACGGACTGCCTAAAGAAGAGATAGACAACCTGGTGAATAATCCCGGAGCTGAAAGCAACCGCAACAGCATTACCGAACCGCTTTTCAAAATCGGGAACATGCTGATGGATTTTCCCAACCAGCGCAGCATACATGCCGGGGGCATCATTATTTCAGAGGAACCTGTTACCTGTTACACTGCGCTTGACCTGCCGCCAAAAGGCTTCCCTACCACCCAGTTCGACATGTACGTGGCAGAAACCATCGGATTTGAAAAACTCGACATTCTTAGTCAGCGTGGTATCGGACATATCAACGAAAGCGTGGAGATTATCCGCAAAAACAGGGAAATAAAAGTAGATGTACACCAGGTTCGCAAATTCAAAGAGGATACCAAAATAAACGAAATGCTCTACATTGGCGAGACTAACGGATGCTTTTACATCGAAAGCCCTGCCATGCGGGGATTGCTGAAAAAACTCAGGTGCAACAACTATCTCAGCCTGGTTGCCGCCAGTTCTATTATCCGTCCCGGGGTAGCCAAATCGGGAATGATGAAAGAATACATCAAACGGTTTCACAGCCGGGGCAATTTCAAATACCTGCACCCCATTATGGAGGAACAGCTGAAAGAAACTTTCGGTGTGATGGTTTACCAGGAAGATGTGATAAAAATCTGTCATCATTTTGCAGGGCTTGACCTTTCGGATGCCGACATACTAAGAAGGGCGATGGCCGGAAAATTCCGTTCAAAAAAAGAGTTTGAGCGAATAAGGGTGAAATTTTTCTCCAACTGTAAAGAACGTGGATATTCTGACGAACTTGCTGCCGAAGTATGGCGACAGGTAGCCTCGTTTGCCGGTTATGCTTTTTCCAAGGCACACTCGGCATCATATGCAGTCGAGAGCTATCAGAGTTTATATCTGAAAACCTATTTCCCGCTTGAATTCATGGTCGCTGTCATTAACAATTTCGGAGGATTTTATCGCACATGGGTATATGTAAACGAAGCACGTCGTTGGGGCGGAAAGATATGCCTGCCATGCGTAAACAACAGCATGCACATGACAAGTATTTCAGGAAAAGATATTTATTTGGGTTTTGTTCACATTCAGAACCTTGAGTCAAAAATTGCCGAAGCCATACCCGAAGAGCGGGAGAAAAACGGTAAGTATAGTAGTCTGGAAGATTTTGTACATCGTATTCCTGTTGGAAACGAACAACTTATCATACTCATCCGGCTCGATGCATTCAGGTTTACCGGTAAAACCAAGAAGCAGTTACTGTGGGAAGCACATATGCTGCTTGGCAAAAACGAAAAAGAGCCAAAAACCAACCAACTGTTTTATGAAAAAACCAAAGAATTTGTTTTACCGGAACTCGAACAGAGCCTTACAGAAGATGCTTATGATGAGATTGAATTGCTTGGATTCCCGGTAACGGTTACATACTTTGACCTTCTTGAAACCAAATTCAGGGGAAATATACTTGCCAAAGACCTAGTGAACTGTATTGGCAAAAAAATCCGCATACTCGGTAACCTGGTCACCATAAAAAATGTCAGGACATCAAAAGGTGAATGGATGCATTTCGGGTGCTTTTTAGACACCAGCGGCGAATTCTTTGACACCGTGAATTTCCCCAATTCGCTGAAACAGTATCCTTTTCGTGGATATGGTGTTTACCTTATTCTCGGAAAGGTAGTAGAGGAGTTTGGTTTTCCAGGTATTGAGGTGGAAAAGAT
>JAWOHT010000141.1:0-8007 GCA_046485045.1 Bacteroidales bacterium
CACATTTTGCAAACATATTTTGTGAATAAATATAGTAATCTGGAGAAGATAATTATAATATCTTTAGCGGAATGTTATCATATTTCAGATAAATAATGAAAAATCTTCTTATTAGAAAACCTTAAACTTCAACAAAACCGGTAAGCCAATAAATTGCATTATCACGATGTTACAGGCACTCAAAGACATATTTATTTTCAACCAGGACGCACCCCTGATTTTTACCAGGTTTTACTTTTGGGGTTTTTTCGCGGTAGTATTGGCCATATTTTCAATCATCTATAAAAAGAAGTCTTTAAGAAACACTTACCTGTTCCTGGTCAGCCTTTTCTTTTATTATAAAACAGGGGGGTTGTTTTTTTTTATTCTGCTCTTTTCAACCTTTACCGACTATTTTATCGGCCTTGCTATTTATAACTCCAAAACAACATTGGGTAAACGGCTATTTCTGGCATTAAGTGTTTTTCTGAACCTGGGCGTGCTTGCATTCTTTAAATACGATTACTTTTTTACAGAAACAATCAATGCAGTTTTTAATTCCAACTTCGAAGTGGTGACCCATTCCGCCAAGTGGTCAAACATGTTTTTCGGCACGCATTTCGACCTGGCAAAAATCCTTCCGCCCGTGGGCATTTCATTTTTTACTTTTCAAACCATTAGCTATTCGATAGATGTTTACAGGAGAAAGGTGGAACCTGTGCGAAATATGCTCGATTTCGGGTTTTATGTCTCCTTTTTCCCACAACTTGTAGCCGGCCCGATAGTAAGGGCTGCAGAATTCATTCCCCAGCTTTATAAAGATTTTTCGCTTACAAAAGAGCAGTTTGGCATGGCCATCTTTCTAATCCTTAACGGACTGATGAAGAAGATGTTTGTTGGTGATTATATCGCCATAAACCTTATTGACAGGGTGTTTGCCAATCCGCATACCTACACCGGTTTCGAAAACCTGATAGCCCTTTACGGTTACTCTCTGCAAGTATATTGCGATTTTTCGGGATATACCGATATCGCTATTGGTGTGGCCCTGCTGATGGGATTTACCCTGCCTGTAAACTTCAATTCCCCTTATAAAGCCAAAAACACAGGCGACTTCTGGAAACGCTGGCATATGTCGCTTTCGAGCTGGCTGAAAGATTACCTGTATATTCCTATGGGCGGTAACCGGGGAGGCTCTTTATTCACCTGGATCACGCTCTCAACCATCCTGATCTTCCTAGTCCTGATAGCCGGGAAGCTTTGGCTGGCACCAGTATTTGCTTTTGTCATTTTTGGTATATGGATTCTGGCAAAATTGTTTCCCGGTATAAAAATTACCATTACCACCAATATCAACATACTGCTTACCATGCTAATTGGCGGATTATGGCACGGTTCAAGCTGGACATTTGTGATGTGGGGCGGACTGAACGGAATAGGAGTGGTGGTTTATAAATTCTGGCGTAAGATCAGTCCCTATGAAAACAGCAACCACTGGATTGCCAATACCTGGAAGATATTCTTTACGTTTACATTTATCACTTTTACCCGAATCTGGTTCAGGGGCGAAACCTGGAAAGGCACCATGGACCTGTTGAATCAGATAAGAACGAATTTTGGCGGCAGCATGGTACCCGAAATGGCCACGGCATATTGGAAAGTACTGCTGATGATGGCCTTCGGACTGGTCATACACTGGCTGCCCGAAACAGTTAAGATATGGTACCGCGAACTGTTTATCAAAACCCCCATCTGGCTGAAAATCATCATCTGCGCTGCAACGGTATTTCTCATTTACCAGGTTGTTTCGGCAGGTTTGCAGCCGTTTATTTATTTTCAGTTTTAAAGAAAAACAAATATGGTTTTCATTCAATCCATCTATTTCTTATATTTATAATCCGATTTGTTTATGATTTTTTACCAAACCTTTAACATCTTCAATATGAAAAAGTCTACCGCTGCTTTCAGAACCATCCTTATTGTTTGTGCATTTTTACTGGCCGTTACAGGCTGTAAGAAGAGAGATAAGAGAGACCTCATTTACAGCGAAGAGGTGGCCAAACTGGTAAGTTATGTTACCTCAGGCACCATTAGCAGGCTCGACGAGATAAAGATTGAATTCAACGACCCGGTGGTGGAAGAAGATGCATTGAACAAACCGCTTATCGGAAAAGTCTTCTCGTTCACACCTTCTGTTAAAGGAAATGCCTTCTGGAAAAACAGGTATACCCTGGTTTTTCAGCCTGAAAAAGAGCTTCCCGCACGAAAAGATATCTATGGCAAGGTAGACCTTGAACTGTTATCGGCTGATTTCAAAGAACGTAAACTCGGAAGCATCGAATTCAGAATTTTCATTACCGGCCTTGAAATAAGCTCCTTTAAAGCCGACCTTATCTTAAAAGACCGTAACGATCCCAAAATACTTCAATATGGCGGTACAGTTGCTCTTTCGGAACAGACAGATATTGAGCAATTAGAATCATCGGCAAACCTTAAACAAGGATTAAAAAATATCAAACTTACCTGGAAAGAGGTGAGCGATAAAAGGACATTTGAGTTTCTGAGCGACGATATTGAACGCGGGGATAAAACCAGGAACTTCACATTTTTAATAGAAAAAGAAAAACTTGACCTGCCAGAAGATTTTGAACGCGACTTTGAGGTCACTCCGCTGCAAGAGATGAAAATAACCGGTATTGTTAAGGAAGAGGAGGGTAAAAGCCCCCGGTTGCGCGTGGAGTTCTCAGACGAGATTGATATCAGCCAGGACCTCACTGGTTTCATCTCTATTGATCCTCAGATAAGTATGAATGTTAGTAAATTCGGAAATTCTGTGGTGATTGACGGCGATTTCAGGTTTGGAAACCAATACACACTTACAGTAATGGAAGGCGTTACAAGCAGGTGGGGTACCAAAACAGAAAAGAAAGAGACAAATACAATTAAATTCTCCGATATACCCCCGCAAATCGAATTTGTTAGTGACGGATTTATTTTGCCAACCTCTAACAAGCAGAAACTACAGTTTTACACCACCAACCTGCAGCGCGTGCATCTTGAAGTTAAAAAGGTTTATAACCGAAACCTGCGCGAATTTTTGCGCAACGAGCAGGTAAGCAGCCTTAAAAACAGGCACAATGAGTTTTCTAACTCTTATACAGGCAATTTAGGGGTCATCGTCTTAAACCAAACGCTTGAAATCGGGGAAGAAAAAAACAAATGGCTGCTTCATGAGATTGACCTTAATCATATTATTGATGATGAAGAAAACGGTCTTTACCTGGTAAGGTTGAATTTCAATCCCCGCGACCTGCTTGTAGATGTTAATAAAGACAAATATGAATATATACAGGAGTTTGGCCAGATATATAAACCTTTGATTATATCTGATATCGGGCTTACTGTAAAAAACAGCCAGAACAACTATACCGTATTTGCCACCGATATCAAGACTGCCAAGCCTTTAAGCGGAGTAGATATACAACTCTTTCCTTACTGGGATGATGATGTTATTGCCTCTGGTACCACCAACAGCAAAGGAATGGTTGAACTTTCAAAAGACAACTACTATTCGGTGGAATATGTAATCGCCACCAGGGGAGGCCAAACCAGTGTAATGAAACTTGATGAGATGGAATGGAATATCTCCGGGTTTGACGTGAGCGGTGTGGAGACAGATTACGATGGAATCCGCGCATATATATATACCGAAAGAGGTGTTTACAGGCCGGGCGACGAGATCAACCTCTCGGTAATAGCACGTAACGAAGATAACACCTTTCCCGATCACCACCCGGTTCAACTCAGGCTCTTCAACCCCGAAGGACAAATGATTTACGAAACAACCAATGCTGATGGCAGGGATGGTTTCTATGCTTTTAAACTCAAAACTACGGAAAGCGCCCCTACAGGAAATTGGGAAGTCACATTAGAAGTCGGCAGCAAGACCTTTTATCACGTTCTGAAAATAGAAACCGTTGTCCCCTACAAACTTAAAGTAGAAGTGGAAACAAAAACCGAAAAGATAAAATACAATGACCAATATCTTGAATTCGATATCAACAGCCGGTACCTTTTTGGCACTCCGGCTGCCGGGTTAAGCGCCGAGGCTGAGATTGAAATTCTTGAGATGGACAAAACCTTCGCTAAATTTGAAGATTTTTCATTTAAAAATCAATATTCGGAATTCAGTCTTATAAAAACAAACATTTTTCAGGGCACGCTTGATACTGCCGGTAAAGCGCAAGTAAAATGGCCGCTTCCTGCTTTCGATAATGTGCCTTCTGCCCTGCTGGCCAGGTTGTCTGTCTCGGTACTGGAAAAAGGCGGCAGACCTAACCAGAACTGGAAATCGATGTCTGTTGACCCTTACAGGTATTACGTGGGCATGAAGCTTCCGGGAAAAGGATATTCATACGTGAGGACCGGCGACGAGATAAGGGTACCTGTTATACTGCTCGACACCGAAGGAACCCCTGTACCGGGAAAAGAACTCACCTACCGCATTTATAAAAACACATCGTACTGGTGGTACCAGTACGAAAGCAGAAACAGGTTCAGGATAAGGTTCAAGTCCGACAGGGGCACCATCCTGATAAAAGAAGGCAAACTTACATCGAAAGACAAAGTGTTTTTCTTAACTTATAAACCCGATGAAAAAGGTGAATACCTTATAGAGGTGCAAGAGGGAGGTTATGAAGGGCATAAGGCGAGCATATTTTTGAATGCCTACCCATGGGGTTATCTGCCCGAAGGCGATCAGGATGCAGGAACCCTGTTGCTCAGATCGAATAAAAGTAAATATTTTGTAGGTGAAGAAGCCATCATTAATTTTCCGGCTCCTGAAAAGGGCGCTGTGCTGCTTTCGATTGAACGTGGAACAGAAATTCTAAGGTCGGAATGGATACAGCCCGAAGTAACAGACAATGAGGTAAATATCCGCATCCCGATTACCAAAGAAATGGCCCCGAATTCGTATATTTCTATTGCTGTTATTCAACCCCATGAACAGACTGTTAATGACAGGCCCATACGTATGTTTGGCATCCTGCCGCTCAATGTCGAAGACCCTGAAACCAGGCAGGCCATTACTATTGAAATGCCCGATGAACTGAAGCCTGAGCAGTCATTTGAGGTGAAGGTAAAGACAATGGACAGAAAACCTACCCAGTTTACCATTGCTGTTGTAGAAGAGGGTCTGTTGGATATCACCAACTTCAGGACACCCGACCCATGGAAAGAATTTTTCAGGAAGCTGCGCCTGCAGGTTCGCTCGTTCGACCTGTTTAATCATATTATCGGCGCCAACAAGGGCGATGTATTCAAGGTGTTTTCTGTAGGAGGGGACATGGATTACCGCGAATCACAACTCACGCCAGAAAGAGGAAGACGAAGGTTTAAACCGGTTTCGATGTTCAAAGGGCCCATCATGACCGATGGCAACGGCGAAGCAGTGGTAAAATTCAATATGCCCAATTATGTGGGTTCGGTGCGTGTAATGGTTATCGGGGCCAGAAAAAATACCTATGCCAGCGCTGAAAAAACGGTGCCGGTAAAGACCGACCTGATGATACAAACATCATTGCCGCGGGCTTTGAAACCGGGCGACAAATTCGATATTCCGGTTACAGTATTTGCCATGAAAGATAACATCGGCAAGGTAGAGGTATCGGTTATTACAGAAGGGCCTGTTGTGGTTACAGGTGCAAAATCACAGACATTGACCTTTACCAGAAATGGTGAAAAAGATTGTTATTTTACTTTGGCAGCCAAAATGGAGACCGGCCAGACCAAAGTTACAGTAAAGGCAAAATCAGCAGCTTACAATGCCAGCGATGAAGCAGACATCATGATCAGCCCGGCCTCAGCACGCATTTATGATGCGCAGGAAAAACTTATCAATGCTGGTGAATCGGTTGTGTTTACTATTCCCGATAAAGGGATTAAAGGAACCAACAGGGCTAAAATCACCCTTAACCTTTTTCCGAACATGGAGTTTTCGCACCGCTTAGAATGGCTGATCCACTACCCTTATGGATGTATTGAACAAACAACCTCGGCTGTCTTTCCGCAGCTTTACCTTAAAGAACTGATGGCTGCCCCTGAAAGTAAACAGAAAGAAATTGACAAAAACATCAATGCCGGAATTGATATGTTAAAAAGGTTTCAGACCTCTTCGGGTGGTTTCAGCTACTGGCCCGGTCAATATGAGACAACAGAATGGGGTACCAACTATGCCGGTCATTTTCTGGTTGAGGCTAAGAAACGTGGTTACTATATTCCTGATGGCCTTTACAGCAATGCCATCAATTATATGAAAAGGCAGGCCCGTAACCACCACGGTGATATCATGGAAAGGGTAAACCGTGCCTATGTGCTGGCCATTGCCGGTGAATCGGTGATGAGCGAACTGAATGTGATTAAAGAAAATGAGTTGAAAAACCTCAACAATACACAAAAATGGATGCTGGCTGCAGCCTATAAACTTGCAGGCGTGAAGTCCACTGCTGAAAACCTGATTAAAAACACTGAGAAAAAAGCCGACGAATACTATGAATTCGGGGGATGTTACGGTTCTACCTACCGTGATTATGCCATTATCCTGCACACCCTCGTTGTGATGGAAAACATGCAGGAGGCAGAGCTGGTGGCCAAAGAGGTAGCGCGGACATTAAGCTCGCAATACTGGTATTCTACGCAAACAGTGGGTTACATGCTGCTTTCGCTCGGAAAATATTTTGAAAGTGCAAATATTTCAGGCACTGCAAACCCGAATTTTGTCGGATATGTAAAACTCCCCGGCGGCAAACAGGTTGATTTCGACATTAAAAACAAATATGAACTCGTTTTGAAAGAAGGGTTTGGCCAGAGCGCAGAACTCTTCCTCAACAGCAAATCATCTGTAGCCAAGGCATATGCAACCCTGTCGTGGGATGGAGTACCGCTAAAAGATGAAACAACAGATGAAAGTAAAAACATATCGGTTTCGGTTGAATGGCTTGATGAAAACGGCAATACCATCAGTCCGGTACAGTTAAAACAGGGAACGACCATCTGGGGACACTTTACCGTTGAAAACCAAACCAGCGTACCACTTATCGAAGAGGTTGCACTGGTGCAGATTCTGCCTACCGGCTGGGAAATAGAAAATACCAGGCTGAGTGAAGAGAGTATGCCCGAATGGATGAGCGGGCTCAACCTCAACCGTGAACAATACCTTGATATACGTGATGACCGTATTATGTGGTTTTTCGACCTGGAACAGGAATCGTGTGACTTTGTGGTAAAGATAAATACTGTTACAAGCGGCGAATTTTACCTGCCTGCCACCTTGGTAGAAGCAATGTATAATAACGATTATAAGGCAACGCTTGCAGGTAAAAAGGTTACAGTAACATCAAGGTGAGTGTTGGTATTCATGAACAACGAATGCCAAATTTCCGTCCTTCAACTCCTCACTTTTAATTGAGAGGCTGGGGGTGTTAAATAAAATGAAAATTCACACCCCCAGCCTCCCGTTAAAACGGGACAGGCTCTCTCAAGAGGGAAAATGGTGGCGCATTGTTTGGTAATATGGTAAGTTGGAAAGGCTCGTTAATTGCCCGATTTATTTGAAAAACTTAAAAAATGACAAATCCCCAAATTGCTGATATTAACAATAACCCGTTTCAATCCACCGCCCCTCTTCTCCCCTCTTGAGAGGGGATGGGGGTGTGTAATTAACGATTTTATGAAAAAGAAATTCAATTTCGTTCCATACAATCCCAGGCTGAAGGCTTTGGCCCGCAATCTGCGCAACAAATCTACAAAATCAGAGATTGTGCTGTGGCATTTTCTCAAAGGAAAACAGATGAAGGGATATGACTTTCACAGGCAAAAACCGGTTGACAACTTTATTCTTGATTTCTTTTGTCCTGTTTTAATGCTGGGAATTGAACTGGATGGTTATTCACACAATTTTGATGAAGTAGTTGAAAAAGACATTAAAAAAGAAACAAGAGTGAACGAGATGGGGATTACAATCCTCAG
>JAWOHT010000178.1:0-21862 GCA_046485045.1 Bacteroidales bacterium
TTTAAAGGATGGCTGGAAAAGTGATCAACCACCCCTACCCCTCCTTTGAAAGGAGGGGAGTTTAATAGGTCGAAAAGGTTCAGGATTTTAAGGATGGCTTGAAAAGTATACTAACCTTCCTTTCCTCATTTAAACAGGGAATTTTTAGAATATAATCTGTCGCTCCTCCGGAGCTATTGCAGCTTCGCTATTGGGAACTACCATACTGTCGCACCTACGGTGCTTTCATAAAACTCTAAAAAGCTGATTTCAATCAGGAAGGAGCGAAAACCTGACTAAACATAAAACAGATTAAAGCAGCATTGGTTCTAGAGTTCGGCATCTTCAAATATAGCATGCATAAAAGAACTACCATTTCTGTTTGCGCTTAGGGTGCTTTCTTAAAAAATTTGACAGGTTGGGTTCAACACTAGAGAAGCGAAAGGCAGAACAACATCATAGTTTCACAAATCAGATCCGTAGGAGCGACTGTAGGTAGATAATATTTCAATAACCAAAACAGCTCCGTTAGGAGCGACAGGTAACCATACGTACCTCCCGTCCCTTCAGAATTGGCATAAGAACATTCAAATATCAAGGCAATAGGGGTAGGGTCTTAAAAGATCAATAATACAAAATCAGAAAATGATAATAAACGCCTGCCTGCAGACCTTAGCAACTGGAGGAAGCAAACATAGAAAGAGGCTGTGTGAAAAGTCAATTATTTTGAAACCGTCATTGCGAACGAAGTGAAGCAATCTCTTATTATTCAGGAGATTGCTTCGATCGTACCTCCCTCGCAATGACGTGCCTTAAAGACTTTTTACACAGCCTCTTAAAAGGATTTAGACAATGAAATGAACCTATTTCAACTCAATCATCACCACCGATTTAGCAGGTAATTTAACTGTAAGTGTATTTTTAGATAATTTAATATCCTTGAAATCAGCAGGTTTAACAACATCCGGATTTTCAAATGTATTATGTGCATTCAGGTCATTTGCTGTTAACACTATACCTGTAGACGAGGAAACAGATGACCCGCGAATCTCAAAAGCCACATTCTGAGAATTGTTCGGATCGGCATTAGATATCGTAATATGTACTACACCATTTTTATTTCGTGAAGCAGAAGCATTGATTGCAGGAATCTTTTTGTCGCCCAGCACATAGTCGGGAGAACTAAATGAAAGCGGTATCAAGGCTGCATCGTGATGAACCTTGTACATTTCATATACATAAAATGAAGGTGTTAAAACCATTTTCTCATTATCTGTGAAAATCATTGCCTGCAATACATTTACTGTCTGGGCAATATTCGACATTTTAACCCTGTCGCAATGGTTATTGAAAATATTCAGGTTAATGGCTGCAACAATGGCATCCCTGATAGTGTTCTGCTGAAACAGAAAGCCGGGATTGGTACCGGGTTCAACATTGTACCATGTTCCCCATTCGTCTACCATCATTCCGATTCTTTTGCCCGGGTCATACTGATTCATAATAGCAGAGTGACGTGACACAAGTTCGTCCATGAAAAGGGTCTTCTGAATGGTTGTAAAATATTCTTCTTCATCAAACTGTGTGGCTGAACCTTTATCGCGCCAGGTTTTAGGCACTGTATAGTGATGCACAGAGACACCGTTCATGATGTTGTGGGGAATATTCTTCATCATCACCTCCATCCAGCGATAATCGGCCGAGTTAGGCCCACCTGCAATTCTGTACAATCTGTTTGAACCGTAGTTGCGGCAATAGGTGGCAAAACGCCGGTACTGGTCGGCATAGTACTCCGCCGTCATGTGTCCGCCACAACCCCAGTTTTCGTTGCCCACGCCCCAGAATTTAACTTTCCAGGGGTCGTTGCGGCCGTTTTGTTTGCGCAGGTTTGCCATGGGGCTCTCACCGTCGAAAGTGATGTACTCTACCCATTTCGACATTTCTTCAACCGTTCCGCTGCCCAGGTTACCACATATATACGGCTCGGTGCCAAGCTGCTCGCACAGGTCAAGAAACTCATGGGTACCAAAACTGTTGTCTTCCACTACCCCGCCCCAATGGGTGTTGACCATTTTTGGCCTTTCTGTTCGCGGACCAATTCCGTCCATCCAATGGTATTCATCGGCAAAACATCCACCCGGCCAGCGCAGGTTGGGTATATTCAATCTTTTAAGGGCAGCAACCACATCGTTCCTTATTCCACGGGTATTCGGAATGGGAGAATTTTCGCCAACCCATATGCCTCCGTATATACAATGCCCCAGATGCTCTGAAAAATGCCCGTAGATATGCCTGCTGATCGTGTCTTTGGTAAGGTCGGCATTAAGCGCGATACCGATTATATTTTGTTGCGAATATATACCTGTAAAACAAATAGTTACACCAAATAATAATATCACTAAGAATGCACTAAATTTTTTCATAAATTAGTAAATTAAGGTTTTTGAATAAACTAAATTAGTGTTTTTAGCCCTTTAAGAAAAACTTATCCTGAAGCTTTTCAATTTTTATTTCAGTTACCACAAATACATTCACGCCTCTGTGCTACAGAAGGGGAAAGAAGACTTATCTTTTTAAATATTTGAAAACAAGGGAAATATCCGTCAATTCATCGGTACATCTTTCAAATTATCTATTTTTGACAAGATTGCCCGGCAAACTGACAGTGCTGATAATTCAAGTGATATTTTATCGAGAACCTCTTTGCTGTTCTCAAGAATTTCTTTGCTGTTAAATCGCAGTACATTAATTTCGAGCGAATTAAGATAACAGTTTACCTCCGAATCGGCTTCCAATCCAAAATCGGTATAGAGTTCTTCTCCATCAACAAAAAGGGCGAGATTGGCATCGGGACAGTAGAAATCAACAATATTGTCACCGATCTTGTAATGCCGGTAAAATCTATTTCCCTTCAGTTTTTTATTGTGAAGCAAAATCCACAGGCAGGCTTCACCGTTTGTCATATTAAGTCTGCGATCACTTAGCTCTACATTTTGTTTTTTCTGATACTGGACTATCATAATCGTGTAATTTTTGTGAAGGTTTCTGTTTCTAATTCAAAAAAAAACTATTTCAAATCCCTTATTCTTACTTCGATTTCTTTATTGCTCTTTAAAAGGTTTATCAATTCGGCAGTATTTGTATTTCCAAAATGATAGGGGTACAAAATACCAGGTTTGAACGCCAATACTGCATCTGCAACCATTTCGGGGGTCATGGTATACGGCAGGTTCATGGGAAGAAAGGCTATATCAATGCTTTTCAGTGCTTTCATCTCGGGTATGTTTTCAGTGTCTCCGGCCACATATATGGTTTTATCACCAAATTTTAAAATATATCCGTTGCCTTCGCCTTTAGGATGAAACGGATTGCCATCGGGACGCATATGTACCATATTGTATGCAGGTACCGCCAGTATGTGAATACCCAGAAGAGAGATTTTATCCCCGTTTTTCATAACCACAGCATCTTGCAACTCTTCGGAATTGTCTTTGCATTTCTGTGAAATCACTAGTTTGGAATCCTGTTTCAGTATCTTTTTAATAGCCCCCATGTCAAAATGGTCTCCGTGATGATGCGTAACAAGAATCAGGTCTGCCTTCGGCATATTTGTATAATCTGCTTCTTCTGAAGTCGGATCAATATGAATGATGAGGTTATTGTACTGAAACATTAATGTGCCATGACCGACAAAGGTCATGATGAGGTCACCTGAAGAAGTTGGTATGGTGTCTGTTGCAGACTTTTCTGAACCAAGACTTTTATTCATAAGCAAAAACATTATGATGCATATAAGCATTGGTTTCATAACTAGGGTAAATTAGGAGCGAAATATATGCAAATCTTAATTAATTGTAAAAAAAAAGGGGCGAAATTCACCCCAAAAATGATTATAAATTTGATTATTAACTCTTTAAAATTTAGTAGTTTTTACTAAAAATCTTCCCTTTAAGAGCAAGTATAATAAACCTGAAATTTGAATATGATATAACCTACAGATATACTGTACTATAATAACAATTCAGTTCTTGATTATGATAACTTACTATAGTTCAGAGGTGTATATCCAACTATCTTTTAAAACATCCTGTAAAAGCTTTGAATATTGATGAATTTACAATCGGAAGCAATTTCTTAAACAGTTAATTTATTATCTGTTAACCTGTTATCTAACTCAAACGCTCTTTGTAATCAAGGTAACCGAATTTTTTTTGAAGTTTCAATTCACCGGTTTTGGAATTACAAATGTAAATAGAAGGCAATGTAACCCCGTTAAACGTAGTGTTCTTCACCATTGTATAGTGAGACATATCTCCGAAAACCAGCTTTTGTCCGGGCTTCAGGGGTTCATTGAAAGAATAGTCACCGATAATATCGCCGGCAAGGCAGGTCATACCTCCCAGGCGATAGGTGAATCTCTTTTCATTTGGCAAATAGCCATCTCTGACCATTGGTCTGTAGGGCATTTCCAACACATCGGGCATGTGGGCTGCGGCGCTGGTATCTAGTATGGCAATGTCCATACCGTTATTAAACACATCCAACACCGTTGTTACCAAAACCCCTGTGTTCAGGGCTATGGCCTCGCCCGGTTCAAGATAAACTTCAAGCGGGTATTTTGCCTTAAAATTATTAATGATTCTTACAAGCAGCTCAATGTCATAATCGGGACGGGAGATATGGTGACCGCCGCCAAAATTTATCCAGGAAATACGGTCAAAATAAAATCCGAAATTTTTTTCCACCACAGCAAGTGTTCTTTCAAGTGAATCGCTGTTTAGTTCGCACAGGTTGTGAAAATGCAACCCGGTGATCCCATCAAGGTCAGAGAGGCCTTCCTTAAAATTTTTTAAGGTAATTCCTAATCTTGAATAAGGTGCACACGGGTCGTAAAGTTGTGTTTTTACTTCAGAATGCTCCGGATTGATCCTCATGGCAGGCATTACACAGCTGCCTGTGATCTTTTTCCTGAAATAATTCCATTGGCTGAGCGAATTAAAGCTTATATGGTCTGCAATGCGGAGCAGTTCATCAAAATCATGATCGCTGTATGCCGGTGCATAAACATGCACTTCGCCTTTAAACTCTTCTTTGCCCAGCAATGCTTCATTCAGCGAACTTGCCGTTATCCCGGGCAGGTATTTTTTTACCAGGGGAAAAAGGCTCCACATGGCAAAACCTTTCAGGGCAAGCAGTACCTTTGCACCCGTCGCGGCCTGCACGCTGTGTATCACCCTGAGGTTTTCCTCTATTCGCGATTCGTTTACAATATAGCAGGGAGTTTGTAAATCACGCAGTTGGTCTTCAGAAAGGTTTATTTTACCGAATTGTTCCATTCTGCTGTCTGCCAGGGTAAACCATACTTGTTCAGGTCGTCCATAAACGGATCGGGGTCAAATTCTTCCATGTTAAACACACCAGGCTGCTTCCATGTCCCCGTAAGCATCATTTTTGCACCAATCATAGCAGGTACACCGGTAGTGTAAGATATTGCCTGCGCCTTTACCTCTTTATAGGTTTCTGCATGATCGCACACATTGTAAATGAATTTTCTGGCAAACTTACCGTCTTTTACACCCTCAATCACGCAACCGATACAGGTTTTTCCTGTATAGTTTTCGGCAAGCGAACCGGGATCGGGCAGTACAGCCTTCAAAAATTTCAGCGGAATGATCTCAACGCCTTCATACATCACAGGGTCAATTCGTGTCATACCAACATTTTCGAGCACCCTTAGATGCGTAAGATACTGCTCACCAAATGTCATCCAGAAACGCATGCGTTTGAGCCCTTTTATATTCTTAGAGAGCGATTCCATCTCTTCATGGTACATCAGGTACATCTCACGGGGGCCCACTTCGGGAAAATCAAAAGACTGATGTACAGTAAGCGGATCGGTGGTATGCCACTGTCCGTTTTCAAAGTATCTTCCCGGAGAGGTCACTTCACGGATATTTATCTCGGGATTGAAATTGGTGGCAAAAGCCTTGCCATGACTGCCGGCATTGCAATCTACGATATCAACATAATGAATTTCATCAAACAGGTGCTTCCTCGCATAGGCGCAAAAAACATTGGTCACACCCGGGTCAAAACCACTGCCAAGCAGGGCCATTATACCTTTATTTTTATACCTGTCTTTGTAAGCCCATTGCCATTTGTATTCAAATTTAGCTTCATCAGGCGGTTCGTAATTGGCGGTGTCAAGGTAGTCCACACCAGTCTGAAGGCAGGCTTCCATTATGGCAAGGTCCTGGTAAGGCAAAGCCAGATTGACAACCAGTTGTGGCTGATGTTTCTTTATCAGGGCTACATTTTCACCAACATTGTCGGCGTCTACCTTCTCTATGATAATATCCCTATTTGTCTTTTGCTTGACATTACGGGCAATCTCTTCGCACTTGCTTAAGGTGCGCGAAGCAAGCACAATTTCGGTAAATACTTCGGGCAGCATGGCACATTTCTGCACCGTTACATTGCTTACCCCTCCTGCGCCTATTATCAAAACTTTTGCCATTTTATTGAGGTTTTATAATTTATTCATAAGATTTTCGTTTACAAAGATAACCATGCTGAATAAATTGAAAAGCTGTTTTTTATCATATCTTTATATCAACTGAAACTTATTTGCTAATATGGAAATAATTACTTCATCGCTTCTTGGGAAGGATTACAAAAAAGGAAAATTAACCGTTTCTGCCCTGAAAAACATCAGCATGCATGTAGAAAACGGAGAGTTTATTTCAATTATAGGAAAGTCGGGATCGGGTAAATCAACGCTGCTCAACCTGATCGGAGGGCTTGACACACCGACCTCAGGTGAGCTGATCGTTAACGAAAAAGCCTTGAATAAGCTAAGTCGAAAAGAACTGTCAAGACACAGAAAATTTATGGTGGGAATGATCTTTCAATCATTTAACCTCATAAGTTCACGTACTGCACAGGAAAATGTTGCCCTGGCCCTGGCATTTGGCGGAACCCCGAGAAAATATCGCAAACAAAAGGCAGGTGAGTTGCTTGCTATGGTGGGACTTAGAGACAGAATCAACCATAAACCTACAGAGCTCTCGGGTGGCGAGGCACAACGTGTGGCAATAGCACGTGCCCTGGCAAATGACCCTAAAATAATACTCGCCGATGAACCAACCGGAAACCTTGACAGTGTTACCTCTTGTGAAATAATTGATATCCTTGTAAAACTAAACAGAAAACTGCATAAGACTATAATTATGGTTACACACGATAAAGACACAGCCGCACGAATTTCGAACAGGATGATTTTGCTGAAAGATGGCATGTTGGAGCAATAGGGTAAGTGGGTGAGATTAAAATGGTGTGATAATTTGAAAATGTATTAATGTGAGGATTTGAAGATGTGAAGATGTGAAGATGTGAGGATGTGAAGATTTGAAGATTTGAAGATGTGAGGATGTGAAGATGTGAAGATTTGAAAATGTATTAATGTGAGGATGTGATAAATTTAAAATAGATGGACTATATTGACCTTATTCAAATGGCTTTTTCAAACCTGTGGCGTACCAGATTGCGTTCTTCCCTGACTATTCTGGGGGTTGTCATCGGCATTGCGGCACTTTCTTCAATGATATCTTTTGGCGTTGGTATGCAGAAAAACCTCACCGATGCTTTTAAAAAAAATGACTTGTTTAGCAGTCTTAATGTTACTGCCAAAGAGATCAGCTTAAATGATATGTCCTCAGGAGATATGGCTTCTATTGAAGAGAAACTGCAGAAACCAACCACCATTCTGAATGATTCGGTGGTAGAAATGATAAAAAATATTCCGGGAGTAAAGGTCGCTTTTCCTGAGATCAAATTTCCTGTAAAGCTCAGATACAGGAATAAGGAAACAAACCTAAACCTTATGGCTATGCCTACAGGAATGAAAGCATTTTATCCATTCAATGAACTGAAAACAGGGGCGTTTTTTACAAGCGATACTGCATGGCAGCTCCTATTGAGTGAAAAAACCCTGAAGAAACTTGGATTTACACTTAAAACAGACATAAACGACACAACCTCATTTTCAGGCAAATATGCCTGTATACTGCCCGATTCGCTTTTGAGCAGTCGCATCGAAATTATATCAAAAGACATAGACCTCAGTGGTATCATTGCCAACCCGTTTATGGCCATGATGCGGGAACCTGCATTGCCGTTCAAAGACACTTCAATGACCTTCGAAATTCAGGGGGTATTTTCAGAAAATGAAGGATTTGGTTTCAGTCGTTTTAATAACGGATTGATCGTACCTATTGAAACATCAAAAAAAATACCCCGGCTGGGATTTGAAAATGTTTGGGATTTGCTGGGAAATAAGAACAATAACAAAAGTTATACCTCTATTTATGTAAGGGTAAATGACATGAAGGAGACAAAAGCTGTAACGGACTTATTGAAACAAAAAGGATTGAATGTATTTGCATTCTCGGAAGAGCTTAAAGAGATTAAACGTGTCTTTATGATTATGGATTCGCTCCTGGGGGCTGTCGGGCTGATTGCTCTAGTAGTGGCAGCATTGGGAATTATTAATACCATGTTGATGTCAATACTCGAAAGGACCCGTGAAATAGGAATTATGAAATCTATTGGAGGAAGCGAAGGCGAAATAAAAATATTGTTCTTTGCAGAAGCAGCATCTATCGGGTTAATTGGGGCAATTTTTGGTCTGGGTCTTGGCTGGCTGGTAACCAGGGTTGCAAACGTCATTATGAATTCCCAGCTCAAGCCACAGGATTTACCCGATGTTGATCTGTTTTCATTCCCCGTATGGCTCATTCTCGGGGCTACTGGCTTTTCTGTTCTAATTAGCCTGGCCGCGGGGCTATACCCTGCAGCCAGGGCTGCACGGGTTGATCCGGTAAAAGCATTGAGACACGACTGATAGTCAGGCAATATTATTTCACTTCATGCTCACTAAAAACGATGGCCTCATAAGTGAATATTTCTGCATCCTTCCATCCTTCCCAGCCTATGCCTGCTTTGTCTCTGGCGCAGTGTCCCAGAAATTCTTCGAGGCTCCAGCCGGTGGATATGGCGACCTGTGGCAGAAAAGTACCCGAATTTTGGCCCTTACGTATATAAATTCCATGTGTACCCAGTATAATCTCATCTGGCGATACGATCTTCTTCATGGGTGTAAGCACCGAAATCTCAATATCAATTTTTTCCAGCTCACCGTTAGTTACCGGTGTAAACCTGTGGTCGTGTGCCGAACTTGAAACCGTCATCTCCTGCACAATTTTGTACAAAGGAATATCCTGAGAAAAATTGCCGATGCAGCCCCTTAGCTTTCCTTCTTTGTGCAAGCTTACAAAGGCGCCGCAGTATGTATTCAGATTTTCAGTAAGCTGTGAATCATTAACTTCGGGTATTGTGCCCGAACGAATATATGTTTCAAGCGTATTTCTCGATATTTCAATCAGTTTTTTTTTCTCTTTTTCCGTGAGCTGAAAACCTGTTTTATCCTTTGTTTTGCTTTCCGCATCTGAATTCATCGTTTCAGCAGTCACGGCTATGGCATGATAGCCTACCACCCTTGATTTATCTCCGTAATATTTGGCATCGCCTGAATTTTTGTACAGTATATGATCGTATTTAATGTCCGTGGTGTTTTCGGTCATATACATCAGGGTAAGCACTGCTGTCCATCCGCAAAGGCTGGTCGCAAGCCCGCTGATATTTTTATTTTCATTAGCCCTGAGCGCGGTAACCAGTCTTTCGGGATCGTTCGACAATATCGCACTTGCGGTGGCTTTATCTACATTCACGGCATCGTTATATTCGGGATAATGAGAAAAATCGGTGCTGATTACAAACAGGTTTTCTTTGTTGAAAAAAGGTTTCAGCGCTTCGGCTATCTTCTTGCACGTACTCAGGTTCTGTGTAGCGATTACAATGGGTACAATCTTATATTCGGTTTCCATTACATGCTGAAGAAAAGGGAGTTGAACCTCAAGACTATGCTCGGCGTTGTGCGCTTCGGACTTAAACAAAAAAACCTCGTGTTTATTGATAAGCATGTTGGCAGTTTCCAGATCAACCAGTACGGTGCCCAGAGGTGTTTCATAATTTCCCTTATTATAAACAGAGGCGCCATCGAACATGGTGCGGTGGCTCGAACCGATAACGAAAATTGTTTTATAGTTTTTTCGCGGATTGACCTGATTAAAGGCCGAAGCTGCAACAATTCCGGAAAAAACATACCCGGCATGGGGAGTGATAATTGCAATAACATCTCCTGCAGATTTAGCTGGTACGGCCTCTGCAAATAACCTGATGAGCTCGGCATTCAGTTCGTCAGCCCTTCCCGGATAAAACTGTCCTGCAACTAAAGGCTTGCGGTTTATTAATACTGTATTTTGCATGGTACTCTCATTATTTGGTTGGGTTTTACACGAAATACATGTAGTAATGTGTATAATGACTATGGCCGTAATACGGAAAAAGCCTGAATTCATCTATTCACTTTTTTTTCAGTCTGAAAACTGTTAAAATATAATAAAATCGTCATAAAGTTAATGATAAAAGCTCACCTTTACTTTAAAGAGAAAAGGATTTTTTGTAATTTTTGCCGTTCATTTAAACCATAAACAGAAAAAGATGATTACAGTTACAACAGACTATGTTCCCGGCAGGGAAATTGCCGAAGCGCTTGGCATTGTAAGAGGAAGCACTGTAAGGGCAAGAAACGTGGGACGCGATATCATGGCAGGATTAAAAAATATCGTTGGAGGAGAAGTGTCGGAATATACACGGCTGATGGCCGATTCGCGTGAAGAAGCCATTGAACGCATGGTGAAAGATGCACATAGGCTTGGCGCCGATGCAATTATCAATGTCAGGTTTATGACTTCGAATGTAATTACAGGCGCTGCAGAGATGCTGGCATATGGTACCGCAGTAAAAATCAAATAATTAAAAATATGGCCATATTTATTGTTCCGTTGCTGATGACATTGCTCTCGGCAGGAGTCATTTTTGCTTTGATATACCTTATTGCCAAACGCATTGAATCAAAACGAAAAGAGACGTTTGAGAAGCGTGATTACTGAAATACATCATAAGAGGCAAAAAACAGTAAGGTTTACAGGCATTTTAGAGTATATTTGAACGTTATTTCATGTTAACCGATAAAAAACAACCTAAAACGATTACCCAATGAAAAAAATTATTGTTATAATTATTGCAGTTTACACAGGTTTATCAGTCTGGGCACAACAGCCTGTACTTTTAAAATTCAACCCGCTACAAAATAAGACCTACCGTTTAAAAACCATCTCCACGCAAAACATGAGCCAGTCAATTCAAGGGATGCAGCAGAATACCACTGTTACCTCATCCACAGTACTTTCAATGAAAATGGTAGAATCAGGGCAGGATTTTTTGGTCATGGAATTCCGTTTTGACACGATGCTGATCAATACCAATGCTGCCGGAATGAATATTGACATCAACTCTGACAAACCCGGTGACCTCAACTCCAATGATATCGGTGAAGTACTTTCGGTTTTGATGAACCGTTACTGTTCAAACCCGCTTTATGCTAAGATGAACTTCGAAGGTAAGGTAATTGAACTCATAAACATAAAGATTTTTACCGATATGATGTTAAAAGATATTGATTCCATTAAATCGCAGTTTGCACAGGTTATAAAATCCAGGGCTGTCATGATGGCCGACCCTGGTGCTATACAGTCAACGATAGAATCCGTTACCGCTTACCTGCCGGGAAAAGAGGTTGAAAAAGGCAATTCGTGGGATATTTCGCTCAAAACCAATTCGGGCGGGATGATGTACCTGATAAACAGCCACTATACCCTTACCGGTATCAAGAACAATGTAGCAGATGTAGCTTTTGAATCAACCATAGAACCTGCCTCCTCTGCCCCGGTTAAGATAGATGCGGCTACAATTACCAACAATATCAGGGGTACCGGCAAATCGGCCATGACCATAGACATAAATTCGGGATTTCTTATTGAAAGCACGGGCAAATATCATATGGAAGGCGATATGGGAGTTCAGGCACAGGGTATGAATATGTCAATCCCAACGGTTATTAACGGGGAAACCAGGATTTTTTCTATACAATAAACACCACATCAGGCATTAGTACCTATTATAACAAAAAAGAATGAAGAAATTCCTATGGCTGTCGTGGCTCATCGTGTCAGTAAACATTCAGGCGCAAAACATCACAGGTTTAGTTATGGTTTCAAACAATAAATCACCGGTAGCATATGCCTCTGTGGGATTGTTGCACATGCCCGATTCAAGCCTTACAGCCGGCGGCATTACGCTTATGAGCGGCAAATATACTTTCGAAAACGTAAAACCGGGCGATTATTTTGTGCAGGTCAATTATCTCGGGTATGCTCTCGCAGGCACACACGTTAAGGTTGAAGATGCATCCGGAATAACCGTTGCTGATACCATCTTTCTTTACGAAGCATCGCATCAGTTAGAAGAAGCGGTAATTAAAGGGCAAAGACTTCAAGGACAGGAGTTGGTTGACCGTACGGTTTATTCCATTCCCGAGGAGGTGGCAAAATCTTCAAACACCGGGTATGATATCCTGAAAAAAATTCCGCAGGTACAGGTTGACTTCCAGAACAATGTAACCATGAACGGAAGTACCAACTTCATCATCCAGGTAGACGGGAAACAGCGCGACAAAGAGTTCCTGGCCAGACTTCTGCCTTCCGATATCAAAACGATAGAGATTATTAGCAATCCGTCGGGTAAATATGAGGGAAATATTGACGGCGTAATTAACATCATTTTAAAGAAGGAAGCACGATACGGTATGAACGGCAACGTGGCCATGTATTTAAAACCCATAAACAAACCAACTGTTGTAACCTCCGGAAGCCTTGACTACGGAATGGGCAATATCACATTCTATGTTACTGCATTCGCTTTTACCCAACGGTTGAATATCGCATCAAAAAATTACAACAGGTTTTCTTACAATGACTCTGTAAGTAACATGACCGGAAACGGTGATATTGAAGTTACCGTACCGTCTGTAAACACAGGTTTTGACTACTACATGAACGACAAAAATAACCTGAGCTTTAACCTGACTTACAAGCCCATTTACCAGAGAACAGGGTTGATAAACAGCGCAGACCTGAGCAACAGAAACGGGGAAATGAGTTATCTTTCGTCTGTTACCGGTTCAAACCTCGAAAGCAATGAAGGCTCACTCTCGCTGTTTTACAAAAAAACCTTCAGTAAGCCGGTACAGGAATTTTCTGCAGAATCAAGTTATTATCTTTTTAATTCTGAAGATGGAAATAATTTCACAAACACATTGTTTTCATATTTGTCTGTACCCCTTGATACACAAAGCCGTATTGAAAACAGCATAAACGAACGCAGCTATTTTTCAACCAAACTAAACTATGTTCACCCTATCGGCATGTCAACCAAGGCAGAAGCCGGTTACCAACTGTATTACCAGCAGATAGATTATGATTTCACAAGTAACTTAGCCAGTATGAGCAACCGGTTTAACTATTCGGAGTTACGTAATTCGGTATATGCAGGCATCACTATAAACCTGAAAAAAATCGGGCTTCAGGGAATAGTAAGAATTGAAAACACAAACAGCTCTGTGAATGATGAATCTACTATAGATTATTACTGTGTTTTACCCTCGGCCAATCTGCAATACAAGTTTTCGGCATCGCATAATTTAAAATTTACTTACAACAGAAGGATCAACCGGCCCGGCATTTATGACCTGAACCCTTTTCCGAAAATAAATGCAAGTTATAATATTACACAGGGAAACCCTGAACTGAAACCCGAGTACCGCGACCGTTTGCAGCTTACTTATACCTGGAATTTTAAGAAAAACTATATATCCCCGTATGTATATTATGAATTGCTGACTGATAAAACCGGGATGAGCAACAAACTTGTGGAATCGCCCATTGACAATAATTTAACAATACTTACCAAACCATTCAACCTGCTCAGCGGCAATGAAAGAGGGGGTGGGTTAAACGGTATGCTTTGGTTCGTGAACCTCAATGCACGGTTTTACCAGGGGCATTTTCTGGAGTACAATTCACAGACAACCTTTATACCATCGCGTGATTACTCATCATTCAGCATTACTGCACAGGCATTTCACCGGCTTGAGAAACAAAAACTTACCGGGTTTGCATTTTTGTCTTACAATGGTGTTAGCGTGAATGCGCAAAGCAAAACATACAACCTCCCTTTTTATGGTTTTGGCGCACAAAAAGAAGCCGGCAACCATAATTTCGGCTTTTTCTGGTTATTGCCCTTTTCAAAAAATGTTGAACTCAACAAAACCATTACAGAAACTCCGCTGTTATATAACAAAAACGTAATCGGGTTCGATGTATCATACTATATTCAATTTAGTTACGCGTTTAAATTTAACAAGGGCAAAAGCGTAAAGAAACTTAACCGCAAGGCAGAAATCGAAAGCGACAGCAAAAGCGGAGGCATTCAGGGAAAATAGATAAGTATATCCCGGGTAAATAAATAAAAATAGATTTACCGGTCTTTCCTGATTAAGAAAATTTTATACCAGTTATGAGACTGTGTAAATACTCAATTATTTTGAAACCGTCATTGCGAACAAAGTGAAGCAATCTTCTATTATTCAGGAGATTGCTTCGGTCGTACCTCCCTCTCAATGACGTTTCTTATTGACTTTTTAGTCCATAAAACTCCATGATCTGGCAATGTGACCAAGATATCTACCTCACCCCATAGGCTCCAACGTAAGGTTTATATTTCGGAGACAGGCCCAGCAGCTTTTGCACATTGGCAGGCAATACTGTTCCGGCACCTGCAGCCGAAAATGCCGGGTTGAGCTGAAAATTTCCCAGTTCCGGGCTTTTAAAAAGGGGCATGTTGAAATGCCCGAAAACCTTGCTATTGGCCGATGATCCATCAAAAACCTTATTCATTTCTTCAAGTGAAGCTATTGAAGCCTGACACCCTTCACCTGAGGCCGGACTCCAGTACAATAGGGTATTGAACCCGCTGTTTGCATCTTTTGCATACACATTGAAATCGTAACGGGCAAGGGGAGATTTATCGAGTTTTTCGCAAAGATCGGGATGTTGCCACACAAGCATTAATGGTCTTTGAAAATCTTTGTCTCCTGTAAGCAGGTTATTTACAAATACATGGCCGTATCGCTGGTCAACATCGGGTCCTGTGGCCGGGTGCCACCCGAAGTGATCGCCCACGGCGCTGCGTTTGTCGCGTCCTATACATGCAGTGCTGTTCACGAAGGTGTTCTGGTATACATGAACATCTGCACTGTTAAGTATCATAATACCACGGTCGCAATTCACAAACACATTGCCTGCACAAACGGCTCCCTTTGAGATTTCAAAAAAGAAACCATTGCTGCTGGGCCACAACCTGTTGCCACCCCCTTTGCCTTCAATACTTCCGACGGCTTCAACCCGGTTATTGATAAATATTCCGTCAACATTGCCAACATCGTACCAAATACCGTTAGATATTGGCAGGTCGTATACCAGGTTATCCCGGCAAGTCACACGATGGGTCTGGTTGAAAATTTTCACGGCAGCAGGATAATAGCCGGTAATATCTTCGATATTGTTGCGCGAGAACATATTCTTTTCAAGCAGACAATCAGATGAAGAGAGAAGATAGATACCCTCGGTGGTGGTATCGTGCACCTTGCAGTTTCTTAAAACCAGATTATCGCCCCGCAGATATGCCCCTACCCTCCCGCAAAACGAGAAGGTACAATGTTCGATAACAGAACCAACAACATCCTTGCCGAATGTTGAAGGATCGGCAAGGCCCTGTGGCTCATAGCCGTCAATCTCAAGGGCGCAATAGGCATATTGCGAAAGGGTAACACCTTTTAATATCAATCCTTTCCTGTCATTCTTTTTGCCATGTACATCTTTTGTAACCCGGTGCAACCCGAAATTATGAGCGGTAATCTCAACCATGCGGCCTGCGGGGTCTACTCCGATGTATACAAAACCGTTTTCATAATCTACGTAAAACGAGTTTTCATCAACCTCGCCTTCCCAACCGGCCGATTTGAGGATTTTGCCGTCAACAAAAACCATATCGTTATTAAAAATATGCAGTGGTGTAGCATGGCCGAACCTGTCGCGCGACCACCAGTCATCGGGATATGCACGGAAAAATCTGGTCCATGATGTTTTCCATAGCCCTCCGCTTATTTTACTCCACTCTTTGGCCTCGAAAGTACCTTTAAATATCGGTTGCTCACTGGCATAAGGCTGAATGGTAATACCCTGGTTAAACTCCAGGTCGCCGGTACGGTATGTGCCGCCACGAAGAATAATCGCATCCCCGGTTTTAATCTTTTCTATTGCAGATTCTATTGTTGTGGGCTGTTCAGGCTTCTCACCCGACGCCCCTGTTACTCCGTCGGGTGCCACATAATATGTATTACCCGTTACTACTGGCAATTCGTATGTTTGCTGAATGGGACCGTATGGCCCGCCCGAGGGCTGGGCATTTACATAAAAAAAGCCCGATGTATATACGATTAAGCACATGCAACTTAATCGTAGTACTATTTTGGCAAAGTTTTGAATGTTGGGTTTCATAATAATATAGTATTGGTTCACTTAATAAAATAAAAGTACAAAATAAAAAAATAATAATAAACCTTACAGAAAAGTGCTGACAACCAATCCTATTTTATGCATAAGTATTTCGCAAAACCTCAACCAATGCTATGCGCGAAATATATGTCCCATTTGACAAAAAGTAAAAATTAAAAGGCACATACCCATAACACGCTTTCATAAAACATGCTGGTTTATCCTGCAAAACAATATAAGTGCTTATCAATAAGGTCACGGGCATAAGCTGCTCACTCAACCATAATCATAATTAAGTCCGACTTCTTATTATTGCAGACTTTCACAACATAAATCCCCGGATTTAGACTTACAGGTATCTGGACAGAATGTGAAGGAGTATTGTACTCTTCCTGTATCAGTATTCTTCCCGTTATATCAATAACAACCACTGTTTGAATCTCATCTCCCCAACGAACCGTAATCTCAGTTTTTACCGGGTTTGGCCAAACAACAAGTGATGTTGAACCATTATCTACTTCATAAACATTGGTTTGCTGACAATTGGTTGCCGTTTCTCCGATACCTGAAGGAACAGTTCCTGTATTGGAAAGTAATAATTTATCCAGACCGGCGCCATCTTCACGGTAGCACACCAACAGGGTGTGCATACCACTGTCTAAATTATATACCATTGTCGTACCTGAGCCATCGTGCACATCGTCCCAATGCCAGCCTGTGCCGGTCCCGCTATCACGAATCCCGTTCCACACAGCCCAGACTCCGTCATTCATCTTTACCCAGTATGAATCATCCTCCCAAGTTGGAGCATTTGCCCTGCCCCATAAGATGTATTGCGCTTCTTCAATAATGCTGAAGGTGAACACCAGGTGGTCTTTTGTATCTTCTGAAGCTTGTGCCAGACTTTGCCTGCCGGCAGGCACTGTTACATACTTCGCATTTGAAGCCAGATTATCTGTTATTACAAGCCAGTTAGCGCCTACCTGGGCACACTCTGCTTCGAACCAGATATTGGTTTGAAACTGACTCATTACTTTTATGTGAACAGTATCGGTATCTCTTGCTCCATCATTATCTGTAACTGTTAAAATCACCGGATACTCACCCGGCCCAAACTGAAGTACTGCTGTTGAGTCCCATGCTATTTGTTTACCATCAAGCGACCATGAGTAATTGACGATTTCGCCATCGGTATCGTAACTTTGGGTGCCATTAAGTGTAACATCAGCTTTCAAACCTGTACTCTCTAATGTTTTTTCAATATCAGAACCAGCATTTGCTGTTGGTTTACTATTCTCAAATTTACCGGCATTATCAGAAACAGATGAAAATGTTGTAATACTGTAAGCATCAACCACTGCATTGAAACTACCTGAAGTAACAGCAATTTTTCCATCATTAGAAATATTTTTGGCAGCAGATGTGGTGTATTTTGTCAGGCTGTCTGCAATATTGTTCTCAATCTGGAAAGTAAGGTTTACGTTCGCATTATTCCTGTTAATGACAACGATAACCATACTATCGCCTGACTTATAAGCAGTTACATCAACATTGGGTGCGGAAGCCACTGTACTACCTACCCTTACAAATCCGGGTCTTATAAATTTACTGAATTGAGCCATCGCATAGCCTTTTTTGGTAATATTGCCCCCTTCATCAATAAAACTGTAAAACCTTCGTATATACCACCAGAGATATGCATTGAAATTAGCTTTCATACAATTATTGATTTCTGTGGCCATATCGAGGGCAAGTGACCATGTATTTTCAGAAGGGCTCCCGCTGCCTGTGAGATGTTCGGTCATCCATACTTCCTTTCCTTTGGTGCGGGCAAGCGGATAATCACTCAACCCACCACCGTATATATGGCCCCCGATGATATCCACATGCTGTTCTGCCCCGGCATCATTAAGTATTGAATCTGTAATAGGCCTCCGGAATTGGAACGACTCGGCGGCAATAACTTTAAGCGTATCGAACTTTGATCCCTGGGTTTTAAGAAAATCAATCATTTGTTTGGCCGACCAGTCACATGATTCATAATTAACCTTAATGTCGGGCTCATTTTGAATAGATATTGCATCCAACGGCACACTGTTATTCTTCATGAAGTTTGCAAAACCAAGCAGATGGTCGGCATAGGCATCATAATTCTGCGACAGCAGGTATCCTCCTGTTGTACTGTTATTGCTCTTTAATGAAGCAGGAGGCGACCAGGGGGAGGCCATCAGCAATGCCCCGTGCCCCTTTGCACGTTGTGCTGTTGGAAGTTCCAGGTTAAATTCATCGCTTTTCGAACTAATTCTCATCCTGAGGATACTCAAACCAATCTGACCCGGCGCATTGCCAAATGCTTTGTCTGTCTGGTCAGAATTAAGGTCATCAATCCATCCGGGATTATTCATCCCGCCGAAGCCTCTGATTATTTGATGCCCTGTATTTAAATTAATTGATACAGTCTGTGCTTTTACTATACCAGACAAACACAATAATAGCAGGCCAATACCAGTAATACTAAACCATAATTTTTTCATGTGTTTTTGTTTTTATCTGATTACATAACTCTCAGGCGGACCAAGGTATGATGGTTTCAACCCACCGGTATCCACTATGATTTTTTGTAATACAACTGCAGGATCCATGGCCCATATCTTTAATACATTTTTACCTGCTTTTACCAAATGGTTAGATTTCAGTATTATAGAATTTTTACGCACCGATTCTTCCCAATCCTGAAAAGTTTGCCAATCATGCATATTCAATACCACTGGCATAGCATCATTAAACGATACAGCAACCCTTAAACCCTGGTTATTGTATATATTAAGCGTAGGGGCCAAAATCAGATTTACCGTTACCTCTCCCTTTGTAGTTAGTTGCATGTCGTATTCGATACTTGCACATTCTTCGAACCTGTCAAGGCTTTTCATAGTTACCGGTACCGGCATTATCCCTGAATTTGTCCGGCCAAAACCAGGTAAAACCTGCCAGCTGTTTCCATTCGCGGCAACAATCCGGCTTACATTTCCGGCTTCAATAGCAACATATCCGTTTGCCTCAACAAATCCGGGTATTTTCGGGTTTATTTCATTTAAAGGATTGATAACGGCCCAAATAACCACTTTTTTGGCGCCGGGGCCATTTACCGTTATGGGTGTACGGGTTAATTCCGTAATCTTCTCTTTCCAATTTACATCAACCCAAATACGTACATGCTTAACAACTTCTACTTTTTCTTCTGAAACTGATATTAGTTTTGATCCGGTATTTATTGTAGCAATGAAAGGAGTATTGCCCCTGTTGAAAATATCAAAGTAGTAACGTTGCCTGTTATAGATATCAAACTGGGGCAAATCAGCTTTGCCTGTACAATTTGGCCACCAATTATCAGAACCTTCAACGGCTACTCCCATATGTGCCCCTTCCAACGGATTAACTATTTCAACTTTTGGCATTTTATTGCTTGCCGGCTGCTGCCACGTGGTATATCCAATCCTGGTCTGGTTCATCATATTATTCCATTTTCCGCCTGCCAGGTTTTTGTTATAATAAAGAGACATCAGGGAGTCTTTCTCATAGAGTTTCCTGGCTTCCAAGGCCAATTCGTTGGCTATAACCCGGCCCTGTTTGGCAAATAACAGGTTCTGGCCTGTGGTTATATACATATCATTAATGGTTGCGCATGCTTCAACAGGATATTGTACCAACTGGTAATATGCATCGTGATATTTTTCAGGGAGCTTTTGATAAATATCATTCGATTGATTTACAAGTTGATTATACTCTTCAGCAACGCGGATGGCTTCTTTATAATGCAAATGGCTATAGGTACCGGATTCCAGCAGTTCGGGTTTACGACGGCTGTTGAACCGTGTATACCTGTCGATAAGATCGGCAATCTGCCCGGCAAATTCTTTACCAAATTGATATTCTGCCCATTTACTGGTGTAATCAAACAGCCCTTCCGGGTTAAAGCGGTCGGGGTCCCATGCCATATCTAAGAAAAATTCTATCGGAAACTCCATGGGTTTAAGATCGCCAACGTTTGTTATCCAAATCTCATTAACCCCATGCAGATAAGCCAGGTTCATTTGTTCCCATATCCGTTGTATTTGCGAAGTATTGATCCATTTGTAATTTCTGGGCCCGCCGACATAATCAAAATGATAATAAATACCATAGCCCCCTTTGTGCGCAGGTTCATCTGGCTTGGGCAAACTTCTTATATTGCCCCAGTTGTCATCACAAAACAGTAAAATAACATCTTCGGGCACACGCATTCCCCGATCATAATAATCCTGCACCTCTTTATATAATGCCCAAACCTGTGGGACTTTTGTTATCTCTTTTTCTGTAACACCGGCAATTATTTCGCGCTGATCTTTAACAATTTGTTCCAGCAGTGCAATATTGGTTTCATTTGACATTGCCATATCGCCGTCGCCACGCATACCTAATGTTATAACCGTTTCAAAATCCTGAGTGCGCTGTATTCCTTCGGTCCAGAATTGACGTAACTGCCGGGCATTGGTTTCGTAGTTCCATTCTTTGCCGCCATATGGTTGCCAATCGGCATGGGCACGGTTCATAGGCTCGTGATGCGAGGTTCCCATAACAATTCCCAGTTCGTCGGCCAAAACAGGGTTCATCAGATCATTTGAATTGAAGCTTGCCCACCACATTGCCGGCCATAGGAAATTGGCTTTCAGGCGCAACATAAGTTCGAAAAGCTTTTCATAAAAACCCGCATTGAAACCCCCAAATTTCTCAACAGCCCAGCGGCCCAGGGAGGGCTCCTCATCATTCAGAAATATTCCGCGATAAGTGACCTTAGGCTCACCTTCGGTAACAATTCCTCTCCTGAAATACAAATTAGCATGTTGTTCCACAGGGACATCTGCCCACCAGTACCAGGGAGAAACCCCTATTTGTTTCGAAACTTCAAAAACGCCATAAATCGTTCCGCGCTTATCACTGCCAGCTATTACCAAAGCCTTATCCACTCCCTCAAAAGGTTTTTCAACAACTTGTATAAGAAACATTTCATTCTTACCACTTAAAGCAGAAAGATCAACTTTTTTATTATTTACAAGTTTATCAATAAGTTCGCTTTGACCTAATGTCCCGGCAATGATAACATCTCCAAGAATATGTTTTTCTCCTTTATAAAGCATTGGCTCTTTACCAGACACCATTCTTAAATCGTTTCTGAAATATCCCATCACCCTTTCCACACCGGGAAATTCATT
>JAWOHT010000094.1:0-3455 GCA_046485045.1 Bacteroidales bacterium
AAGACCTGAGTGTAGAATAGATCTATAAATATGCCTATAAGTAATAAGCTGAAAGCAGTAAGGGATAAAACCTTAAAACGCTTGTCGAGCTTGTTTTCAAGGGCTTTATCTTCTTTTTGGATAATCTCTTTTTTGCTGACTTTTATTGTTTCAGGATTCTCCAAAATAAAGTCATTTGGAATCTTAAAAAATTTCTTTGCTCTGGATTCTGTTATTTTCCCACCAAAATCTAATGTCAATTTTATACTCAATACCCTCCGGATATTCCAAATAGTTTATTAAATAGAAGAACCTTTCGTTGTCAAGTCGCTTGTCTGCTTGAATAATGTGACAACCAGGCACATTTTTAAAAAGTTGAAAAGTCAACCCGTCTAGCAGATCTTTTGAATAAAGTTCAATCCATTGTCGCAACGCTTTTTTAATATCGTTGTATGTGCCCCCTTTTATAACTATCAAGTTGTCAGTCATCACTGTGCTGAAGGTCTTTTAAATGCCAATTAACTTTCTGGTATTCTACTCATCGTCAGTCTGTCTGAAAACATCCGCCCCATCGGTTTTCCGATCAAATATAGACATGTTTACGACAAGTTGATTCCGGCAGGGGAAATATTTTTTGGTGGAAAGGGGATAAGGTAATAAGGTTCTGGATTCTGCGGGGAATCGGGACAATACAGCGTATTTCATTTTCCAATGTTATGAATTCTACCTTTTAGGTTATTTCTATTAAATGAACTTACTCTTGTTTGGTCTTGTTTTTTTATAATTCCGTACACGATAACAGGGACAAGTAAAAATCCACCTACAACGTAAATCACATAATGATTATGACTTCCGGTAAATATTGGATTAATGAAAAAGAAAATTAATGGTGTTCCGATTAATAAAATCAGTGCCGCTCCAATTTGAGCAATTTTTGATTCTTTCATAAACAATTCGTCAGCATGAAACTCCGTTTTAGTTCCACAATTTTTGCATTTCAGAGTTTTATTTTCTCCTTCTTGTATCGAAAATTCAATTCTTGTATTAGCATTTGTTGAAAATCCGATTTCAGTTTTGCAGCTTATACATTTTCCGTAAACCTTCATGAGTTCTTCGTGTCATTTTCGCTCAACTTCCGAAGATGGCTAAAACCCGTAAACATAACAGTCCCGGCTTGCTGTTATGCACAGGGCTTGGTTGTTATCTGTGCTTTGCGCTTTTTGAAGTATTCCAAAATTTCTTCTTTGGACATTTTGGACAACTTCCCGCTTAATTTGTCTCTTTGTTGCCGCATATATTTCACAGCATCAAAGGTCTTTTTAGTCGTCTTCATATTTTGCAAATTCTCTTGGTGATCTGATTTCCAGTTGTTTATAGCCATTTTTGATATTAATGGAGTTATATCCCCTGATTTTTTGAATGTTAACTATATGCTTAAAGTTCCAGCTTACCAGGAAGTCAGCCCGGTTTATTGTTGCTAAAGCGATGTGTAAACAGTCCGCAAAACTTGTCTGTCCTACAACTTTTTCATTTATATATTCCGTTGCCAAATCAATAGCTTCTTCTGTCGTCTCGATAAATTCTGTATTTTGGACTTTAAGGCTTCTAACTAATTCTTTTACTTTTTCCGGTGCGTTATCTAGTTCATCCTGGGTAACAGTTGAAAAAAGCAAGATAAATTCTTCGTCTCTTATTCTGGCAAACAACGGTTTTGTTTGTTCCGAGAACTCCTCGTCAAAGTAACCCCCAAAAACAGAAGTATCTATGTATATTCGTTGTTTCATGCATCAAATTTACAATTTTTTCAATATAGCTTATCAATTTTTTTGGCAGTCCTCTTTCAGATATCTGGGTCAACCAAATTTCATACATCTAAACTTATAGATAGATCGATCGTCTGGTTGATAAGTTGATTTCGGTAGTTTCCTCATCCATACTGACGATACTACCACGAGGGGGATCCTTATATGCTGCCGGCGTTCTTTCATCCAAGTCATTTGCTTGCATTGTATCGGACAACCTCTACTTTTTCTATGGTAATTAATATCCCCGATTTTGTGTGTTCAAACATATGCTCGACTGACTTGACGAAGTTTTTGACTTTTTCTTCAGTATCCACAATTTCTATTATCAATGGCAAGTCAGATGAAATTTCAAACAATTTTGTTGTATGGATTTTTTTTGAGTTAGCACCAAAACCCATTATGCCCCTTGTAACTGTCGCTCCAGAAAGTCCCTGTTTGCGTGCTTCAAAAACAATTGTTTCGTAAAGCGGATGCTGATCATACTTATCGTTTTCACCGATAAAGATGCGAAGCAATTTTGCGTTTGGGTTATTTTCCATTGGTTAAAACAATTTAATGATTAAAATCCCTAAAAAAGCCACAAACAAGCCAAGGATAACGCTTAGGAAAATGTAAGCAGCCGCACTCCAAAATTGCCCGTCTCGAAGCATCCCAATTGTTTCAATTGAAAAGGCGGAAAACGTTGTGAAGCCACCTAGAAGTCCGGTTGCAAGAAAAAGTCGCCATTCTTGCGTTAAGTTTCCTTTGTCTGCCAGTCCGAAAACGATTCCGATAATAAAACAGCCAATAAGATTCACTGTCAGTGTACCTATAGGGAAACTCGTTAAATGTCTTGTTTGAACAAATTCAGCGATTAAGTAGCGTAACACTCCCCCAATAAAGCTACCTGTTCCGATTGCCATTAATATTTTCATTACTTTTTTGTCTGATAATTAATTGTCTCTATATTTCTGGTTTCTTTCCTTTTCAGCCATCGGCAGTCTGTCTAAAACCCGCGATTTCACTGTTTTCCCTGATCAAATATAAGCATGTTTCCCACAAGTTGATTCCGGCAGGGGAAAGAATTTTTGGTGGAAAGTGGATAAGGCAATAAGGTTCCGGATTCTGCGGGTGATTGCTATGCTACTAAGGTTTATGTAACGGATAAGGCTTTAGACTTCAGCTCCCGCTTCGCTTCGCTGTGCGGGATGTCATCTGCTCACTTAGTATTATTCCTGTACCTTTGAACCGATGTTCGATTTGGGTGTACAAGGAGAGTAATCAGCAGCAGATCGCTGCACAATTTTGATTTTATGAAGAATGGCAGAGGGGCATTTGTATTCTTGGTGTTCTGGTTTGGGTTGATGACTTCACCGCTGTTTTTGTTGGCACAGTCACCTGAGAGTGCTAATGTGCGTATGGATCCTGAGTGGGTGCAGACCTACGAGGCCGGAGGATTCTCATGGGCATACGATATCCTCGCCGATGTATATGGAAACACATACAGCACAGGCTATTTTTCACGCTATCTGAAACTGGATGATGAGAAATCGATCGAGCCCACCACCAAATGTTCTGCGCGATGCCCTGACACCTATTTTCTAATGAAACACGATCCGCTGGGGAATTTGCTGTGGGTGCGTTATGGTAATGGCAATTCCCGGCCTGCCAGGTTAGCTTTGGATCTGTATG
>JAWOHT010000063.1:0-3780 GCA_046485045.1 Bacteroidales bacterium
AACATTTCTAAACCCAAATAACTTTGTAATTTTAAATCGTTTAATCATAGTTTTTATATTTTAGATTCCATAATTGGAACTGTGTGTCATCTGAAAATGCAGCATAACGTTGGGCATATGAGTAGTGGCGGTTTTCGAAGCAGGTCATTGTCAACCGAGCAGAAACTTAAATAGAAGAACTGCACTTGGCAACCCACAAGCCCCGCCATTACTTATATGCCGTGTTAGCGGTTCGCCCATTTATGTTTTATTTTTTGTCACTTTTGAAATAATTAAGTCGTCTTCAATTTTCAACATTACCAAAAATAATAATTTCAAGTAAGGATTTGTTAAGAAATAAATAGTACATTTGTATAAAAAAATATACAAATGATAAGAGATATTGATTTGGAAAATAAATACAAGACAATTTTGCCCTATATGAATGAACAGACAGCACGTTTATACCTGGGAAGCGAGGCGCTGAGTTTGGGACGTGGCGGAAAACAGCGCGTGTCAAAATTGGCAGGGGTGAGCAGGGTTCGGATTGATAAGGGGATTGCAGAATTGGCTTTAGGAAAGGGAAAAGAAAAAGTAGAAGCAACTCAAAAAATACGTAAGCCAGGAGGAGGCCGCAAGCGTCATAAGGAAAAGCAACAGGGGCTTTTAGAAGCATTAGAGTCTGTTGTTAATCCTTACACAAGAGGCGACCCGATGAAGGTACTTTTATGGACAAGCAAGAGCTTAAGGAATATAGAAAAAGCGTTAAAAGAAAAAGGCTTTACCGTAAGCTATGTGACAATTGGTGAATTATTAAAATCGATGGGCTATAGCTTGCAGGCAAACCGGAAGACACAAGAAGGCGGAGATGTCCCTGACAGAAATGAGCAGTTTGAATATATCAATGAAACAGCTTTGTCTTTTATGTCGGCAAAAGAGCCGATAATATCGGTAGATTGCAAGAAGAAAGAATTAATAGGGAACTTTAAAAACACAGGTACAGATTGGTTTTTACAAGGGAAGGCGCCAGAGGTAAACGTGTATGATTTTATGGATAAGGAATTAGGCAAGGCAGTCCCATATGGTGTATATGACATAGCACAAAACCAGGGATGGGTCAGTGTGGGCATTAGCAAGGACACCGCAGAATTTGCCGTAAACACCATAAGAACATGGTGGCAACAAATGGGTAAAGAGCAATACGCGGATGCAAAAAAAATACTCATAACAGCCGATGGCGGAGGCAGTAATGGTTCAAGAAACAGATTGTGGAAAAAAGAGTTGCAGGCATTTGCCACAGAAACGGGGTTAGCAATAAGTGTAAGTCATTTTCCGCCAGGTACCAGCAAGTGGAACAAGATAGAACATAGGCTATTCTCGTATATAACCAAAAACTGGCGGGCAAAACCATTAGAAAGTTTGGAAGTGGTTGTAAACCTGATAGCCAATACCACTACCGAAAAAGGATTACAAGTAAAAGCCAGGGCAGATGAAACGCAATATGAAAAAGGAATCAAAGTATTGGATAAAGAATTGGAAAATATTAAACTAACAAAAAGTTCTTTTAGAGGTGATTGGAATTATACAATCAATCCATAAAATGTATCAATTATTATTTAACAAACCCTTAAATCTCTCACAATATTTTCTAATTTATCCTGTACAGTGCCAATTACCATATGTACATGACTGCTCATAATTATATACCCATAAACTATTAATCCTTTTTTTTCAATACAATAGTTATCGGGTCAGAGACCCTGCTATTCATTCAAAGTTTAAAGTCCACCAAAGAAAGACTCCAAACAGCGGAAGGGGTGTTGTCTTCTTCTTTTTACTTCCTGAAAGATTTGAAAAGAATTACCACAAGAATAACAAGAAAAACATTTCTTGCTTATGACATATTTATCAACTATTTTTGTTAAAAGCTTATTATTTCTATCATTTTAACGATATAGTATGACTTTAGGCCAGCATATTACCTCGCTTAGAAAAGCAAAAAAGTACTCCCAAAGTGAACTGGTTAAAAAGGCAGGAACCTCCGGTGATATTATCGGGCATTATGAGAGGGACGAAGTAAAGCCTTCTATTGAAGTGATTATTAAAATTGCCGATGCCCTGACTGTTTCTATTGATTATCTGGTAGATAAGACTGATTTTGAACTAGATAACGATACCCTTAAAAGGATTCATGATGTTTCAACTTTGCCGGCTGAAGAAAAAAAGCAGGTATTTATGGTTATTGATGCCTTAATACGGGATTTTAAGACCCGCAGGGCTTATGTAAATTAAAACGTAAACACTATGCAAACATTAACAATAGAACTTACAGACAATAATTCTTTAAAGGCCTTACAGGATTTGGAGCATAAAAATTTAATCCGTATTGTGAAAGAACCGGATTTAAATTCATATTCTCTGCATGGTGAACCTATAAGCATTGAAGATTTCAGAAAATGGGTTGAGTATGCCGAGAACTCCCCGACTGTAAGTTTAACAGAAGCAAAACAACGATGGTCAGAACAAAAGAAGAAGCTCCGAAAGCTTATTCGTTGAGGATAACTGAACACGCCTTACAGAACATTGATAATATTACAGGTTATATTGCCTATATCCGGCATGGGCCTTTAAACGCTATCCGCGTTGGTGACGAGATTTTTAAAACTATTAACCACATCAAAAAACCCGTTTGTTTTCCGGGAATGCGAAGAAATACCCACCAAAAACAAAATCTACCGTAAAGCGATTTGCCTAAGCTGGCTTATTGTCTATAAAATTAAACCTGCCGGAATTGTTATCCTTGGCATTATTCATGGACACCGCAGGCCTTCAAGGATTAGAAGTTTGAGAAAGGTAAAATAGAACATAAAAAACCCGGACGTGCCAGGCTTCTATTTTGCATACCCTACAAAAACAAAAAAGAGGCTGTGTATTTAAGATCTTTAGGTCTTTTTACACAGCCTCTTTTTTTGAATGACAGTCAGGGTTGCTTAAATATTCCAGGTCTTGAATTTAAAATTTTTGCTCATTTATATAGTCTTTTAAGTTGCAAGGTAATAAATTCAATGCATACCACAAGTTACGCTGAAGCTATACTTGCGGGAGAGGGGGTATCCAAACGTGGATACAACTTTTTTTTATGCATAACAGTCAGGTTTTTGACTTAAATATTTACTCATTGTTTCAAGACAAGCCCTGACTCACAAAAGATTACCTGAAAGGCCATTAAATAACAGGTACCGTTGATGAAATAGATTATAATTTTCTCATTGAAGTATTGCAACCGGATGATAAAATTTGACTTTTTAAGCTGGTTTTCTTTGGAAAGTTTCAACCTGTCCCGTAGGGACATAATATCTATAGCAAAACCCGACCATTACAACATAAGTCCCGTAGGGACGTAATATTTCTTTATTGTATATCTTTCAGCTGCCCGCCACCCGTGAGCGGTTCGAGCGGCTGGTCAGCGAGGTGGCGACCGCGGTGGTCGAGCGTCTGCGAGCCGGCGCCGCGGTCGGGTTGGTGATCGGTCGGCGGCGCTATCCTCCGGCGGTAGGGCTCGCCCACGGGGCGCGCCTGCTGACGCCGTTGGCGGAGGTCGCACTGGCGCCCATGACCGCCCCGGCGCCGGCGGCGCCCGTGCTGCGTCGGACGACTCGTTTCGCCCTGCGGGAAATTGCATGACCGGGGTCGCGGTGGAGTCTCGGCGACTGGCGGCCATCCTGCTGCTCTGGGCGCTGGCGCCGATGCCCTTCCTGTACATTCTGGCGCCGCCGTTCTGGCTGACGGCGGCGGTCGCGG
>JAWOHT010000152.1:0-15389 GCA_046485045.1 Bacteroidales bacterium
ACAACTTTTCGGCAGATACGCTAATGAAAAGGGCATCTGTCCTTAGGCTTACAACACATCTTAAGCTCACCCTGATACTTCTTAATCGGCTGTGTGGCGCAACAGTGCCGGAAGAGCTTATCAGGGAATATGAAAGAAGCAGGTTGCTCAGAAAATTGTTTCGTGTATGTGTGCATTCGATAAACCGGACCAAAAAAACCGAATACACATTGAGAGAAAGGTTCGATAAAACTGTATTCAGGTTTATGCTTGCAGAGGGTTTTTCTGGTAAAACAGATACCGTGATCAGCATAGTTACGAGGTATTTTTTCAGGATGGTGAGCAAACAGGGGTTCAGGATGCGTGAGCGAATAGACCAACGGACGGTTTAAAGGATTGATGAAGAGGGCTGGAATGAAACCGGCGGTATATATGCATCAAGGTTTTTCATAACAAAACCAGATTGTTTTAAAGATTCAAGCGCCCTGGGCAGAACATAAAGCATGTTGTCACCGGCCTTGAGAGAATCGTGAAAGACAATAATTGACCCGGGACGGGCATTGTCAAGCACGTTCTTCAGACACTTCTCTTTTCCGGTGTCCCCATCATAATCGCTGCTCATGATATCCCACATAATGATATTGTAAAACTGCCTGAGATACTTTAACTGCGATCGTTTGATTTTACCGTAGGGCGGCCTGAAAAGTCCCGATGGGATTAACTTCCCCGCCAGCTCAATATCCTTGTAATATTCTGTATTTGAAGTAGTCCATCCCTTCAGGTGGCTGTAAGTATGGTTACCGACCGAATGCCCGGCAGCGGTAACCTGGCTGTAAATCTCCGGGTATCTCTCCACATTGCGCCCGATGCAGAAAAAAGTAGCTTTGGCATTATACTGGCTTAATATTTCCAGTACCTTTGGGGTTATTTCGGGGTTTGGGCCATCATCGAAGGTTAAGAAAATATCTTTCTCGCCGTTTTGTAAATCCCAGATGAGACTGTAATATATTTTTTTTAAAATATATGGTGTTTTAGTTATAAGCATATCAGTATAGGCCTACATTCAGGGCCATAAGATAATCCTGGAATTTGGTTTCAAGTTCTTTTCGGGTTTCGTCGTTTCCATATTCCCTCATCAGCCTCGCCAGTTCGTTGATAATGTGAAGGTTCAGTCTTTTTTCGTACGACAGGGCTTCAGCATATTTCTTATCAAGGCTTACAAGGTAGTCGAGCTCTTCGTAGGTATTTTCTTTAAGTTTTTCAGCAATTTTCATGGCATTCTCCCTGTCGTCGAGTTTTAGATAACTTTCGATGACAGCCAGTGTAAAGATATCGTATCTTACAATGGTGTCGGGCATTAACAGGAGGCATTTTTCAAGCACTTTTTTTGCAGAGTCAGGTTTGCCCTCGCTGATAAGTGCTTCTGCCAGCCTTGAGAAATTACTCCTGAAATTGGTAAGCATACGCATCACATTTTCGTCAATATAAACATCGGGGTTGTCAATACCTCCCCATTTGAATTTATTGAGCAGGTTGTCGTACACGATATCTGTGTCAATGCCCCCCGTGTTGGGATATCCGCTTTCGGACTTTACGGGTACTACCTTGTATGCTAACCCGTGAACCTGGAAATAGCTGTCGAGGTTGAGGTAGTTATCGCTTGACACCGTGATGGCAAAATATACGGGGCGTTCCCAGTTATTGGTGCCGAGCAGGTCGAGTACCATCATATGGTTTTTAAATATATAATTGCGGTTGATGTCCCATTGTATTTCGGGAACAATCAGATCGGCATATTTCGGGTTTACCGTGCCATTTGCCAGCACTTTTTCTTTGTCAACAGGAATGCTGAAACGCCTGTTGGGCAGATAATCAATACGTTCGTTGTGATTGGGTACCCGCTTTGTTTTGTCTGAGTCATCGGCAAGAAAATCAATGGCCTGTTTCAGGTCGGTATAGCCTTTCAGTCGTTCTATCAGGTATATAATGTCTCTTTTGCCCGAGATGTATTTGTCTTTGGTAAGCGTAAATGGTATCGGGTCTGAATCGTAGGCTTTGCGGTGCATTTGTTCAATATACCAGTCGGCGCCCAGATAACTCAGGTTAATAACACGCACATCGGTCCTTATGCCTTCCACCTCCTGTGCATACCATAACGGGAATGTATCATTATCACCGTTGGTAAATATTATAGCGTTTTTATCGCACGAATTCAGGTAGTTGTATGCAAAATCACGTGCCATGTATCTTCCGGTTCTGTCATGATCGTCCCAGTTCTCTTTGGCCATGACATAAGGAACCGCAACCAGGCAAAGTACTCCTGCAACATAAGCGCTGACAGAGTCAGGCACATATTTTTTAAATAATTCATATACTGCCAGAACACCGAGTCCGATCCAGATAGCAAAAGCGTAAAACGAACCGGCGTATGCATAATCGCGTTCGCGCGGCTGAATGGGGTTCTGGTTAAGGTAAACCACAATAGCAATACCTGTCATAACAAATAGTGCAAGCGTGGTCCAGAAATCATCGTGTCGTTTTTTATACTGGTACACCATACCGATAATCCCGAGCAGCAACGGCAGGAGATAGTACTTGTTGCGTGCCTTGTTATTCAACTGACTGCCAGGGAGTTTATCCTGGTTGCCCAGCCTTGCTTGGTCAATAAACTTAATACCACTAATCCAGTTTCCTTTGGTAATCTCGTGTTCATAATGCGACTGTATATCGTTCTGTCGTCCGGCAAAATTCCACATGAAATACCTGAAATACATATGTCCCAGCTGATACCTGAAAAAGAATTTCAGGTTTTGACCAAATGTCGGCGTCTTTTTAGGTTTTGAGCGGTCGTATACAATATTTCCCTGCTGGTCTCTTACGGCATTGTTTTGATTATCGAGGCGTGCCTCGTAAATATCTTTCTCCTCTATACCTGCCCAGCTCATGTAAGCATCTATATGGTCTGCATCAGAACTCCACATCCTCGGGAGAATAGTTGTAAATTTTTCATCATAAACATATTTAATCTTATGATTGGTAATAACATATTTTCCATCAATAGGGGTATAAACAGGTCTGGTTTTTTTGGTAGACTTAGGCTGGGCGTTGAAGTATTGCCCCGAGAAGAGAGGCCTGTCGCCATACTGGTCTCTGTTGAGATAGCTTATGAGCGAAAACATATTTCCGGGATCGTTCTGGTCCATGGGCGGATCGGCCAGTGAACGAATAATAATGATGGCATAGGATGAATAACCAAGCAATATTACCGCTAAAGAAAGAAAGAAGGTATTTAATATCACCTTTCTGTTTTTATGGGTGAAATGAACCGCCCAGATAAGTGCAACTGCAATGACTATGAGGTAAAAAAATACACCTGACCAGTAGGGTAATCCAAAGTTGTTCACGAATAGCAGTTCGAAAAGCGAAGCGACTTTTATAAATCCCGGTATGATAATATACATTACCAATCCAAGCAGTAATGCAGATATTAGCAGAGACTCGAGGATACCCTTTATTGTTATCGGATTTTTTCTAAAATAATAAACCAGTACTATGGCGGGTATGGCAAGAAGATTGAGTAAGTGAACGCCAATTGAAAGTCCCATAAGATAAGCGATCAAAACAATCCATCGGTTGGCATTGGGTTTGTCACTGATGTTTTCCCATTTAAGAATTGCCCAGAATACAAGGGCAGTAAACAAAGATGATGTAGCATATACTTCGCCTTCAACAGCCGAAAACCAGAATGTGTCTGAAAAAGCGTATGCCATAGCTCCGACGAGGCCACTGGCTAAAACGGCTATGAATTTTCCGTTTGACAGGCTTTTGTTCTCCCTGGTAAATATTTTTCTTGCAAGGTGTGTAATCGTCCAGAAAAGAAACGTAATGGTTAACGCACTAAGAATAGCCGACATGGAGTTTACCATCACAGCCACTTTGCTTGTATCGCTTCCTGCAAACAGCGAAGCCATTCTTGTTAGAAGCATAAACACAGGAGCGCCGGGAGGGTGACCCACTTCAAATTTATACCCGGCAGTGATAAATTCGCCGCAATCCCAGAAACTGGCAGTAGACTCGATTGTGGACAAATATACGTAGGAGGCAACTAAAAACACTGTCCAGCCTGCAATGGTGTCAATAAGATTAAATCTTTTCATCAGGAGATAAAAATTTATTTAAAGCACAAAGAACGAGAAATTTTGTTGAAAAATACAAAACTACCGAAAAAAATAGTAAGCTGCAAAATACATGTTTTTTAATAAAATACAGACACAATCAGTTGATTGGGGCGTGTTAAAAAATCTTAAATGTTATTTCTGCAGTAATAAATTATACCTCCAGGGCATATTTTTCCAGTAGTCGCCTGCATAATCAATACCAATACGCGGGCCGGTTACTATCTCGCCTCTTGCCATATTGTTTTCGATCCATATCCTGTTTGAAGCAACAAGGTCTTCACCATAAAAACTACCATCAATTTTAAGTCTTCGGGTTAGTTTGCCCGGACCATCAAATCGGTTTATTCCCCTTATTAAAACAGCCTGCGGGTTGTCTTTTTCACCGGTTACAATGTTCAGCATCCAGTACATACCATATATAAAGTAAACGTATATATGACCACCTTCTGCATACATTATCCCGTTTCTTTTTGTCCTGCCTTTCGAGGCATGGCATGCCAGGTCTTCTTCTCCCCTGTATGCTTCGACTTCTGTAATGATGAATTTCTCGGTGATGCCATTGTTCAAAGTTACAATGTATTTGCCCAACAGAAGGGGGGCAACGGTCAACACATCCTGTTTAAAAAAATCTCTTCCGGGTCGCATACCAGGCTGCATTTTATCCTGTTTTTTTGTTTCCGAAAACAAACAGTGCATAGAATAGTGAAAAGAAAACGATACCCGCCATGGTTTCGAGGGAGTCTTCGTTAAACATTGAAAGAAATGCAACCAGTAAAAACATCAGGGTCAGCAGATTGTTGTGTTTTCTCTCATAAAAAACAGCAAAGGCAAAGGAGAAAATTATCCAGAAAAATCCGGTAATACCAAACGAAATAAAAAATGTAACGAATTGGTTATGTGCCCGGAGTCTCCACCTTTCATCAAGTTTTGAACCAGATTCTCTGTATTGTTTATCGTACTCCATTTTAACATCGCCGTTACCAGTCCCGAACCAGAAATTTCGCTTGATAATTTCAATACCGTTTTTAAGGTATTCGATGCGCTGGGCAAGCGAGTGTCCACCTGAAATGCCGGTCTTCATGTATACATCAGCTTCCCAGAAAAACTGGTAAATCCTGGGATAGATGCTGAATTTTTTATTGAAAATATGGTTCGAAAAGCCGTTTTCTATCATCTTTATATCATGCGAACTTAATGCAGCAATACCCGACGAATCTTTTCTCAACCCTTTAGAAGTCATGTACCTTATGAGTGTCTGGCTGATTTGCTGGCCTTTGAGGTCAAGGCTGTCAAAGTTAATTGTGCTGTGCCTGTTCCATTCGCGTCTAAGTTCGTCTACACACAGGTACTGGTACACATAATTCCTGTTTTCGATAAGGTTCGGGTTGCTGTCATGATAATAAGGGTTGCCGTTGACGGTATATTTGTCAAGCTTTTCAATATGCTGTATGGGTGGCGGGTAAAAATTTGAAAAAGCTTTATAAACAGTAAAACCAATAAGGTAAGCAACTGCAAGAAAGATCACAGTTGCTGCAATGGTAAGCGGGGGTTTCTTTTGTTTAATAACATAAATGATCATCAGAAGGGATACCGTGAGTATAAATATCCATATTCCCGTAAATGATTGAAGGACAAACAGAAAACTACTCAACCATACGGCAAGAAGAGACAGCACTGTTTTTTCTCTTTTATTCAGGGAAAATTTATTGAAAAGCAGCGCATACAGGATAATCAGCACTGCCAGAACAATCATAAGCGAAAACCTGATATGCGAAATAAAAACAGAGATATTTCTTGAGTCGTGCAATGATTCGCGTGTTAGCAGGTAAATAACCGTAATGATAAGTGTGGCAACAAATACGCTGAGGATATAATATTTCAGGATTGATTTGAGGCGGGACAAAGGTATTTCAGACGAAGTGCCAGCCACAAGCAATATTACCAGATAAGGGAGTTTTACCTTCAGGTCGTGAATGCCATAAGCCAGGTCTGAAGAGTAGGCTAATCCGGCAATGTGCAGCAGGTAAACCGAGAGCATGAAAAGCAGACTTTTGCGCGACCACAGTATCTTTATTTTTGCGGCAAGCCTGCCTTCTGCTATCCAGTTGATCGAAAGCACAAACATTGATACACTCATCAGAAACCTCGAAACCGGAAGTCCGATTGCAAGAAGTGTAAGCGCGAGGATATAAATATTGTAATGGACTTCCTCCCTGCCTGTACCAAAATGGTTGGTCAAATATTGTTTTATATCTTTTCCGGGAGCCATAAGTAAAATCTTGTTTGTAACAGAAACGGTTCAAAAATAATCTATTTATTAGAAGCTGGCATATTTTTTCAGGCGCAACAAATAAAAAATAAATTAAATTGTTGTATAATAAAAAATAATTGTATTTTTGCACTCCATAAATTTTGGGATTTTATTTGTATCGGTATAGAAATTAAAACATTAAGATAAAGTGAACACACTGAGTTATAAAACTATTTCTGCAAACAAGGCCACAGTGAAGAAAGAGTGGTACGTGGTAGATGCAACCGATCAGGTTTTGGGCAGGTTAAGCTCCAAGGTTGCTAAAATAATCAGGGGCAAAAACAAGCCCGACTTTACACCACATGTTGATTGCGGCGATAATATAATTATTATTAATGCGGAGAAGATCAGGCTCACAGGTAACAAACTGGCTGATAAGGAATATAAAAGATATACCGGGTATCCGGGAGGTGAAAGGTGGACGAGCCCTGAAGAATTGTTGAAGAAAAATCCTTCGAGAATTATCGAATATGCGGTAAAGGGAATGTTGCCAAGAAACAGGTTGGGCAATGCAATTTTCAAAAACCTGTTTGTTTATGCCGGAGTTGATCATCCTCACCAGGCCCAGCAACCCAAAGAATTAGATATTAATACCATTAAATAACGCACATGGAAGTAATAAATGCCCTTGGTAGAAGAAAAGCTGCGATAGCAAGAGTGTATGTTAGCACCGGTAAGGGTCAGATAACAATTAACAACAAGAATTACAAAGACTATTTTACGATACAGCAATTACAATACATCGTTGAACAACCCTTAAGGGTTGCAGATGCAATTGATAAATTTGATATCAAGGTAAATCTGCAAGGCGGTGGAATAAAAGGGCAGGCCGAAGCGTTAAGGCTGGGTATTGCCCGTGCACTTGTTAAAATAGACGGGGAGAATAAACCTACATTAAAGGCCAGCAAGTTTCTTACAAGAGACCCGCGCGAAGTGGAAAGAAAGAAACCCGGCCGTCCCAAAGCACGTAAGAGGTTTCAGTTTAGTAAACGATAGCCCTTTAGGTTGTTTAGTATCTAAATTGCTAAGACTCATCAAGGTAATGTCCGGGTGGCTACTTAGTGATTGATAATCAGAATGTAAACAAATATAATTATGCCAAGAACAAATTTTAGTGAATTACTTGAATCAGGTGCCCATTTTGGCCATCTGAAAAGGAAGTGGAACCCCAACATGGCACCGTATATTTTCATGGAAAAAAACGGCATCCATATCATTGACCTCCACAAAACCATCGTAAAAATTGATGAAGCAAGCGCTGCCCTGAAACAGATTGCCAAATCGGGAAGAAAAATTCTTTTCGTGGCAACTAAAAAACAGGCAAAAGATATTATTGCCGAAATGGTGAAGGGGGTAAATATGCCATATGTTACCGAGCGATGGCCGGGTGGTATGCTTACGAATTTTCCTACCATCAGAAAGGCTGTTAAAAAGATGTCTACCATTGATAAAATGGCCACCGATGGCACTTTCGACAATATGTCGAAAAGAGAAAGGCTGCAGGTAAACCGCCAGCGGGCTAAACTTGAAAAAAACCTCGGTAGTATTGTTGACCTTACACGGCTTCCGGCTGCCATGTTTGTTGTAGATATTATCAAAGAAAAAATTGCCGTACGGGAGGCCAAAAGACTTAACATTCCTGTTTTTGCTATTGTAGATACGAATTCAGATCCCAACGAGGTAGATTTTCCGATACCAGCCAACGATGATGCTTCGAAATCAATATTTCTGATCGTAGGTGCTGTTTGTCAGGCTATTACCGAAGGTATTGATGAAAGAAAACTCGAAAAAGACAAAGATGTTCCTCATAAAGAAAAAGGCGTTAAAAAAGCAAAAGGCATTAATATTGATGAAGAAGATGAAATTCAGGACGAAGAAGAACTGGATGAGTCAGAAGAAATAGGGGAAGAAGAAGACGAGGAAGTAGCAGATGAGGAGGTTGAGATTGAATCAACAGATGAGGAAAAGAAACCCTCAGTAAAGGCTCCTGCAAAAAAGTCGCCGGTGAAGAAAAAAGTTGTTGATTTAGGCGATGACGAATAAGAATAATTGGATTTTTAAAAAGAAGTAAAATTAATTAAGATATGGCTCAGATAACCGCTGCAGATGTCAGCAAATTAAGAAGAATTACAGGGGCAGGGATGATGGATTGCAAGAAAGCCCTTGAAGAAGCCGATGGTAATTTTGATAAAGCTATTGAAATAATTCGCAAAAAAGGCCAGGCCGTTGCCAACAAACGCGCCGACCGTGAAGCAAGCGAAGGGGTGGTGCTGGTAAAAACCAATGCCGATGGTACAAGGGGAGTAATGATCGTACTTAATTGCGAAACAGATTTTGTTGCTAAAAACCAGGATTATATTGCACTTGCAGGAAAAATTCTTGAAGTAGCCCTTACCGGTAAACCTGCCGATCTTGAGAGTCTGAAGAAACTCAGACTTGAGGACACGACAGTGGAAGAGAAAATAATTGAGCAGATCGGAATTATTGGCGAGAAGATTGAACTTGCTTACTACGATCAGCTTGAAGAAAAAATGGTAGTGGCGTATATTCATCCGGGCAACAAACTTTCTACCATGGTGGCCTTTAATAAAAAGGTAGATGTTCAGGTTGGAAAAGACCTTGCCATGCAGGTAGCTGCTATGAGCCCTGTTGCAGTTGACAAAGATGATGTAACCCCCGAGACTATTGCAAAAGAAAAAGAGATAGGAATGGAACAGGCACGCCGTGAAGGAAAACCTGAAAACATGCTCGAAAAAATAGCAGAGGGAAAATTACAGAAGTTCTTCAAAGAAAGTACACTGCTCAATCAGGAGTTTACCAAAGACAGTAAGAAAACGGTAAGACAATACCTTCAGGAAACAGATAAAGAAGTTACAGTAAAAGCTTTCAGAAGATATTCACTTAACCTCTAAAATAAGCGTTTAAGAGATATGAATGAAAAGAGAACCCCTGAAGGTTCTCTTTTTTTTTCTCCGCAAAAGAAAAAAAACTTAGCTTTATGGTTTAATTATTTCAACATGACAAAGTACAAAAGAATATTGCTTAAATTAAGCGGTGAGGCCTTAATGGGCAACCAGCAGGGCGGTATTGACGGTCAGCGCCTCGATGAGTATGTACAGCAGGTGAAAGAGGCCGCCGGTTTGGGTGTAAAAACAGGCATTGTGATTGGCGGGGGGAATATCTTCAGGGGTGTTACCGGAACAAAAAGCGGCATTGACAGGGTTTCTGGCGACTATATGGGTATGCTTGCCACGGTAATCAACGGACTGGCCATACAATCAGCACTTGAAAAAAACAATGTAAAAGCGAGGCTGCTTACTGCAATCGAGATGGAACCCGTTGGAGAGCGGTATAGCAAAAAGAAAATGATGAATTACCTGCAGGCCGGCGAGGTTGTGATATTCACATTCGGAACCGGTAATCCATACTTTACAACCGATACTACGGCTGTGCTCCGCGGAATTGAAATGGAGGCCGATGTAATTTTAAAAGGCACCCGTGTTGATGGTGTTTACAATGCCGATCCGGAAAAAGATAAAAATGCAGTAAAATTTGATACCTTAACCTTTGATGAAGCATACAACAAAGGTCTGAAAATTATGGACCTTACTGCATTCACCATGTGCAGGGACAACCATTTGCCGCTGATTGTTTTCAATATGAATGAAGAGGGTAATCTGATGAAACTGTTAAAGGGAGAAAAAGTAGGTACACTCATCACACCTTTAAAATAATTCTTAAATATTTTTAGTTGAATTTAGATAATTTTTTATTTTTGTTATCAAACTACTAAAAAATGTACCATGGAAGAAGAAGCTCAACTATTTCTTGACGATGCCGGGGAGAAGATGGAGAAGGCAATAGGCCACCTTAAAGATGAATTACTGAGGGTAAGGGCAGGTAAAGCCACACCCAATTTACTTGATGGGATAATGGTTGATTATTATGGCGTGAAGTCGCCGTTAAGCCAGGTATCGAACATCAACACCCCCGATGCCAGGACCATAGCCGTTCAACCGTGGGAAAAAGCGATGATTGAACCCATTGAAAAAGCCATTATGGCTGCCAACATAGGGCTTACCCCCGCCAATAACGGTGAATTAATACGTATCAATATCCCTGCTTTGACCGAAGAACGGAGGCGTTCGCTGGTGAAACAGGTTAAAAACATGGGTGAAAATACCAAGGTGAGCATCAGAAATACCCGTCGTGAAACCAACGAAGAACTGAAAAAAATGCAAAAAGACGGATTGGCCGAAGATTTTGCCAAAAATGCCGAAAATGAGGTTCAGGAGATGACAGATAAGTATTCAAAAATGGTTGATGAGGTAGTTGCTGCCAAAGAAAAAGATATTATGACGATATAGGCAATCCGGGGGAACTCCCTGAATTAATATTTGCAGATTTAAATAAATAAAACTAATGAACCATGTTTAGGCTATTTTTTGTTACAGCTCTGTCTGTCTGTATTATACTCTCCTGCAAAAAAGATGAGTCTGACAATAATGAAGATTCAGTTATTTATGATGAAACCGGCATGTTAGGATTGGCCGATTCTCCCTGGCCATGCGAGGGGCATGATTCGCGCAGAACATCGCAAAGTCCTTATCACGGACCTGCCAGTGTAACAGCTACTTTAATCTATGATTCCTCTCCCGGGATGCACCACTCCGATGCATTATCACCAGCCATTGATGCATTAGGTAACTTGTATTGCGGAGCATGGGTTGATGTTATAAAGTTCTCGGCCGATCATAATTTTGAGTGGATATACGAAGCAGGGCTTTATTTAAGAAATATTCAACCCGTTGGCAGGGATGGAACAATTTATATAGGCGGTTTTGATCAGTATGGGGTTCAAAACTATACCGATGGGATGATTATAGCCCTGGATGGATCAAATAATACAAAATGGGAGTTTGAACTGCCAAATGATCATGGGGGAGGAATTTTCGGAGCTTTAGCTATTGGCTCCAATGGAACCATTTATGCGGTAGATAAATCCGACGGTCTTTTTGCTATTAATCAACAGGGAAAGAAATTATGGTCATATAAATTAGACAGGTCTTCCTATTCATCGCCTGCGGTAGCTCCTGACGGAACCATTTATGTAGTTGACTATGATGATAATTTATATGCGATAAAACCAAATGGCAAATTGCTTTGGAAATATCAGGCCGGTAAAGATATTAATTACGATGCCATTGTTGCCAAAGATGGCACTGCCTATATTGGTTCTGAAAATTCGTTATTGGCCATTGGTTTAAATGGTGAAAAGCAATGGGAATTTGACCTTCCCGGAGCTGCCCTTAACGTGCCTTCGCTTGCAAACGATGGTACTTTGTTTATTGCCTGCACCGATAAAAACATTTACGCCATCAACAGCGACGGAAGCCTTAAATGGAAATACGATACTGGCGGCAGTGTTTTTGCTGCAATTACCATTGATGCTGCCGGTAGTTTATATTTTGGAACTTACGCCGATTCAGGAAAACTTATGTCTGTATCAAACCTTGGACAATTTATATGGGAGTATCCGCTTGGCCTGGGCTACAGCCAACCTGTAATTGATGATGATGGTACTTTGTATGTTGGAACAGGCGATGGGAAAATTTATGCCTTAGGAGAATAGGGAGTCGTTGCCAAAAGTTTTTAAAATATACGGGGTAAATCCCCATTCTGCCGCAAGTATAGCTTCAGCGTAACTTGTGGCATTTTGGTATCGGAGTGCAAATAAGGTAATGTTTATTCTAATTGGTTAAAGCGCGGAAAGCTTTCCAAAAGTTCAAAACTTTTGGAAAGCTGCAAATAGCATATTAACCAGCCCAAAATCAATTCACAACCATGCGCTCTATCCGTCCCCTCGTTCGGCTTAGGCTGTGCCTGAGCTGTATCTATTCTTAAAGGCTTCAGCCTTTGGTGTTTTATGACTTTCATGATAAAATCAGGACAAATACAGGTATAACCTGTGAGAATATGTCCGACAAAGGCATAGCCTTTGCCGAACGGGGGGTAAAAGTTCTTTGAATACAATTTTGTATGTTTAATACTGATTGCTTAAACCAGCCTTTTTTCATATCTTTATCTTTCGAAAAGCAAATTCTGCGGATTTAAATATTTAAAAATGAAACCCTAACAAGATTAATAGACGTAAAGAAAACAACAATGAAAACAAAAGATAAAATATTGCACTTGCCTATCCTTATTGAGCAGGACGAAGATAATAATTACATTGTAAGTTGCCCCGTCTTCAAAGGTTGTCATTCTTATGGAAAGACAATTGATGAAGCGTTGGCGAATATTAAAGAAGTTATTGACATGTGTGTAGAGGAAGAAAAAGAAAAGAATTCCGGTATAAACCGATTTGTGGGTTTCAGGGAAATACAGGTTTCATTAAAGTCAGCAGCCGTTTAAAATATTGCCTATGCCCCAACTTCCTGTTATGTCAGGTAAAGATTTTATCAAATTCCTGCAAACGCTTGGTTTTACTGTTGTTCGGGTTAATGGTTCGCACCATAGGTTAAAACACACTGATGGCCGGGTTACAACTATTCCCGTTCACAAAAACGAAGATATCCCAAAAGGTCTTATGCGTAAAATAATCCGCGAAGATTTAGACCTGGAACTGGGTGATTTTCTGAACTTTTATAGGCAGTTTAAAAAATAATGGCCTAAGTTTTTAACAAGCTTGGATCAGTTGGGGGACTAACGGTGTATGAATATAGCCATCTTCACGCTGCGAAGCGCGGAAAGCTTTCCAAAAGTTCAAAACTTTTGGAAAGCTGTAAATAGCATATTAACCAGCCCAAAATCAATTCACAACCATGCGCTCTATCCGTCCCCTCGTTCGGCTTAGGCTGTGCCTGAGCTGTATCTATTCTTAAAGGCTCCGGCATTTGGTGTTTTATGACTTTCATGAAAAATCAAGGACAAATACTGGTATAACCTGTGAGAGAATATGTACGACAAAGGCACAGCCTAAGCCGAACGGGGTGGGATACATTTGTTTTAATGGCACGAGCTACAAACTCGCGCCAGCGGGGGTGGTGCGCGTTACGCTATCGCTAAACGCGCACCAGTTGGGGGGTATTATAATGCCAAATGGATAGCACAATAAAGGCACGCTTTGCAAAAGCGGCCAGAGGGGGTAGTTAGCACGCGTTACGCTAAAGCTAAACGCGCGCCAGTGGGGGAGACCGTTCACAATGCCTTTTTTGACAGGGATTTTAAAAAATAACATTATGAAGATAACATACTTTAAAGATACCGATACGTTGCTGGGTAATTTCAACAACAATGAAATTACCGATACTAAAGACCTAAACGAAAATGTGCTGGTTGAAACAGACAAAAACGGCAATGTTGTAAGCATGACCATTGAACATGCACAGCAACAGGCTGAGATTGCTAATTTTTCTTATAATCAGGTTGAAAAAACAGGTGCTGTTTAATAAAAAAAGCCCCTTGCTGGCGCGAGCTCAATGTCATTAAGTTAAGGGCATAACAGGCTGGTTATCAAATTAATTTCTTTCTATTATGAAACATAGGCGGCTTGGTCCTTTGTCTGTATTTATCAGGCTCCCTTTTGAACTTTCTACCTTTTCTTACCGGAACTACTTGTTCAATTAGTATTTTTTCTAATTCTTCTAATGTTGCTTTAGCCCCTTTTTTAATAAATAGGTCAAGTATCCGGTACTTAAGAAAACCTAAAGATACCGAAGAGTTTATTTTGTATTCGTACTGTCTCTTACCATATTTTTTATCTGCTGACTGTTGGGCTTCTTCAATTATTAATGACTGGACATTGCTTATAAACAATGCACATTGAAAATCTTGTAAGATGGCTTGGTTTGTAAGGCCGGAGAAGTTTTCCAGGTTTAATATGTTTTTCAGACGATCATAATAGGTCTCGATGCCCCATCTTTTAAAATACAATTCCTTAAAACATTCATATGGATATTTTTCCCTATCGATCAGTGAGGTCATTAGTAATTCAATTTCCCCGCTATCAAGTGGGATTTTAATCAACCTTACCTGTATAGTACTGTCTTTTGTATACGTTTTACCTTTAAACGATTGCTTTTGTTTGGACTTTATTTCAACTATATCTTCCGGCTTATCACTTGCCATGAATTGCTCGGTAACATTATTATATTCATGCTTGCAACGAAACAGGAAATTGGCCCCTTTTTCAAGAATTTCATATGCCAGTGCAAAACTTGGATACCCCCTGTCAAGGATTACCAGATCGTTTTCATATAATTGTTTTATATGCTCATGGGCTATGGTTATTTCACCATTTGTTTTGGGCAATAAAAAGCCTTCCAACACAATATTGTTTAAAACATCATATAACACTGATGCCCGACCCAATATTACGTCTTCTGTTTTATTCTGATTATCGTGGGTGCCATATATTTTTTTCAATTCTTCTGAATAGGGCAGGCAAATGTAACTGCCATCTATGCTTAACAGCCTATGTCCTTTCCATAAGGTTACCCGCTCATCATTATCTGTATAGTATTCTTCTAATATGACTTGGTTTATTCCTTCAAACACATCCGGGGATAATTTCTTGCGGCTTTGCGTAAATGCACTTGTCGTTATACTGACCGCTCGGCCAATACCTTTTCCAATGTAATTGAAAAATGTGTATAACTCAATTGAAAGGGTCCTTTTGGGCATGTTTAGTAAACTTAAAATTAACAGTTCAAATGGTAACTTTCGGTTACGTGTAAATGCATTCCGGCTTGTTTTATATTTTTCTTTTGTTGCTGGTGCAAAGATAAAGCTTTCTACTTTGTTGAAAATTGTGTGGTTTTTTTCATTTTTCAGTAAAATTCGTATGTCTTAAAAAATAATTTTCTGAATTTAACCCTGAGATATCAACAAAATCAATCATTGCAGCTTAACTTAATGAC
>JAWOHT010000115.1:0-7970 GCA_046485045.1 Bacteroidales bacterium
GCGCTCTGGTTTGTATTGGTAACAATACCCCCACCATACATAAAAACAGTTGCTAGCAGCAGAGCTGCTGTAAACATAAGTGTCTTTTTCATAGAAGTTTTGTTTAAAGTTTGTTTTTGCAAGATAATCTTAATTAACAAATAATCAAAAAAGAGTTATCAATAGCTGTTAAACAACCAACCTGTAATAAAATGTTATATCTTTAATTCAAAAAACATCCCATAATAATATGATAAGGATGGATTATAGAAGGGGTATACCCTGTTTTATAGTAGGACTGCCCGCCGGAATGAACACTGCAATAAAGGCGGCCATGTTCGATCTGGTTATTGAATTGCATGATAAATAAAGTATATACATATTTATGAAGGAGTTTATTATAGAAAGAACCAGCAATACCCCGGCTGTTCAATTCAACCCGGACAATGGTTTGCTTAAGATCGAAGGAAGGTCAATACCTGAAAACCCGGGCGAATTTTTTGAAAAACTGATTGACTGGATCAAAAAGTATTATGACGATCCGGCATCATACACTAAATTTGACCTGAACCTGGAATACGTGAACAGCGGTTCGTCAAAATACCTGCTTGGGATTTTCAGGCTGATTAAGAAAAAACATGATGAAGGGAAGAAGAGCGAGATCAACTGGTATTACGAAGAAGACGATGAGGCCATACTGAGCCTTGGGGAGCATTACCGCTCAAGTGTTAAGATGCCTTTTAATCTTATCGAATACATATAAAAAAACCCAAAGCATGTATTGCTTCAGGTTTTTTCTTTACAGCATAATATAATCTGATTATTTCACTGTGTCCATATATGCAATAAGCTCAACAACCTTGTTGGAGTAACCCCACTCGTTGTCGTACCATGAAACTACTTTTACAAAATTCGGGTTAAGCATAATGCCTGCTTTTGCGTCGAAAATCGAAGCGCGCGGATCACCGATAAAATCGCTTGATACCACCTCGTCTTCGGTATAACCAAGAATTCCTTTCAAATCACCTTCAGAAGCTTTCTTCATTGCGGCGCAAACTTCTTCGTAAGAGGTTGCCTTTTCGAGACGGCAGGTAAGGTCAACAACAGATACATTGAGGGTAGGTACCCTGAATGCCATACCTGTAAGTTTTCCTTTGAGCGCCGGAATTACTTTGCCAACGGCTTTTGCAGCGCCGGTAGATGATGGAATGATATTGCCTGCTGCAGCGCGGCCTCCCCTCCAGTCTTTCATCGAAGGACCGTCAACAGTTTTCTGGGTTGCTGTGGTTGCGTGAACTGTAGTCATTAAGCCTTCTACAATGCCAAAAGTGTCATTCAGGACTTTTGCTATCGGTGCAAGGCAGTTTGTGGTGCATGAAGCGTTAGATACCAAATCAATGTCTTTGGTATAAGTCTTGTTGTTAACACCCATAACAAACATCGGGGTATCGTCTTTCGAGGGAGCCGACATAACCACACGTTTTGCACCAGCCTTAAGGTGTGCTTCGGCTTTGGGCTTGTCGAGGAAAAGACCGGTAGACTCAACCACATACTCGGCGCCTATATCACCCCACTTAAGATTAGCCGGGTCTTTTTCTGCGGTTACCCTTATGGGGTTTCCGTTGATGATAAGCTTGCCGTCTTTAATGTCTATCGAACCTTTAAACTGACCGTGTATAGTGTCGTACCTGAGCATATAAGCCATGTAGTTTACATCAATCAGATCGTTTATCCCAACCACTTCGATATTGGGATTATTAAGCGATGCACGAAATACGAGCCTTCCAATGCGGCCAAAACCATTGATACCAACTTTTATTTTTGTCATAGTTATGTTATTAAAAATTAATAATGTGTCAGAAAACGACTTGCGAAGGTAAAAAAAATTCTGATTAAGCACAAGTTGAAATTACTCTCAGGAAAATAATAATCTGAGGCTGTCTTAAAAGTCAATTTTAACCGCGATTTGTTATGTTGAGCGATAGCGAAGTAAGCGAAGCGATCTCATGAAATAAACACTCCAAATTCAGTAATATATGACAAGAGAAATGACTTATAAGACAGACTTATCAATCGGTAACTATTGAATCAAGCCGCGTTTTTTTCATTTTGTACTTTGCATCTACCACCTTTCCAAAACGGTAACTGACAAACAGTGTCAAAAAGAAATATTGGTCTTTGCCATCGTCCATGATCTCAACTTTTTTTATGAAACCATCAAGCAGAATACCGGCATCAATGGCATGAATGGTCTGGTTGTACTTGCCAAATTCAAACATCACACCCAGCCTGGCATAAATACCCGGTATGACTGAAATCTCATCAAAACCTTTAAAAAAGGAGGCTTTACCGCTTATTACAGAAGACTGTATATGCTGATAGTTCTGGAATTTATCTACAACCGTGCGTTCAATATAAGCTTCACCCAGAGTATTATAACCAATTACTTCATAATTATAATATATGGGTTTGGTAATGCCAAGAGAAGGGCCAAAAGAATAATAACGCCTGATGGATATCCCTCCCTTGTCTATCTTGGGAAACAGCTCATCTTGCAGGCCTATTCCGCCCCTAAGGCTGTAAAACTGGTTGAGCTTGCCAAAAATAAAACTTCTGGAAGATAATAAATAAATCGAGGAACTTAACTGTATCTCTTTAGGATGCCTGATACTGGCTAAATCTATATCATAAATAACCTTGCGCAAAGCGGTTAAACGCTTGCCATACCTGTAATTCAGGCCAAACCCGTTCGATCCGGCCACAACTGCAAAAGTTCTTTCGTTTTTATAAAAAATATTGTCGTTCTCTAACAGCTCACCCTGGGCAAAAACATCACATATAATGAATACTAACCCGATAAGAATGGCTATTCTTTTCACAATACAGTTACGATAAAAGAGAAATAATAAGAGAAACCTTTGCTATTTAACAGCTCACTTCAGTGGTTTGTTCAACCTCTGCAGAACTATAAGCAGGACATGTTTTAGTTGAACCGCAGGAAACCAACACTACGGCCAGAAACACCACGACTGACAAAACAATTACTATTCTTCTCATATAATTAGTTATGATAATTTATGTAAAAATAAACAATATAATCAATTATCCTAAAATTGATCAAACGTTATTTTCAACCTCTACCGTGGTATCGTTAAAAGAATAAGCGGGGCAGATAGTTTTTGAACATGAAATCATAACCGAAGTAATAAATGCCAGTGCTACCAGAATTAAAACCAATCTTTTCATGATTTTTAATTTTTATTAGTTAGTAATTTAACGTAAGAATTTATTCTAAATTATAAAATTCTTTTTTTCGATGTGGCTTTCTTTATATGTAAATTTAAAGAAAAATAATCACATCTGCTTCTTTATACTGTTTCATTGTAATTAGGTTATCCAATATTTATGAATGTATAATTTTCTTACACCAAATACACAAAAATCTTGAAGAGTGGCATAAATTGTCCGTTATTTCACCGTGAAATCCAGACCCGTTTCACCGGCGATAATCTTCAGATCGTTTGCTATGGCCGGGATTATAGAAATCCCCTCTTTTTTGGCTCTTTCTTCAAAATCTCTTTCAGGGTCTCCGGGGATTAGTACTTTGGGTTTTCCGGGAGCGCTTTTTGCATTTCTGAAAGTAGTGACCCATTCGTCCATTTTGTCTTTAAACCTTTCTGCGGGTTGAAAAGCATCAATGCGCATTGCACCAAAAAAATGGCCTGTGCCCTCCCCTGTTTTTTCATCGAGAACCGGCAAATACGCTACCGATGGCGGCACAAAAGGCCCGAAATTGGCGCCCGAAAACACTGCGGAAAATATATCTACTATGGCGCTCATGCAATAGCCTTTGTGGCTGCCATGTTCGTAATCGCCGCCCAGTGTCACCATAGATCCTCCCTCTTTTAATATCGCCGGGTTATCGGAAAGAATGCCTTCTTTGTCCTGCACGTAACCCAGTCGTACCTTTTCACCTTTTTTTTCGGCAACAGCAAGTTTACCGCGTGCAATAGGCGTAGTGGCAAAATCTGCTACAAATGCCGGTTGTTTGTTGGCAGGTATGGCAACCGCAATCGGATTTGTACCAAGCAGGCGGCTGACTGAAAATGTAGGCGCCACAAGCGGATTGGCATTGGTCATGGTTATACCTATCATCTCTTTGGCAAGGGCCATCATGGCATAAAAACCTGCGATGCCGAAATGGTTCGACCCGCGTGTGGAGACCCAGCCCGTACCAACCTTTTCAGCCTTCTCCATCGCTATTTCCATAGAACGGTATGCAGCAACCATACCAATAGCGCCGTCACCATCAACCACTGCCGTGGAAGGGGTTTCATGAACAATCCTTACATTTGGTGTTACATTAATGCGGCCGGCCTTCCAGAGTTCATAGTAATCTTTGATCCGGATCATGCCATGTGATGAAATACCCCTGAGTTCTGCAGCCAGAAATACATCGGCAATTATACGGGCATCGTTGTCACTGCAACCAAGTTTACTGAAAAAACTTTTGGTAAAACCTAACAAATAGTCATATGTATACATACAGTTCTTTTTTTTATTGTTGCGCAAATTTATAAAAATAAAAACGTTGCACGTTTCATTTTTAAACCCGAATTAATCAATAAGAGTTGCTAAAGAGACGAACCAATTGATTTCATGAGGGTAACCCCGGTTCACGTTTTGCCGGAAGCTGTCTTTAGAATACTGACTTACAAATTCTTAATCGTTTATAGATTTCTAATGCAAAATTTGGGTTAAACATAAACATAATATCTTATTTTAGCCGCTGAGAGAACAAGATAAAAACCCCGATATGAGTGTTAAGCCTTATTCAGATAACCAAGAGAGCAAGAAAACGCAGGTAAAGGCCATGTTCAACAAGATTGCACACCGGTACGATTTTCTGAACCATTTCTTATCGGCAGGCATTGACCGCTATTGGAGAAAAAAAGCCCTGCGGTTTCTTAAAGACAAAGACCACGCCGGCATACTTGACGTTGCCACCGGTACGGGCGACTTTGCCATACAGGCTTATAAAATGTTGCAACCCGATATGGTTACAGGTATTGACATATCGGAAAAAATGCTCGCATATGGAAAGCAGAAAATTGCAAAAAAATTACCCGGGGCAAAAATCAGCCTCATAACAGGCGATTCCGAGGACCTTGAGTTCAACGACCATACATTTGATGCAGTAACTGTGGCTTTTGGTGTAAGAAATTTCGAAAATCCTGAAAAAGGCCTGTCAGAAATAAACAGGGTGTTAAAACCTGGCGGTTGGCTGGTAATACTCGAATTCTCAAATCCCGGAAAATTTCCTGTAAAACAACTTTTCGGAATGTATTTTAAGTATTTACTTCCTTTCATAGGCACTCTTGTTTCAACAGACACAAAGGCATACCGTTATCTGCCTGAATCGGTAACGCAGTTTCCCGAAGGTGAAAATCTCGTTCGCATGCTTGAGAAAGCAGCTTTCACCAATTGCCGTTTTGAACCATTAACATTCGGAATCGCAACCATTTATACTGCACAAAAATCATTTCCACCATCTTGATAATTTCATTTAAGAGGGTCCGGCAAAATAAGCTTTGTTTATTCTTCAATTTTAAATTAATATACTATTTTAGCATCGAACTCGTTTTAAAAGTCAGATAAAAATCTTTTAAATTGAAAAATATATTCCTCATACTCTTATGCCTGATGTCGCTTGACCTTATGGCACAGAAAGACAAAGTAAAATTCAATGCCACGCACGATGATGATCCGGTTCATTTCGGGTTTTCTATCGGCCTTAACACAATGGATTTTAATATAAAACAATCTGCCGAAGCAGTAGGGTTGGGAATTTTGACCGATGTGGTTACGCTGCGGCCGGGATTCCAGGTACACGCCATTTCAAATATCCGTCTTGGCAGATATTTTGATTTCAGGATGCTGCCCGGCATCTCTTTCGGCGGCGAAAGGGAGATTACTTATGTTAAGCTCTCTGGCGACACTGCCAGCGCCATTGAAGATGCCGTGAACATAGAATCTAACTTTCTTGAAATGCCCTTGCTCTTTAAATATAAAGCCAAGCGAATAAATAACTTCCGTCCTTTTCTCCTTGGGGGCGCCAATTTCAGGTTCGACCTTGCTGCAACAAAAAAAACCTGGGGGGTATCAAAAAAAGGTTCAAGCCTGGTATTGCTCAATGTCTTCGACTGTTATTACGAAATAGGATTTGGTACCGATTTTTACCTTGAAGAATTCAAGTTCACCATCGAGCTGAAGTACTCAGTAGGCGTTACCAATGTATTGAAACGAAGCCTTAAGGATAATGGCGACGGGCCGGTGTTGCCCCCCGCTGAATTTGCAGTTTATACCAATGTTATTGACAGGTTGAATTCACGAATGTTCATGGTTTCTTTTCATTTTGAATAATTATTAATAAATCAGGCTTAATTTTGTACAATCTGATAAAACATAAAGAGCGTGCAAAAAGAAATAGCCATTGAAATTTCGCCCAAAGATGCCTCGCAGGAAAGATTTTACAAACCTGTGATAGCAAGAAAACTTAAAGTTTCGGAAGACCAGATCAGCCATATCAGTATTATCAGGAAATCAATAGACGCGAGACGTTTCAACATACGGGTAAATATGGCATTCAGGGTATATATCAACGAACACCCCGAAGGAACAGGTTTTTATGTGCCTCAATACAGGAATACCAGCACCGCTACAGAAGTCATTATAGTAGGTTCGGGCCCCGCGGGACTGTTTGCCGCGCTCCGGTTCCTCGAACGCGGCATAAGGCCGGTGGTGGTTGAAAGAGGAAAGCCTGTTGAAGAAAGGATCAATGATATTAAATTACTGGATGAAAGGTGTTTGTTAAACCCCGAATCAAATTATTGTTTTGGCGAAGGGGGCGCCGGTACTTTTTCAGACGGAAAATTATACACGCGGTCAAAAAAAAGGGGTGACCACCATAAAATACTTGAAATACTTCATTATCACGGGGCAGATGAATCTATACTGTATGAAGCGCATCCACACATTGGTTCCGACAAGCTTCCCGAAATAATTGCTTCAATCAGAAAAACCATACTCAATGCAGGGGGCATCTTATTGTTCAATACAAAAGTCACCGACCTCATCATAGAAGGCAACAGGGCATTGGGGATTATTACCTCCAAAGGCGAAAGAATAACCGGTAAAGCAGTTATTCTTGCCACAGGCCATTCATCAAGGGATATTTATTATATGCTGAAGGACAAAAATATCAGGCTTGAAAATAAGCCATTTGCCATGGGAGTGAGGGTAGAGCACCCACAGGAGCTGATTGACGACATACAGTATCATGGAAAAAAAAGCTTTTACCTTCCTTCTGCTACATACAATATCGTGCAACAGGTTGGCGGACGAGGGGTTTACTCTTTTTGTATGTGCCCGGGCGGCCAGATTGTCCCTGCCTCCACATCACATGAGGGAGTTGTTGTGAACGGAATGTCGAATGCACAGCGTAACTCACCTTTTGCCAACTCGGGAGTAGTGGTGCAGGTTTTGCCCTCTGATTATCAAGAATTTGATAGTTACGATGGTGTTGCTGCGCTTAAGCTACAGGAAGACCTGGAAAAAAAGGCCTTAAGCGCAATTAACAATAACCAGGTTGCACCTGCCCAAAGAATATCAGATTTTTTAAAAGGACAATTGTCTGCTACACTGCCCGTTTGTTCTTACCTGCCTGGTATCAGCACTTCACCGCTGCACGAGTGGCTGCCCCCTTTCATTGCAAGCGCCCTTAAAACTGCCTTCAGAGTTGCTGTGGGCCGTCCAGAGCATGTTAAAGCCAGAGGGGGGCAGCAGAGTATCCTCGCCCCAGATTCCCAGGTTCATATTAAAGATCATCCACTGAGCCATGTCTTTTATGCTTGAGTTCAGCCCACCCATTGCAGCCACCTGGGTCCAATCTTCCCACTTGATGGGTATATTCTTGCCTTCTGCCAGGGCGT
>JAWOHT010000256.1:0-2621 GCA_046485045.1 Bacteroidales bacterium
AAAGTATTGACACAGCCCGAAGTAAAGGGTGATGAATCAATTGAAAATGCACTTACATTTAAACATGGCCCTGACAGCTCATTCACATTTAACACCGGGATGTTTAAAGGAACCCTTCGTAAGGATGGAAAATCAAATGGTATTGTTCCCTTAATTTATATTGCTGATAGCTCAGATGTGACTTATGGAGAAGGGCTATTCAACCATTACAGGGTTTTTACGCGAGGCAAGCGCTATGGTTATGGTGCCAGACAATGGCCCAGTTCGGCAACACTGTGTGAAGATGGTAGCGTTGAAGTGTTATGGCGGGCTGAAATCGACAGGCCTTTTGAACTAAGGGCTTCTTATAAGTGGGTTTCCCCCAATAGTTTCGATTTGGTAACTACTGTAACTGCCAGGGAAAACCTGGAAGCTTTTGAGGTATTTCTGGCATCATATTTTGCTCCTGCCTACCTTGATTCAAAAGTCTGGGCGACAAAAGGTCCAAGGGGGGGGCCGAATCCTCAGTTTGTTAGGGCAGATAAAGAACTGGGCGAATGGTTTGCTTTCCCTCGTGATAAAAAAGCCCTTGAAATAATCAATGACGGACGCTGGAATCTGGAGCCAGGTCCGTTGAAATGGACAATCATGCCAAATTATGACCTTCCGGTAACCATAAGAAAGGATACCCTTACCGGGGTTACTGTTATAATGATGACAAAACAGGAACATTGTTTTGGAATATTTACCCCCTACAGCGAAGAAAAACACATGTCGAATTACCTGTCGCTGTTTGGTTATGATGTGAAAAAGGATGAATCAGGAAAAGCTCATTCACGTATCGTAATTTTAACCAACCCAACCGAAAAGGAAATTCTCGAAGCAGCAAATAATTTTCTCACAATATCTTCTGTAAATTATTTAAGAAAGCTATAAAATGAAAAAGGTTACTATCTTATATGTGTTTATAATTCTTGTGACTGAAATGTCTTTAGCCCAAAACCCGATTAATTTCGGTAGTAATATCTTAACAGCCGATCCTTCGGCGCATGTCTGGAAAGATGGAAGAATGTATGTATATACATCGCATGATGAGGAATGTCAGAAAGATTTCTGGATGAAAGACTGGTATGTCTTTTCATCAGAAGACCTTGTGAACTGGACCAATCATGGCCCTGTATTATCAGTTGACGACCTTTCGTGGGCCGACAATTTTGCCTGGGCCCCTGATTGCGCCTATAAGAATGGCAAATATTATTTTTGTTTCCCGGCCGGTACCGGTTTCAAAGACAGGGTAAATCCTGAAAAAAGTACAAAATGGATGGGTATTGGCATTGCCGTGAGCGATTCGCCAACAGGCCCTTTTGTTGATGCAATTGGCGCCCCGTTGTGGAGCAAACCCTATGCGAACGACCCATGCTTGTTTGTTGATGACGACGGTAAAGGATACCTGTATTTTCATGGAGGCGGTGATTATCTCGTTGCCGAAATGTCTGACGATTTGCTTGGCATGAAAGGCGATTTTATTAAAATGGATATGGGTGGTTATGAGCCAAAAATGGAAGGCCCCTGGGTATTTAAAAGAAATAACATATACTATTTTACCATGCCCGAAGACAACAGAATACTTACCTACTATACGGCAAGCTCGCCAACCGGTCCATGGGAATATAAAGGAATGATTATGGATCAGGAACATGAAAGTAATAACCATCATTCAATTGTGGAATTTAAGGGACAATGGATATTATTTTATCATCGCTGGATTGATACCGGTGCATCCTGTGAAAACTTAAAAAGACAAAGGCATGTCTGCGCCGAGTTCTTGTACTTTAACGAAGACGGAACGATCAAAGAAATTCAAAGAACAGATGCCGGACTTACTGCAAAACCTGATATGATAAAGAATTAATACCTGCAAATAATAAATCTATTATGATGAAAACAGTAATTCAAATTATTTTATTGCTCTTTAGCTTTTCAGTTTACCCGCAGACCAAATCGGTAAGTAAATCAGATCCTCTCTTCGAGTCAACACCCGAAAAAGCAGGAATGTCTTCAGAACGTCTGGCAAGAATTGATGCCATGTGTGAGCAGGCAGTTTCAAAAGGTGAAATACCCGGAGTCGTTGCTCTGGTGGCGAGAAACGGTAAAATTGTTTACTGGAAGGCGTTCGGGATGGCCGACAACCAAAGTGGAAGAGTTTTGAAGAAAGACGATATATTCCGTATTGCCTCAATGAGTAAAGCTATTACAACCACAGCAGTGATGATGCTTTGGGAAGAAAGCAAATTCAGGCTTGATGACCCAATCTCGAAATACATACCAGCATTTAAAAATCCGAGGGTACTTAAAAGTTTTAAATACAGCGATACCAGCTACACAACCATGCCTGCAAAAAATGAAATTACTATCAGGCATATTATGAACCATACGTCAGGATTAGGTTATGGGCAAATTGATAAAGATGAACGGTTTAAAATGATTCATGAAAAAGCAGGCGTTACAGATTTATTTACCTCAGAAAATGTTGGTCTTGAAGAAAATATTAAAAAGATAGCCAGTTTGCCCCTGCATCATCATCCGGGAGAAGGATATAATTATAGTCTCGGGTTTGAAGTACTGGCATATTTTGTTGAAAT
>JAWOHT010000278.1:0-10203 GCA_046485045.1 Bacteroidales bacterium
TTTTCAAATGAATCACCAATTACCAATCACCAATCACTAAATTAGCATATCATTAAATCAATAAATCAAATGCGACCTTTCAAAGTTTTAGGCATTCAGCAGATTGCAATAGGTAATGAAGACAAAGCCAGGCTCAGCCGTTTCTGGGTTGACCTTATGGGTCTTACCAAAGTGAGTGATTTTAAAAGCGAACGTGAAAATGTAGATGAAGATATCCTGAGGATCGGTTCGGGACCATTGGCTGTTGAGATAGACATTATGCAGCCGCTTGATGTAACTAAAAAGCCGGCGGTGCATGAACCCAAACTCAATCATATCGGTTTATGGATTGACGATTTGCCAAAAGCGGTGGAGTGGCTCACACAGCAGGGGGTAAGGTTTACCCCGGGAGGAATACGTAAAGGCGCCAGCGGGTATGATGTTTGTTTTATCCACCCCAAAGGCAATGAAGAGTTCCCGCTCTGTTCAGAGGGTGTGCTCGTTGAGTTGGTGCAGGCACCAGAAGAAGTGGTGAAGGAATTGAAGAAGTTTGGAGTTTGAGTTTTGAGCAAGAGGTTGCGGGTATTAAGTTTTAGGCCTTTAGGGTAAGAGAAAAGGGTTGCGGTTTTTGAAGCCTGGGTAAGGGGCGCAAGCGGGACGCTCAGTTAGGTGGTGCACCTTCGCTTAAGCTTCAGCGCATAAATGTGAGAGGCTCTCCCCGTCAGTTTATCTGGCGGGGCAGTCTACTCGATGTGCGTTCGGCTTTTTTATCAAGCTAATTTTACAAAATTATTTTCAAGTTTCACGTTAAAATTTATCTCTGCTTTTAGTGCTTTAAAAACCTTAATTATCGTGTCAATTGTTGCGCTATTTGCACTACTTTCAAGTTTTGAAATTTGTGCTTTCTGCACGCCAACAAGTCGTCCAAGCTCTTCTTGAGTCAAGTTGCGTTCTTGTCTGGCAGTTTTAATCATTTTCCCTAATACATCCATTCGAAGTTCGTATTCGTAATCGTCTCTGTCCTTTGTCCCAACCTTGCCGATATATTTATCTTTCATTTCAGCAAGCGAATAGGTCTTGATTTCTTTAGTTGCCATAAAATTACTTTTTTTGTTTTCTCTTATAATATTTCTCCCTCAGTCTCACCGCTCTTTCAATCTCATTTGCAGGCACTTTGTTAACCTTTTTTACAAATCCGTGAGTAGCAATAACCAGAGTTTCCTTATTATCAGACTTATCCCAAAATGCGAGAAGTCTAATTTGAAGCCCAGCATACTTTGTCCTAAATTCCCAAATATCAAATTGCAGTTTCTTAAATAATTTTGGGTCATTTGTTTGTTCTGCTAAATCAATATTATAGAAAATCTTTTTTGCTGTTTTTGAGTCAAGATGAGCGATAAACTCATCCGCTTCGTCCATAAATCTTGTCTCAAAATATCTAATTACTTTTTGTCATTATTATTGGTGCAAAGATACAAAATGTTTCCAAATATTGAAACTAAATCAGGTGGTAATTTTGCAGGATGTCTTTTTCAAGCTGACGCACAAAAACACCAAATATACTTACCTCCTGCCCAAAATGTAAATATATTTCGCGTATAACTTGCACGTTAAATTATGTGTTTCCACTTTTTGTCTCACAGTCAGGCAAATATTTTAAGATAAATAATTGTGTCGTTCAGGAATTGTGAGGCCACATTTACTAAATAGCTGCAAGAAGTCAAGCTTTATGGCGGGATAGTTTTCAACGGGTTGTGAACAGGTGAGGAGAGTGAGAAGATGAGCGGAGAACGGAGAACGGAGAACGGAGAGAGTGAGAATATGGGATGATGAGAAGAAGAAAAGGGGGATAGGGGAGTGAGAGAAGATTAGCGGAGAGAGTGAGAAGATGGGATGATGAGAAAGGCTTTAGGTCTTTAGGGTAAGAGAAAAGGGTTTCGGGTTTTGAAGCGCGGGTTCTGAATTTCGGCAGGCTGGGTAAGGGGTGCAAGCGGGATGCGCCAGATCGGGGGAATTGAAGAAGTTTGGAGTTTGAGTGCTGAGCAAGAGGTTGAAGGCCATAGGCTTTAGGCGAACAATCCCGATAAATTCTGTAAATATTTTTCTTTTCTCTTCCATCCACCGCTCATCTCTGATCTTCTCATCTCTTAGGACTCACACTCATTCACCCTTTCTGTCGCTCCTAACGGAGCTGTGTTGAAAAATGCATTTGTTTCTACCATACTGCCGCTCCTCCGGAGCTAGCCTGCCACACACCCTTCTACTATACTGCCGCTCTTCCGGAGCTACATTGCATTTCCCTTTTTACTTTTATCTTTTACCTTCTCCCTTCTCCCTTCTGTTGCTCAATACCCACACCCAAACTGATTTATGCCTTTTTCCTCAGCTTTAGCCTCAGCTTACACCTAAAGCCTTGTTATTTAAAATCATTCCAAATTGAGGGGGGGGGTATTGACTTGTGTATAAAAATGTAATATCATTGCAATAGTATTAATTTGCGCATTAATCGTTTTTTGAAATTTTAAGGGGAAAATCAATTAATTATTCAGGTTGTACAGTGCAAGGCATTGGGATGACCGGGGAGTTTTCGTGCTTTCTTTCCAGAAGCAAAAAACCTCATCCCGTTGTGTGACGGCTAAATCAACTTTGGGATGAGGCAGCTAAACAAAATGTTTATCGTTACAAATTTAGACGAAAATGAAAACAAAACATCTACTTATTTCTGCAATTATTCTTGCACATTTTCTTTTTAATTCATGCGAAAAGGAAAAGGTGGATAATGCCAAAATCCAATTGCCGGTTTCTGATTTTTCAGTTAAGGTCGAAAACAATAAACTTGTATTCCCGACCGTTTCTGATTATGAAAAGGCAATCACTTACCTTGGCAGGTTGGGTGATGAAAACTTTGATTTATGGGAACAATCAATTGGCTTTAAATCAATGAGAACAGAAATCGGTCTTGAAACGGATACACTGGTAAAAGACCCATTACTGGGAACACTAATCAACAAAGATTACGAAATTGTTATTCAGGGATATAATTTCAAACTCAACCTTAAAGAAGAAAAGGTTGAAGTTTCATCTGTTAATAGCGACTTAAAATCTACCGGTAATTCAGAGTTATACTCAACCAATGTTGATCTTCTTGACAAAATTTTCTATCCTGAGAACTACAAAGAGACAACAGAACCAAAATTAAAAGGATGGTTTCATGATAAGGATGGAACTTATCGTATAGATGTTTCTTCAGGTAGTCATGTTAAGGTGAAGCTGGTATATCAAAAGGCAGCCATTTATTTCTCCCTCTTATCTGATATTAAACATGTAAACCATTCAGGTTGTGGGGGTAATGTTCATATAGGGTATCAATATCAGCCTGGATGCTTCTACTGGAAGAAAGGAAATAATAATTCAACTGATATTCCTGAACATTCCGATGGTGGTGATTGCAGAGAGTATGACCGAAGACCTTATCATGGTGGAAGAGGTTTAAAAGATTATTATCTCTCTGTTAAATTTTGGATAAGCGATTATACATGGGGAAAATATCCGACTATTACATTAACAATTGACAAATAATATATGTATAAGCCTGTGCATTTTCTGCATAGGCTTAATTTATAAAACTTAATGAAAACCATATACTACTTATTATTAATATTGATATATTCAAGTTGCCAAAAAGAACTTTCCATCCCTTTGCCTGAACACCAGCAAAAACTGACATGCAATTCTTTATTCACGAAAGACAGTATCTTTTTGTACCTGACACAAAGCCAACTGATTTATGATAAATTAAACCATACCAATATTTCTGATGCCAGCATATTATTTAAATCAGGAAATGAATTACTAACTCATATTGATTTCTCTTCGGAAGGTTATTACAAATCTGGTATAAAATTATCAGAAAATACAAATTACACTTTAGAAATTACCACTAATGGATATAATCTGGTGTTTTCAAACGATTATTTACCTGAGTTGGTTAAAATTGACTCGTTGATTTTTTTTCCTAAAGTTGGCATGGATGAAGAAGGAGATGAGTATTCTGAAGTTATTATCTATTTTACTGATCCTATTTATATTAAGAATTACTATGAAATCAGTGTATATTATTTGTTTTCAGATCCATATTCTGGCAGATTAGCATATAGGCAAGGCGGAATTAACAGCAATGATCTCGTTGTAATGAATGAAGGGGATGACGATTTTTTTTATAGTAATATTGTTCTTTCTGATGACTTTTTCAATGGTGAAAAATACCAGTTAAAATGTAACATCAGTTATAATGAAAACCATCCTGTTTATTATCTCCACTTGCGTTCCATCTCCGAAAATTATTACAAATACAAAAAAAGCCTGATGCGGCATTTTGCGAATCAGGAGGGCGATGTATGGAGCGGTTCAGGCAACCCCGTGGAATTATATTCCAATATTGAAGGTGGTTATGGCATTTTTGCAGGTTACCAGGAAGATGTGGACACCATTTATGCAAATAAATAATATGCAAGCAAGAGTTATTATTTTAACACTCCTGACTAATATACATTTGGTTTTCAGCCAGTCGGTTACCATTTCTGGATATATTTCAAATAAAGAAACTGGTGAAAAATTGATAGGAGCAAGCATTTATGACGCGACAAAACTGAAAGGCACAACAAGCAACAATTACGGGTTTTATTCACTGTCTTACAGCAAAGGCGATACGGTAAACCTTATTGTTTCATATATTGGTTATTCAATTTTTCAGCAAAAGTTCGTCATTAAGGCTAATGTTACCTTGGATGTAATGCTCGAACCGGGGACAGAACTCGAACAAGTTGAAGTTCGAAGCACAAGGCCTATATATGAAAGGGCTGAAATATCCACTCATAAAATACCCATACATGAAATAAAAAAGCTGCCGGCAATTGGCGGTGAATGCGACCTGGTAAAAGCATTACAGTTTTTACCCGGTGTACAGTCGGGCAACGAGGGCAGCAGCGGCCTGTATGTCAGGGGTGGCAGCCCCGACCAGAACCTTATATTGCTCGATGGAGTGCCTTTGTATTATGTAAACCACATGGGCGGTTTTGTATCGGTTTTCAACCCCGATGCTATCAATTCGGTGTCGTTAATAAAAGGCGGGTTCCCGGCACGGTATGGAAACCGGCTTTCATCTGTGCTCGATGTCCGTATGAACGAAGGGAACATGAAAAATTTTAAAGGGAATAGCACCATCGGACTTATTTCTTCAAAAGTATGTATGGAAGGCCCCTTAAAAAAAGATACTTCATCCTATATTATTTCTTTCAGAAGGTTTTTATACGATATTTTCACCCGCCCGATAACCTACTTTGCACTCGGGGGAGTGTCGTTGGGGTATAATTTTTATGATTTCAATATTAAGACAAACTATACCTTTTCACCCAGGAACCGGCTTTATTTTAGTTACTATATGGGCGATGATAAATTATCGGTACGTATAAGGAACAAAGATTTAGAGATGAAGAAGGCTTCAGGAGTTGTGAAATGGGGCAATAAACTCGGAACATTGCGATGGGCTCACGTTTTTAACCAAAAGCTATTCAGCAATACTTCATTATATTATACCCATTACCGTCACCAGGTCATACAGGATTATGTATATGACCCCGATTACTCTTACAATAAGTATTTTTCGGGTATTTCTGATGTGGGACTGAACCTCGAACTGGAATACTCCCCCTTAAGTAATTACCGGATTATGTTTGGCGGAAGTGCGGTATACCATCATTATCTGCCCAGTCTTAGCGAGAACAGGCAATTATATGACGGTATAAGCAACAGCTATAAGCACAGGGGGTTTAATCCAAAAGCCTTTGAATCGGCTGTATATATTGAAAACCAGGCCGATTTTTTCAAATTGTTTAATTTAAATGCGGGGGTCCGCCTGTCAAATTACCAGTTAGCCGACACCGGTTTTCTCTCGGTTGAACCGCGGTTACTGCTCAGTGTCAGGACATCTATGGTATCTGCCGTTAAGCTGGCCTACTCTACGATGCAACAAAACATTCACCTGTTAACAAGTGAAGGCACAGGAATGCCGGTTGATTACTGGATACCTGCAACCGCAAAACTCTTACCGGAACAATCGCGCCAATTGTCGGCAGCATGGGTGCTTTCCACACACAAGAATATGTTTGAGTGGAGTATTGAAGGGTTTTATAAACAGATGAACAACCTGGTTTCTTTTGAAGAAGGGATCAACTACCTGGGTAATTCCGGCGACTGGCAGGATAAAGTTGAGACTGGCGGTAAAGGGGTATCCTATGGGTTGGAATTTTTTGCCCGGAAAAAAACAGGTAAGTCCACAGGATGGATTGGCTACACATTGGCTAAAACAACCCGGCAGTTTGAAAATCAAAATCGTGGTAACATCTACCCTTATAAATACGATCGACGCCATGATATTAGCATGGTTTATACATACAAATTAAATGAAAAAATTGATTTTTCAGCTACCTGGGTATATGGCACAGGCAATGCCATAACCCTTGCAACAGGGCATTATCTTGCTATTGATGATAATGATTATGTAACTCATCGTGATAAAGGCAATTATACAGGGCCGTTCAAATTATACGATGCACATATTTATGGAGGGAAGAACTCGTTTCGTATGCGCGATTACCACAGGCTTGATGTTGGCATCAACTTCAGAAAAGAAAAGAAAAAAGGTGAAAGGATTTGGAATATAAGCATTTATAATGTTTATAGCCGAAAAAACCCTTATTATTATTACTGGGATATTGAGTACACTTATGATCGCTCAACAGGACAATCAACGGCAAGCTCCCCTAAACTTTACCAGGTTAGTTTATTCCCGATAATGCCATCAGTAAGTTATAGTTTTGTTTTTTAGGTAACCTCATCAGTTTGTTAGACTTCAATGCTGTACATAGCTTTTTAATTAAATTACAGTAAGGTTTTTTCTTTCAAGAACCACTTCATTTGTTTAGAATTATTTTAAATGAGGAATTGATATTGACTTGTGTAGAAAACTGTAATATTATTACTCTCTCACAATTGCCGATACCTTTGCTTATCTTGTTCTGTGATAAAGCAATCTTATCAGTACCAAGCCTTTGCTTGTCAATTGCACAGACGATCTTGCAAGTTACACAAGCAATCTTGTAGATTGCACAGGCAATATTGCCAGGTACACGGGCAATCTTGTTGATTACACATGCAATCTTGCTGGATACACACGCAATCGTGTCAATTACACAGGCGGTCTTGTCAGATACAAATACATTCTTGTCATTTCCTCAGGTAATCTTGCCGGTACATTAGCTTTGCTTGTCTTATACACCTATGGCCATCTTTTTCCTGTTTTATTGAAGGGAAGGGTTGAGAAGGCTGATGTGAATTTACCCCAAACCCCTAAAGGGGCTTTGAGCGGCGAGCTTTGAGCCGTGAGTAAATCCACAAACAACCGTACACTTTTTACTTTTTACTTTTGTCTTAACCCAAAGCCTAAAGGCCTAAGGCCTAACGCCTAATGCCTTCTCTTCTCCATTCTGTCGCTCCTCCGGAGCTTTCAGCAAACAAAAACTCTCTTTATTCTTTTAACTTTTATCTTTTGTCTTTACCTTACAGCCTTTTGCCTATTGCCTAAACACCTTTCTTATTTAAAATCATTCCAAATTGAGGGGGGGGGGTATTGACTTGTGTATAAAAATGTAATATCATTGCAATAGTATTAATTTGCGCATTAATCGTTTTTTGAAATTTTAAGGGGAAAATCAATTAATTATTCAGGTTGTACAGTGCAAGGCATTGGGATAACCGGGGAGTTTTCGTGCTTTCTTTCCAGAAGCAAAAAACCTCATCCCGTTGTGTGACGGCTAAATCAACTTTGGGATGAGGCGACTTAACTAAATATTTTGTTAAATCTTTAATATAAACGTAAAATGAAAAATAAAAGTTTAGTTTTCAGTACATTATTTATCAGTATAGCCATTGTATTAATAGGCTTAAATTCTTGCGATAAGGATAATCTTGAATCTGATTTAAATTCCAACCAAGAATTGAGTAGTTTCACAAAACAATTAACAATTTATGATGAAGCCAATGAGAACAATTTAGTTCTTGAATTATCTTCAAGTGATCAGTCAGTTTTAAATAGCTTTACTGATTCAGATTTTGAGGTAATGGTTATTTATAAGGGTGAAAGTTTTGATGAAGCGTATGAACGACAATACCCTACATTGGATACTGAACAAGAGGTAATTGATGAGACTCAAGAAGATTTGGAATCTACAAGAGAAACCCAAGCACTTATAAGCATTATGATAGTTGAAAAAAACATGCAAGGAAACGTACAGAATATTGCACTCACCATGCTGGATAAAGAAATTGACGAAAGATGGACTTATCCCGCTGAACTTCTTTCAAGTAAAGAACAAAGAAACCGAACCTGTACTATAAGAGGTTACAAATCTTTGTGGAGGGCATATTATGGAATTGATATTACAAAAACAGAAGGTGTAGGCTGGACTGAATTTGTAGCTCAATGGACACAAATAAAAAACGGCGAGACACATAATAAAACAAGTGATTGTTATCAAATGCGTGTATGGCGAAAATACAGAAATTCAAAAGCTATTACCGTATCTTTTAACGATTAAAATTAAGTACATATTAGAGAGGGTATCCACATGGTATTAAGATACCCTCTCATTTTTGTAACAATTTTGTATGCAATCTTTTCATTAATAGTCAGCATTTACTAAAAGTCGAAATAAAGATGAGGAAAACATTATTTTTTTTAACAATGTTAATATTATATGCCTGTGAACCCACAGAGGTTTCAATTAATGATATTAATATTATAAATAGTAGTCATAAATTTGATGTTGTTGTTGATTGTTATATAACTACTGAATTGAAAAAACATTATATAAGACTTACTAAACCATCAAATGACATCGCAGATAATCAGGCATATCCAGTTTCGGATGCAATAGTTTATATAACAGATGAAGACAAAGAATATTATTTTATAGAAAGTGAAATATCCGGCTTGTACGAGTCAACTATTGAATTTGCTCCACAAGTAGGCGTTGAGTATAAATTGTATCTTAAAGTCGTTAATAAGGAATATTTTGCTTATGATAAGCCTATTGCTGTTAGCGATATAGATTTTTCACAAATTCAGTTGCCTAAAAGAGATGAAGGTATTATTAGTTCGACTAATATATATTTTTTAGTAGAAAAGCATCAGTTTGGCTACCCTGAGAATAATAAATGGTTATGGTTAGATGATAACTCTTTACATTTCTTCTCAAACCCTTTTTCAGAAGATATTTATGATAATTATACACATTCAAGTGTTGAACTACAAGGTCTATTTCCGAATAATACATATTTGAATGGATTTGGAGGGACTCCAGATGATTCTATTACTGTTATAAAATACTCTTTGTCTGATAAATATTACAACTTTTTAATTGCTTTTTTTTCGGAAACAGAATGGAAAGCAGGTCTTTTTTCTTCTATTTCAGGAAACTTGCCAACAAATTTAAGCCAGGGGGGAACTGGATATTTTTATATTATGGACATTTCCAGAAAAAAAATTAAGGTAAGTGAACTACTAAAGTAAAGATGGTCTATTCGGGGATGTATCCGGGGGGATGCAACCGGTGGATGTTTCCGTGGGGATGTTTCCTTTGAATGTTTCATGGGGTTGCATCCGGGGGGTGTGTATCTGTGGGGTTGTATCCAGGGTGGTGCATTCATGGGTGCATCCTATAAGATGGTTGTCGAGCCAATCCGGTTGGCGCCGAGGTCAGCATCCCAGCTGTTCCCCTTATTCGCAAACCGGATGGAGCGCTTACCGGCGCTTTGCTCCTTCGGATCGGTGATCTTCAGATAGATGTCGTAGTCGCCGGGGGGCACCTCGCCGAATGCGGACATATCAACCGTGAAATTCAGATCGCGCCATGCAGCGGTATTGGTTGCCCGGGAGTCGGGCATTTCACCATTCGGACCCACCTCAGCGGGCTGCCAGTCGTACGGGTCGATGTTCACAGCCACTGCACTGGATACAAAGGCGCCGGATCCGGAACCGGATCCGGATTTCAGCAGTACTGTCACGGCTTTTTTGTTGAAAACTGTGCCCCAGCCCACGTTCTGGATTTTCCCTTCGAACACCAGGGTACCGTTCTGTTTTACCGATTCACTTGCATACGCCTCGCG
>JAWOHT010000148.1:0-23173 GCA_046485045.1 Bacteroidales bacterium
CTTCCCGAAGGAAAAGATACCCTGGTGTCTTTCAGACAAAGCGGCAATTTCAGCGAATTCAGGGTTCGAATACAACAGCCGGTACAAAATTTGATTTTCGATCCCAACAAATGGTTGCTGGCAAGCCTTGACAGCTTTATGAATATTTCCGACCGTATCAATTCCGGTGAACTGTACATGGTCAATCCTAACCCGGTAAAAGATGTTTTGAATGTCCGCTTCAGAAATCAACCTTCAGATTATCAATATTATCTTTTTAATTCTTCAGGAGGCCTTATTACTTCATCAAAAAGCAGGCTTATACATCTCGAGGTAGATTTGAGAACACTTAGCACGGGAAGCTACTTTCTTGTTGTCATTTTAAACGACAGGCTGGTAACCTCAAAAATTATAAAAATCTGAATTAATTCCGGTAATAATTACCCAGCCTGTTAACAAAAGAATTATGGTTGTATTCGTTAATTTTATTAATGATGCCTGCTATCTCTGATGTTCTCGATTGTTTGTCGGAATCGGTAAGTCCGAATGATTCATTAAATACGATGGCATCTATTTTATATCCGGAGGTTGAAAGGGTCATTACTGCAGCGGCATTGAATTCATCAAAGATAATTACCGATGGTAATTTGTTCTCTGAATAGTTTTTAACGGCATTGAGCACAGCGGCGCTGATATAATTTATCTGTGCTTCACCGAGAAAATGAATACCCAAAAGGAGTTTCACCAGTTCAATTTTTGCAACAGTGTTGTTTTCACCTTTTTCTTTCATTTTGCTAACCTCTTTGTCGCTTGTTTGCAGGGCAAATTCAATATATTCGGCCGGAATTCCCGAGAGGTTGCCGAGTTCGTTGCGGCCTTGTCGTATTTTATACTCTTGTAAAACCTCTTTTCTGCTAACCGGGGTATAATAATCCCATCCTTTGGTTCTGCGGTAAGATTCGGTTACTGGCCTGGGTTTCCATTTAGTTACCGGGCGCTTCATCAATGGCGCTGTTAGTGATAATTGCCCGGTTTCAAGGGAATAGAGGAGGCAGTTGGTAAAATGCGGCCATCCTCCGCCCAAAACAGAATGTAATGCGCTCCATAATGTTTTGTGCCCGGTTACGGGCACTGCAGGTTGTTCTTTTACAGAAAGGCCGCTAATATAGTCGGTTCCGAGGTTTACGGGGTAGTAAACATAATCTGACAACTCCCCGGGATCGGTTTTTGTTATATGAAAAAGCTGTCTTATATCATAACTGTATGCAGAATCGTTGGCCAGTTTAAGATATATCTGATAATCGAGTTCCCATTTTAGCTCTGAAATGTTTAGCTGCTTAGGCTCAGATTGTGAGTAAAGTACAATAGAACCTAAAATAAGAACTGTCTGAATCAGCCATCTTTTTTTCATATTATACATCAATTTTGGCATATTTAGCATGCGTTTCAATGAATTCACGTCTTGGCGGCACATCGTCACCCATGAGCATTGAAAAAATCCGATCGGCTTCGGCTGCACTATCAATTGTAACCTGTCTCAGCGTTCGGGTTTCAGGATTCATGGTAGTTGCCCAGAGTTGTTCTGCATTCATTTCACCCAGACCTTTATACCTTTGTATATGAACAGAACCGTCTTTACCTTTCCCGAATTCTTCAACGGTTAGCAGACGTTCTTCCTCATTCCAGCAGTAGCGTTCCTGTTTGCCTTTTTTAATAAGGTAAAGTGGTGGTGTAGCAATATAGAGGTAACCGCTTTTTATAAGGTCTTCCATATGCCTGTAAAAGAAAGTCATAATAAGGGTGGTGATATGGCTGCCGTCTACATCGGCATCAGTCATTATTATTACCTTATGGTACCTGATACCCGCAAGATTAAGGGCTTTGCTGTCTTCTTCCGTCCCAATTGATACACCCAAAGCGGTAAAAATATTTTTAATCTCCTCGTTTTCGAAGATTTTGTGTGGCATGGCCTTTTCAACATTCAGTATTTTACCCCTGAGAGGCATTATGGCCTGAAATTTCCTGTCTCTTCCCTGTTTGGCCGTTCCGCCTGCAGAATCTCCCTCAACAAAATATATTTCTGTTGTGGCCGGATCTTTATCTGCACAGTCGGCGAGTTTACCAGGCAAACCCGAGCCGGAGAGCACACTTTTTCTTTGCACAAGTTCCCTTGCTTTTCGGGCTGCATGACGTGCCTGGGCAGCAAGAATAACTTTATTCACAATAATACGTGCATCTTTCGGGTTTTCTTCGAGGTAGTTGCCAAGTACCGCACTTACAGCTATATCTACAGCCCCCATTACATCTGAGTTGCCGAGTTTGGTTTTTGTCTGGCCTTCAAACTGGGGTTCTGCAACCTTTATTGAAATTACAGCAGTTAGTCCTTCGCGAAAATCATCGCCATTGATATCAAACTTAAGTTTAGCAAGCATTCCCGATTTCTCGGCGTAGTTTTTAAGTGTTCTGGTAAGCCCCCTGCGGAAACCGGCAAGATGCGTGCCTCCCTCGATAGTATTTATATTATTAACATAAGAATGGATATTCTCGCTGAATGAGGTATTGTACTGAAGTGCTATTTCAACCGGTGTGTCATTTTTTACCGTGTCAATATGTATCACGTTGTCTATAAGTTTTTCACGGTTGGCATCGAGCAATTTCACAAATTCCTTTAAGCCTTCTTCAGAATAGAACCTTTCTGACCGGTAATGCCCGCCGTTGCCGTTTTCTTCCAGTTCTCTTTTGTCGGTAATCGTGAGGGCAATGCCCTTGTTCAGAAAAGCAAGCTCACGAAGGCGCGATGAGAGAATTTCAAAATTATATTCGGTGGTTGTGAATATGGACTTATCGGGAACGAAGGTAACAGTAGTTCCTGTTTTTTCAGATTCACCAATTTCTTTAACAGGGTATAGGGGTTTGCCCTTTTCATATTCCTGTTTGTATAATTTACCTTCGCGCTGAACGATGACTTCCAGGTGCGATGATAAAGCATTTACGCACGAAACCCCCACTCCGTGAAGACCCCCCGATACTTTGTATGAATCTTTGTCAAATTTACCCCCTGCATGAAGCACTGTCATTACTACCTCAAGAGCCGATTTCTTCTCTTTTTCATGCCAGTCGGTAGGTATACCCCTGCCATCATCTACCACCGTAACAGAGCCATCTTCGTTGATCGTTACATCAATGTTTTGGCAGTAACCTGCCAGTGCTTCGTCAATGGAGTTGTCAACTACTTCATATACCAAATGGTGCAGACCTTTAATTGATATATCGCCAATGTACATGGCAGGCCTTTTTCTAACTGCCTCAAGCCCTTCGAGAACCTGAATGCTTTCTGCCGAATATTTACCGTTACTGTTCGTTTTTTCCTGTTTTTCTAGTTCGTTACTGTTCGTCATTTTCTATTTCTTAAAATCGTAAATTTTCAATACACTTCATCCCGCATCTCAAATATTGCATGCGATAACATTAACTGATATCTGAATTTGAGATAATCAGGGCTTTCAATCTCCAATCGTGGTTATCAATTATTTGCATTCCGTCTAAGAAACGACGGTTTTGAATGCACTGCAAATATAGTAAATCTAACCCGAAAAAATGTGTAAAAACCCTCTAATAATCAAGGATTTATCAACAAAAAATTAACAAATTAAAGGGCTGGTAAACAATGATTTACAGAGCACAAAAATAACAAAAAATTTGTTAATCCAGTTTCAGGGTTTTTAATTCTTAAAATTTCACCCTGACATTTATATCTTGTAGCTGAACCCTAAAATTACGTTTAATTTCCGTGCCGGGTACTGATGCCAGAGATAATAACCCGATGAGGTAAGGTTATAAAAATTCAGGTAGAAAGATAATATTTTTGAATACCGGTATTCCAGTGCCAGATTTAGATCGAAAACAGGTTTGAGTTTAATAACTGTGCCAGCTGTATCGGTTTTTTGCGCATATCTGCTGCCAATTACTGCCATGTCGAGATTGGCATAAATCTTTTTTCGAATATTGTATCTGGTACCAAATGAAAACTCGTAATCGGGTTTGTGCCAGGCTTTAAGTTCGTGGCTTAAATCATAACCCATTACTGCAGCACCAAGAGATAATTTAAAGTTCGGATAAGGGTCGTAATATACTTCACCTGCATATTTTACAAGTTTTACATCATCGGTAACAACTTTAAACATATTGTCGTATTTTCCGAGTGAATCTATGAGAAACAGGGGCATGTTATTGATAATGCTGTATGAAAGTGTGAGGTTGTATCCTGCCCTGGAGCTGAACAACCCTTTGATACCTCCGTAGATATAAAGCCTGTCGGTTATTTGTGCTTTTGATGCCGGAACGATGTATGGATTTTCGCCGGAAAGCCTGTCGTATGTGTTTAATGTGGCATCACCATCAATACCGACGTAGGGGATAAGAATTTTTTCCACAACATTGAATTGTAACCGGGCGTGCGGATAAAAATAAGTCTTCTGTTCGCTGCCTGAAGCCAGAATAATTTTACCCCCCACAATAAATTCATAATCAGCATTTCTTCTTGAAAACCAAGGCGTAGCGGTAAAAAGGGTGCTGTTTAAAGAATCTATAGTCATTCCCGGGTCTACATAGGTCAATCCGAGATCAAGCCCAAAAACCTTATTGCCAAAGCTTTTATTGAAGCGGGTATTCAAATCGAGTTTGTTTTCGTAATTTTTAAACTTGTCGGTAAGGTTATTATAAGTAAGGTTAAGGTCGTAATTCAAATGCGACGAATCAGCGTGTGTGGAATTAAACCTGAAGTCAAAGCCTGCCCTGATATAGTTTTGTTTAATGCTTTTTCCTTTAATATCAAGGGTTGTGTCAGGAAAAAGGTCTGTATTGTAACCATAATGGTGAATGGCATCTGACCTGAGACTGAAACTACCGGAAAGGCTCGAATGGGTATAAAACTTTTTACCGTATATCTCGCCCTGGTTGATTGAGTATCCGGCAGGCACTTTGTCGCCGTTGTCGAGCGCAATTTTTGATCCCGTAGACCTGTGCTTGAAGTAAAGCCCCACCAGATGGTCTTTTGATCTGAGCGAGTTGATGTTATACTCTGCCACCGGGGTAAAATAGTTGCCTATGCCGAGCATGATATAACTTCTGTACAGCTTCTCAAGCGATGTACCCATCATTTTGGCAGCATTGATTGGTTTAGGGTCAAAAGGGGTTTCTACTTTAACCGGAAGTATTGAATATTCAAACCGCGGCTTAACAGCAACAGAATCATTAATTTCGGGAAGAACGCTAATTTTGTATACATCTGAGAGGGCAGGCTCATAAGGCTTAACAACAACTACATCGCGGTTGATCTGTTGTGCAATTACAAAATTTGAACTAAGTAATAAACTTATGATGATTAGAAATAATGGTCTTTTTCTCATTTTCTGAAAGAATTTAAATATACATTCAAATATTTACTGTCCGACATTTATTTCGATATCTTTTTGCTCTACCACCTTTTCATCGGCCTGCTGTTTATCAGAATACTGTTTATGTTTGGTGCGTGCCAGGTCAAGGATGCCATCGTTTGTATTGCCGTAATAATCAATAATGCTTTGTACAGTCTGAATTGCCTGAAAATAATCGTTCTGAGCTGCGTAAATATCAGCCCACAAGATAAAGCTCATGGCCATCCAGTACTGATGCGGAGTGGTTTTTTCTGCAAATCCGGCAATAACTTTATCGGCTTCCTGAAATTCGCCTCTTTTATAATAAATCTCTGCCACCCTGTATTTCGACTCAGCCCCTTCTATACTGCTCACCTCCCTGGCAACTTTCTGAAACTCTTCAAGGGCAAGCATCGGCCTGTTGTTGGCAACCAGCGCTTTTGCCATTTTGAACCTTGCCTCGCGTTCGAGGGCTTCCGGAAGCTTATCGGTTTCCAGCACAAGGTTGGCGCTTTCAATAACCCTGATGTAATCTTCGAGGAAATAGTTGCAACGCAATTGCCCTATTCTCGCTTCGAGCATATTGGCGCGGGTTTCTGTGAGGGCAGCCAGTTTTGAATAATATTCAAGCGCATTTTTATAATTCTTGTTGTTATAACTAATTCTGGCAGCGCCGAGCAAAGCCTGTTCTGTATATGTATTCCTGGGTTTGCCGGTTACATAATCGAATGATTTCAGCGCTTCATCGTATTGTTTTAGCTGGTAGTTGCAATCTCCTTTGTAAAAGTGTGCATTAAGAATAAAGCTGCCGTCGGGGAAATTTTCAATATAACGTTTGAAACTCTGCGATGATTTCTCGCAATCGCCCGACATATAAAGATTCTCAGCCGAAATGTAGCTTAAAGAATCCTGCTCGCGTGTGCTTACCTGTGCAAAGGTTCCAAGGGTTTTGGTAAATTCGAAATAACCGTCAACATTTCCCTGTTCTATATACACGTTTTTTATTCCGGCAAGCGCGCCCCTGGCCTCTTCGGTGCCCGGGTAATCTTTAATGACCCGCTTGTACACGCTCATTGCTTCGCTATAACGGCTTGAATTATAATATATCAGACCAAGATTGGCCAATGCACGCGGAACATAGCTGCTGTTCGGATATTTTTCTGTAATCTGCCTGTAACTGGTTGCCGCATTATCCGGCTGGTTTAATGCCACATAACCTACAGCCATTTCAAACATTGCATCATCGGCAAAATTCGATGACGGGTAACTGTTCAACAGATTGTTCAAAACTGAATTCTTCTCTTCTTCCTTATTCAGCACACCCAGCGACAACCCTTTCTGAAACATGGCATAGTCAACATCAGAGGTGCCGTTCGCTATGCTCCGGTCGTAAAAATCAATTGCCGGGTAATAATCTTTCCTGATAAAAAAGCAATCGCCGGTTCGGTTAAGTGCATCGCCTACCGTTTTAACCTTCGCGTTGCTCATCTCGGTAACATACTTACGAAAATATTCTGTAGCTTCGGCATACTTCTTCTGTTGAAAATTGGCGTAGCCAATACCGTAGAGCGCAAGGTTGTATTCGTTTTGCCGGTATGCGCCGGGTTTCCCGATATAGGCATTGTAGCTTGCAACAGCCTGTGCATAATCACCAAGCTTGTAATACGCTTCGGCTTTCCAGTAATCTGCCAGTAATGCCAGGTCGGGGTCAGAAGCGCCAAAGGTGGTTGATTTGTTAAGCAGCGTGACCGCTTCCTGATAATTAAGATTTTTTATGAGTTCAAGTGCGCGGTAAAAAGCAATGCGCTGGTAAGCCTTTTTTATTTCGGGCGATTTGTTCGTGATCTTTTCAATTGACTCAAGCGCCATCTTATAATTTTTGGCCGTTAAATAGGCCTGAACAAGGTAATCGTAAGCTTCGTCTGACCGCCGTGATGCCGGATATTTTTTAATATAGTCATTCAAAGCAAGAATGGCTTCGTTAAACGGCACATAGGAAAGCTCGTATGTAACAACCGCGTAGTTAAAAGCCGCATCCTCCTGTATCTTTTTGTCAAAATCCATTTTGGCTGCCGAGGCAAATGCCATGCGTGCTTCGTGTTTCTGGTTAAGCTTCAGGTAGCAGTCGGCCATGTGGTAAAAGGCATTCTGGCAAAGCAGCGAACTGCCTCCGGAGAGCTTACCGAACATATCGGCAGCCTCTTCGTACCTGCCCGATTTGTAATAGGCGTAAGCAGCCTGGTATTTATCTTCTTTGGTTACATAATCGGCCTTTTCCATGTATTTTTCAAGGTAGGGAATGGCTTCGGCGTATTTGCCCGTTTGCATGTAAGATTCGCCGATCATACGTGCCACTTCGGCTACGCGTTTTTCGGTGACTTTCTCCATAAACCCGGGGGCAAATTCAATCACTTTTTTATAGTCTTTCTGCAGAAAATATATCTGCGTGATATAATAGGGTACAATGGCCCCGAATGTTTCGTCGTTTGTAAGTTTCAGGAAGTTATTCAACGCAGTCTGATAATTCTTCTGCGAATAATTTATATGGGCGTAATAGTATATTGCCGGTGAGGTATAATTTGATCCGGTGCCGAGAATTTCATAAAAAGCCGTGCGGGCATTTTCAAAATCATCTTTCACAAAGAAGCAGTAGCCTTTCTTAAACTGGTATTCAGCCAGTTGCTCTGTCGAGAGCTTTTGCCTGTCTACAGCTCGGTAGTATTCAAGCGCGTTGTTATATTTTTTAACTGCATAAAAATAGTTTGCAAGCTGAAACCTGGCCTCGTTCACCAGGGCATGATAACCATATTCGCCAATAAACTTGTTGGTAAGGTATTCGGCATCGTCGTGAAACAGGTTTATGGCACACATGGCAGCGCTAAATGCAGAACGCGCCCTTACCTCGGAATTTTTATCATAGGCTTCATTGCCGGCTGCCTTAAGAAAAAATTCCTTGGCAGTGCCGTAATTGCCTTTTTCATAAAACGCCATTGCAGTTTCGTAGTAATCATCTTGTGCAATAAGATAAGCCGATTGCTGCCCCCATGCCATAAGACCGGCTTGTAAAATTATTAAACCGGTAATTAGTTTTCTGATGGTCATCTGTATATTTTTAATATTATGATAAAATTACAGATTAAAAACGATGGAAGGGCGAATTTATTTGATTTTGATTAACAGATTTTTGATAATTGTAAACAAAAAGAGTATTCAAAGTTATACCCATTCTGATAAAACAATTTTAACCTTGTAATGAATATTGGTTTATTAAAACTTTAGTTGTAAGGTTGCACAAGAACTATCAGTGAAACCCAATCCCTCTGATAAAACGGAACAGTCTCTTTGATGGGGCAAATACAACTCTATTGCATCAGGCAAGTCCCCTTACAGGATTTAGGGGTCATACCCTTTTCAAACAGCCTCCAGGAGTTCTGTTTTTTTCTTTCGGACTTTAATTTGCGTGATTTTTCACTATCCAAACAATAACTCAATCTCATTTTCATTTTGATGAAAAGTTCAAACCTTTATTCCTGATCTGTAGATTTACATAATATGATTATCTTTGAAAATAAATTCTATGTATGCAACGGCAAATAAATATATCGTATCCGGTTTCTTTGGCTAATTCACTTAAAATGAATGAAAAGGAATTTGAAAAGGAGATCAGGATGAGTTCGCTTGTTAAACTCTTTGAACTGGGCAAAATCTCTTCCGGTACAGCTGCTAAGGTGCTTGGAATATCGAGAGTGGATTTTCTCGAATCAGCTTCAAGATACCAGGTTTCACCTTTCGGTTATTCAACCATCGCAGAGATTGATAATGATTTAGCCAATGCCTGAAAAAGTAGTATCAAATACAACTCCCATTATATGCCTGTTAAAACTATCCAAGTTAGATTTATTAAAAGAATTATATAAAAAGATTTTTATACCGGAAGCCGTTTACCAGGAAATTAGCAATGGTAAAAACAAAGGATATTATCAGGATCTATCAAAGATAGACTGGATTACAATTCAGAAAATACAGGATAAAACTGCATTAAAATACTTTTTGGAATTAGATGCAGGTGAGGCTGAAGCAATAATTCTTGCTACTGAAATAGGGGCAAATCTAATTATTGTTGATGAAAAATTAGGACGCTTTCATGCAAAACATGCTGGTTTAAAAGTGACTGGAACTGTAGGCTTACTTTTGAAAGCCAAGTCAAAAGGAATAATAGGTCAGGTGAAACCTCTCCTCTATGAATTAAAAGAAAAAGATGTATGGTTAGATGATAAACTGATTGAAAGCATTCTCTTGAAAACCGGTGAAAAGTAATTTATATTTGTAATCGAGTATTCTTATGAACACAATCATAAATTTTCAGAACTCTTCAATATTCCAGGACGACTACCTCGTACTGTCAGATGTATCTTTTAAGGTTGACAAGGGCGAGTTTGTTTACCTTATCGGCCGGGTAGGCAGCGGTAAGACAAGCCTTATCAAGACCATTAATGCCGAATTGCCCCTGAAAGAGGGGACTGCAGAGGTGGCAGGATTTCAACTCGAACAGCTTAAGACAAAGCAGGTGCCCGCGCTCAGGCGCAGGCTGGGGATTGTTTTCCAGGACTTTCAACTGCTGACAGACCGCTCGGTGTACGACAACCTGCTGTTTGTGCTGAAGGCTACCGGCTGGAAAAACAATGCAGAGATGGATGCGCGTATAACCGAAGTACTTGAAAAAACCGGCCTTGAACACAAACACTATAAAATGCCACACCAGCTTTCGGGCGGTGAACAACAGCGCGTGGTGATAGCAAGGGCATTGCTCAACAACCCCGATATTATACTGGCCGATGAGCCCACGGGCAATTTAGATCCAGAGACTTCGGAATCTATCATCAAAATTCTTTTTGAAATAAGTAATTCGGGCAGGGCAGTGATAATGGCCACCCACAACTACACCCTGCTGAAAAAATACAGCGCCCGCACCCTGAAATGCGAAAACGGCAGGCTCTCGGAAACCGGACATACGGAAGAGATTGATTTTACAACTTTAGAGTAGTATTTGCCTGAATATAAGGATACTTAAATATGACCCAACCTAAAATGATATGCATGCTATCTGATATGCATGGCCTCTATGATGACAGAATATACTGGAAGGAATGTTTATCGCTAAAAGAACATGGATATAATGTGATTCACATTGGTATTGGAGATAAATCGTCAGATACTATATCTGAACATGGGATTCGACTAATTACACTGGTTAGGAATAAATATAGTAACAACGTATATATCGATATTTTAATTCGAAATATTTTTTTTAGAAATCAACTTTACAGAAACATTTTTAAGACAGCCAAAAATCTAAATTCTGATTATTACACTATTCACGACTTAAAATCCTCAAAACTTATAAACTGGTTTAAGAAATCAAAATTAAACTCAAAGATAACATATTGTATACATGAAAGTTACCCCGATAAGATAAGAGATTACAATAAAAGCAACCTGCTTTTTAACCTATTAAAACGAATTTATGCTTTTTATATTGAAAAATGGGAGATCAGAAATTCTGCACTTGCCGACCATATAGTTGTTTTTGATGATGCTTTATATGATAAGTTTACAGGAATTTTCAGTAAAGAAAAAGTGAAAGTAATTTATAATTTCACAAGTCTTTTCCCAGAATCAGAATACGAACAAGTAGACAAGATATACGATCTTATATATATAGGAGGATTAACTGAGTATCGGGGAATTCTTAATATTTTAAAAGCTGTTGCACTTTGTAAGAAGGAATTTCCAAATATCAGATTATTATTATTGGGTATGACCTATGATAAGTATTTTGATAACAGAATGATTCGGTTAATTAAAGATTTATCTCTTGATTCAAATGTAGAATATAAAAAATGGGTGCCGTATCAGGAAGTAAAGATGTACCTAAGTAAAAGTAAAATTGGTCTTGTACTTTTGTTACCAATCCCTAAATATTTAAAAAACATACCTATCAAGCAGTTTGAATATATGGCCTTTGGCTTGCCTGTTATTGGTAGTGATTTGCCTCCAATTTCAAAATTCATAAAACCTGTTGAAGCAGGTATTTTAGTTGATCCTGAAATTATCGAAATGATTAGTGATGCAATAATTCAGTTGCTCACTAATAGTAAAAGATACAATACAATGAGTGAGAACGCCAAAAAAGCAGCTTTCGAAAAGTATAATTGGAAAAACGAAGAGTTAAAATTATTGACTCTCTATAATAATGAATAGCCAAAATATTATTAAGTATGCAAAAAACACCCAAAACCGATATCGGAAAAATCATTAATTACATAAGAAATATTTCTCTTTCCAGATTATTACTATCATTTATGCACAATGGATATTTACTTGAAATAGGCTGGTTCGAGTCACTGAAACGGAAAGAGTGTATTGATGAAAACGGAGAACCAATTCCTTGGGCTCCCTATCCATATATTAACTTCCTTAAAGATTATTTAAATGAAAAAATGACTGTTTTTGAATTTGGTAGTGGATACTCAACTCTATTCTTTTCTAATCGGGTAAAAAAGGTTTTTTGTGTCGAACATGATCTTGACTGGGTAACTAAATTAAAACTAGATAAAAAGGACAATATAATTGTTTTCAATAAAAAATTAGATATTGAATACGAAGAGACATTACTAACCATAGATGAAAAATTAGATCTTATTGTAATTGATGGTAGAAGACGTGTAAATTGTATTAAAATAGCTGCAAATAAGATTCAAGGAGATGGTCTTATTGTCTTGGATGATTCAGATAGAATTGAATATCAGGATGGAATTAATCACTTAATAAACCTGGGCTTTAAAAAGATCAACTTTACCGGGATCAGTCCTTTGGCTTTTATAAATCGAAAAACTACGATATTTTTTAAAACATTCTAATTTATAAAGTGCAAAATAAAAAACAACAATTCACTTATGATCTTATATGGTATTTAATTGGTACTGGATTACCAATGATGGTTTTATTTATACGATCACCAATTTATACCAGAATTTTTAGTCCCGAACAATATGGTTTATACTCATTAATTTATATTTCATTTACTTATATTTCTGCAATAAGTTATCAAAGTATAACCAACAACGCATGGAGATATTATTTTAAATATAAAAATTCTGGAAAAATAAGTCTTTATAAAACCACAATTTTCGCTCTTTATTTCTTTGTTTTATTAGTCTTAGCAATTTCTTGTTCAATCTGGTATTATTTCACTCAAGATGAAAATGCAAAGAAACTTATAGTGTGGGGATTCATTTTTGCTTTAACAAATGAAATTTATAATACATTCTATGTCCCGATTCGACTAGAAGGAAGAGCTAAATTCTTTAATTTACTAAATACCTTCAGGGCCTTATTTTCATTTTTAATACTACTTGCATTAACTTTTGTATTTAATTATTCCATCGAAGCTTTTTTTATTTCACAGATTTGTGGAAATATACTTTTTCTACTACCTGTAATATTTGAAAATTTGCAAAATAAAATAGACTATAACTTCACGGGAATTCTAAAACACATTTTAAGATTTATAAAATATGGATCGGCAAATCTACTATATAACATAGGTCTTTTTTTATTAATATCAAGTGATAGGTTTATTATTGCTATTGTTTCAAACAACGAAAAAGTAGGAATATATAACCAAACTTATAACATTGGACAAATAACAATTGCTGCTTTATTTGCAACATTCAACTCTGTTATTAACCCCATTCTGCTTAAAAAATTAACTAAGAATCCTAATGGCTCCGATGAATTGCTAATTAGTTTAGTTGCAATATCTTTTGCTATTTTCTTTCCTATAGTTATTTTATTTTCAATTTTTTCAAAAGATATCGCATTCTTATTATTGGGCGAGAAATTCAGAGAGGCTTGGAATATTTTACCATATATATTTTTAAGTTCTTTCTTTTTTGGAATAGGCTTTTATTCTGAAGTAAAATTAAAATTTAAAAACAAATTAAAAACCTTGATGGTAGTATCATTAATTGCCGCTTCAATAAATATTATATTAAACATAGTTTTTATACCAATTTATGGATATAAAATTGCAGCAATGACAACTTTATTTTCCTACCTGATTTTAACAATTTTGTTGTTCCAAAAAGCAAAAATTAAAATTTTTAAATTCATTGGAAGTAATTTATTTATAAAATCAATTGCATATTTATTTTTGCTATTAATAATTGATTTTTGTCTTAATCATTATATAAATTTCAAATCATTCCCTATTAAAATAACACTTAGAATTGTGTTTTTTATTTTCGTATATATTATTCTAATCGGGAAAAATTATTTTAATCTATTTAAAAGGATTTTACAATAACATATCAAAAATATTTCAGATAAGCTTTCACATGAACAGCTACAAAAATACCTGCATCTACTAACATTGTTCAATTTTCCAGAGCTGTATTTAATACTAATATCCGACATCTCTGTTATTTTTTGTAAAAATAGTAATTCTATGCGAATATATCCAATCATCAAGAAAAGCAATTTGAAAACTGCACAATAACTGCATTATCAATTCACCCCTTCCCCCACACCAGATTGTAATCGTTATTATATTGCAGGTTGCCGTTATCGAGCATCCACTGGATGGTTTGAATAAGTTTCTTTTTGTTGAAGGGTATTTTGTCTACAAGGTTATTGAGGCTTATGGGTTCCATTTTTACAATGGCTTCTATTTCCTCCTTCATCATTTCAAACTCCTGGCTGCCAAGTTCTTTTTCTTTCTTTCTTTTACAAACATCGCATTGGCCGCAGGCTTCTGCATTTTTTTCCCCGAAATATTCAAGCAGCATTACACTGCGGCATTTGTCGGCAGATTGTGTGTAATTCAGCATGGCTTCGAGATTGGCTGCAAATCGTTCTTTCCTGTCCCTGTAATTTTCTTTTGAAATGTAAAGCGATTTATCGTCAAGGCGTTCTTCGTTAAATATCAGCAACGGTGTTTTTCGCTGGGGAATATAGCGGATTACCTTCAGGGCATTGAGCCTGCTAAGGTATTGAAATACAACATCTACATCCACACCGGCCCTTTTGGCCAGCATCAGCTCATCAATACCGGTATAATCGGTAAATATACCGGTATAAGAGCGGAGTACCAGTTTTATAAAGGCATCGAATTTGGCATTGGCTACCTGAAACCGGTATAAGTCATCGCGCGAAAGCAGAAATTTTATGCGCGAAGGATTGTTCATTTCATCGGTGACTTCAATATACCCCTCTCTCTCAAGAATTTTCAGGCTGCTGAATGCCTGGAAAGGGTTAAACCTGAATTGTGTTGTAAAATCGGCCAGGTTGAAATCGAACGACATGCCCTTTCCCCCTCCGATTGCAACACGACAGTGGTTGCAAGCTGCCTGGTACACATTTTTTATGGTGTCAAGATCGGGAAAATTGGCCGCAATACGCTGGCTGGCAATGTTTTTATCAGAAGAGGCAAACAGCAGGATGGCATAAGCCTGGTTGCCGTCTCTACCTGCACGTCCCGCCTCCTGAAAATAAGCCTCAATAGTATCGGGTATATCAATATGTACTACCAGCCTTACATCGGCCTTATCTATGCCCATACCAAAGGCATTGGTAGCCACAATTACGTTTGTTCGTCCTTCGGTCCAGCTCTCCTGCCGCTGCGCGCGCACCTCATGTTTGAGCCCGGCATGATAATAATCGGCTGAAATTTTGTTTTGTTTAAGAAAAACAGCTAATTCTTTACACTTTCTGCGGTTTCGGGCATACACGATGCCACTGCCATTGATTTTTTTAATTATATCAAGCAGATCTTTCTGCTTGTTCTCTGAATGCCTCACCGCGTAGGTAAGGTTTTTTCGCTCAAAGCTTTGTTTGAGTAAATTCTTTGCCCCAAACTGAAGTTTTTCCTGAATATCTTCGACCACGGGCGATGTGGCTGTTGCCGTAAGGGCAAGTACCGGAACCTGCGGGAAATATTTTCTCAGGTTTGATATTTTAAGGTATGATGGCCTGAAGTCGTATCCCCACTGCGAGATACAATGTGCCTCGTCAACAGCGATTAGGTTAACAGGCATATTCTGAAATCTGGCAATAAACAACTCCGATCCGATGCGTTCGGGGGCAATATACAGAAACTTGTAATTGCCGTAAATACAGTTATTCAGCGCTACGTTGATTTCATCATAGGTCATACCCGAAAAGATGGCCTGCGCTTTTATTTCGAGCTTGTTCAACCTCTCTACCTGGTCTTTCATAAGTGCTATAAGCGGGGTAATCACGATGCAAATGCCCTCCATGGTAAGCGCCGGCACCTGGAAAGTAATAGATTTTCCTCCGCCGGTAGGCATAAGGGCAAGGGTGTCACGACCGGCAAGCACCGACTTAACGATGTCTTCCTGCAAAGGCCTGAATTGCCTGAAACCCCAGACTTTTTGAAGTATATCGTGGTAGTCGGCCATTGGCATGTTTTACGTTTGAAAGGATTAACGTGAGAGCAATTTAAACCAAATTTATGAAATGAATACCTGTCCCAAAACGTAAATTAAGCCTGGAAAATATATTTGTAATTAAAAGATTGAACATTATTCTTCCTCAGGCCCCTGTTCTTTCTTAGCCCTGTTCTCACATCTGTCGCAAAGATCGGTAATATTCTTCAGCTCCCTGGCCTGTGCAACCGTACCTTCAAAAATTTCAGCGGTTCTGTCGGTGTTAATGTAAGAACAGTCCTGGAAAATATGGTAACTCTTACCAAATTTTGTCCAGTAAACATGGTTTACGCCGTCATTCAGCGTTTTTACCTCTTCTGTCTGTTCTGTGTATTGTTCTATTGACGGTGGATTGAAGTCAATGCCAAAAAGACCTGCAATAACAAGAGCTGCAACGGCAATGGTACCAACAAGTCCTTTTTGTTTCCCGCTCATGTTCTTGTTGGTGAAAATTAGGATAACAAGCGGCAGAAAGGCAATAATGCTGATTATAAGGCCTAACTGATTCTGAATAAAGAATTTTATTTTATCTTTCTCTGAAGCCGGGTCAAGCCTGTTTGCTTTTTTCCAGAGCAGTGAACCTATCACAGCAAAAATCAATGCCCCTGCAATTAAAACTATCAGTAAAGTGGTGTTAATTTCAGGTTTTCTGAGCTGAAGTATTGCAACAGCTTCTATTCCAATAGCAACAATCCATGAGACAATCGCGATTAAGCGAAATGTTTTAGCTTTTGATTTACTCTCTTCACTTGCCACAAAAGGCCTTTTACCACTTGTTGAATGTTCAGATGAACCATCATTGCCAACGCGGGTGATTTTTTTGGTAGTTTTTTTCACTGCCATTTCTTTTCCTCCTTAATTAGTATTTTTATTGGGTTAGTTATCGTAATTGCAAATATTTCTTACCTGTTTTGCTAAATAATCTGAAATGTAACAACATCTCTGACATTATTTTGCCCAAAATTATGATCGTTTCAGATGACAGGACAAATATAAAAAAATTATTCAAAACATTATTTAACAGATATTTAATAATCAGTATCCAAACACAAAATGTCAGCTCATTAGTGTTGCAGGCAGGCATAATGATATAAAGCCGGATGAAAAATACAGAAAAGGTGTTACGACAGGTCAAAATTATTACAATCTTTCATAAAAAAGCTTTTAAAATTCACAGGTAATCATTTCATTTGCAATTTTGTTCATTTACGGTTTTAAATTGCATTTTGAATAAAACATCCATTAATTTTACACGGTTTACTTAATGTTATAAACTGGCACAGAAATGAGAAAATGGCGCATTGAAGATTCACAGGATTTATACAGTATTGAAGGATGGGGAATTAATTATTTTTCGATCAACGAAAAAGGCAATGTGATTGTTACCCCGAAAAAGAATAGCAGTTCGGTAGATTTAAAAGAGCTTATTGACGAGCTTCAGCTTCTGGATGTTTCAACGCCTTTATTGATAAGATTTACCGATATACTTGATGACCGGATTATAACCATTTCTGATTGTTTTAAATCGGCTGCAGAAGAATATGTATACAAAGGCCAGAATTTCATTATATACCCTATAAAGGTCAATCAGATGCGCCCGGTAGTTGAAGAAATTGTGAGCCATGGCAAGAAATTTAACATAGGACTTGAGGCAGGTTCCAAACCTGAATTACACGCTGTGCTGGCAGTGAATACCGAAACCGACTCTGTGATAATATGCAACGGGTATAAAGATGAAGACTATATAGAACTGGCTATCCTGGCGCAAAAAATGGGCAAAAGGATTTTTCTGGTTGTAGAAAAATTAAACGAGTTGAAACTTATTGCCTCGGTATCAAGAAGGTTAAAAATTAAGCCAAATATTGGCATAAGGATAAAACTTGCCAGCGCCGGCAGCGGAAAATGGGAAGAATCGGGCGGCGATGTAAGCAAGTTTGGGCTTAGTTCGAGCGAACTGCTTGATGCTATTGACTTTATTGAAAAAAATAATATGAAAGACTGCCTTAAACTCATTCATTTTCATATTGGAAGTCAGATTACCAAGATAAGAAGGATAAAAAATGCACTTCGTGAAGCATCACAATTTTATGTGCAACTTTCGGAGATGGGCTTCAAGATTGATTTTGTTGATATCGGCGGGGGTCTTGGCGTTGATTATGATGGTTCGAAATCATCAAACAGCGAGAGTAGTATCAATTACAGCATACAGGAATATGTGAACGACTCGGTAAGCACTTTTGTGGATGCCTGCAATAAAAAGAACCTGATGCACCCGAATATCATCAGCGAGTCGGGCCGTTCTCTTGCTGCCCATCACTCGGTTTTGGTTTTCGAAGTGCTTGAAACAGCTTCGCTTCCATGTTGGAACGAAGAAGAGGTTGCAGGAGAAAATGATCATGAATTGGTAAGGGAATTATTCAAGATATGGGAACTGTTGAACCAGCCACGAATGCTTGAGTCGTGGCACGATGCAGAACAGATAAGGGAAGAGGCCCTTGATCGCTTCAGCCTCGGGCTCATCGACCTGAAAACACGCGCCCAGACCGAACGCTTGTTCTGGTCTATAGCACGCGAGGTTTACAAGATGGCCGGTAAATCAAAACATTTGCCCGATGAGCTGCGGCAACTGTCGAAAATGCTTTCGGATAAGTATTTCTGCAATTTTTCACTATTCCAGTCACTGCCCGATTCCTGGGCCATTGACCAGATTTTTCCGATTATTCCGATTCACCGGCTTGATGAAAAGCCAAATGTTGCTGCCACATTGCACGACATAACGTGTGATTCCGACGGAAAAATTGACAACTTTATCTCTACACGCAATTATTCACACAGCCTGCCATTGCACGAACTTAAAGCCAAAGAGAATTATTACCTGGGGGTGTTTCTGGTCGGGGCCTATCAGGAAATACTCGGTGATTTGCACAATCTTTTCGGCGATACCAATGCAGTACATGTATCGGTAAACGAAGACGGATATAAAATAGATCAGGTGATCGACGGAGAGTCGGTTGCAGAGGTACTGGATTATGTTCAGTACAACCCGAAAAAGATGGTACGCAAAGTCGAAACATGGGTAACATCCTCGGTTAAAGCCGGTACCATTACCATGCAGGAAGGTAAAGAGTTTCTTTCCAATTACCGTTCGGGGTTATATGGCTATACCTATCTGGAATAGTGAAGTGTTCTTTTTCGGCTGAGCCTATTTGGTGCATATCAGCACCTTTTCAGTTGTATTCAGGCCAGGTCTACTATCCTGCATATCTGTATAATGATTGATGTTGACTTTAAAACCACAGCTAATCAGCCTTTTTTTCAAACCCTCTGCCGAGTATATGCGTACATGGTCTTCCTGGCCGAAGTGCCTCAATCGTTCTGTTTCTGAATTAATTTCAGGGTTTTCAAATATTTCTCCTTCTTTAAAAGGGGTCTGAATGATTGCCGATCCTCCTTTTTTTAAAACCCTGTACAATTCGTTCATAGCCTGAATATCGCTTTCAACATGTTCAAGTATATGATAGCATATTATCAGGTCAAATGTTTCGTCTTCTGTGTCAATATTGGTGATATCATATTGAAAATCTGACAAGAAGTTGCCTGAAATATCTGTACCGTGGTAACAAATTGTATGATCATTCTTTAGTTTATGGTATAGAGCCCGGTGCGGGGAAAAATCCAATATGGTTATTCCCTGCTTCAGGAAACCGGAATTCAATATTTCCCACAATCGCCTTGTCCTTGAAAGGCTTCCGCAAAAGGGACAAAGCCTGTCACCGTCTTTTAAGTCAACAAATTTATGCAACTTCTTGCGGCAAAGACTACAGTAATAACGGTCGCCCCTGTAGAACTGATAGTAAAACTTTCTCAAAAGAGGTTCTACCCTGAATAAAAATCTGTCAGGCAACAAAGCTTTTATAGTTCGCTTTATGTAGTTGTACATTTGTTTCTTTTCTGACCAGCTGTAAAAGACTTTTTACAAGATCTTTTTATGAGTTTTTGCAGGTTGTTTTCTGAATTATCAATTTAAAAGTAAAAACACTACCGGTTAAAGAATTTGTTGATTTTACTTAGCAGGTTTTCAACTTCGATTGGTTTTACAATATGATCATCGCAGCCCGCCCTCATGCAACGTTCGCGATCTTCGGGCATAGCAAAGGCTGTTTGGGCAATGATTGGAATATTGCGGTTGAGCAATTTTATTTGCCTTGTGGCCTCAAAACCATCCATCTCGGGCATTTTTATGTCCATCAAAATCAATTCTATTTTGTTGATTGACTTACAAAGCTCTATTGCCTGTATACCATTGTGTGCCCTTATTACCCGGGCCTGATTTCCAACCAGCACGGCTTCAATAAATTTGTAGTTGATATCATCATCTTCTACCACCAGTATCAGTTTATCTTTCCAGCTTACCGGATGCTCTGTGGTTTCGTTCTCAGATAAGGCCAGTATGTTGTCTTGTGGCATTTCTTCGTATTCAATGGTAAAAAACATGGTGGTACCCCTGTCTGGCTCAGATTCTATCCATATCCTTCCCCCGAGCAATTTTACAATACCTTTGGCTATAGTGAGCCCCAGTCCTGTGCCTTCGTATTTTTTTGTAATAGTCTCTTCATGAAATTTAAACCGGTCGAAAATCTGTTTTTGTTCGTCTTTAGTTAAACCAATTCCAGTATCTTTTACAAAAAATCTTATGCTTTTGTCATCTTCTTTAGCATAACCAAACTCCACATATCCTTTCTCGGTAAATTTAATTGAATTGCCGATAAGGTTCGAAAGCAACTGGTGCAACCTGCCCGAGTCTGTAAAGCACAAAAGCCCTTTCCCCGCGGGAATATTTAGCCTGAGCTCAAGATTCTCTTTTTTGTAAGCTTTTTTCTGCTGGTTAAATGTTCCAAGAATTTCGTTAAGCAGCAGGTTGAGGTTGCATACCGATTTGTTTACTTTAACTTCGCCCGATTCGAACCGGGCAATCTCGGAAATATCGTCAATAAGTTTAAATAGCAGGTTGCTCTGATGTTTAATAATCTTAATGTAATCATCTCTGTCATGCGGCGCAATATTACCAATGGTGAGCAACTCTGCAAAGCCCATGATTGAATTCATTGGAATGCGTATTTCACGCGAAATATTCGATAAAAAAATGTTCCTGAATTTTTCTGATTCTTCAGCTTTTTCCTTTATACGTAATAGTTCTTTCCTTGTCTTTTCATGCTTTGTAATATCAACAAGGGTAAATAAAACCAACCTGTTTTGACCATCTTTTTCAATTAACCTGAATTTTGAAGCTATATATTTTACTTCGCGCTCCTGGTCTGAACGAATAATTTTATATTCAATGTTAACTGTTCTGTCGGTATCGGCCAATTCTTCGAAAACCTTCTGAAAAGCGGTCCTGTCATCTGGTGAAATTAAATTGAAAAAATCATCAAGGGCGATTTCAGGAGTATTGCCTTTTAGTCCAAGATATTTCTGTGCAATTGAAGATAGCCCGATGGTCTCATTTGCCGAATTAAATATTGCTGCACCAATGTTTTCTATTTCAATTATATCATCGGGTTTATTGTTATGCCATCCGGATACCTTATTAATCTCCGGGTTGTTGTGTACCTTATTCAAAAGCTGCGTGTTCAGCAGTTCGAGTTCAGATACCTTGTTTCTAAGTATATTAAGTTCCGATTTTCTTTTATTAAACCGCATGCTTACTTTATAATTACCGGTTTTAAGAAAAAACTATTGCTAAAAAAGTTCTACTTCAATGTTTTGTATAAAAGCTGTATAGGTGTTTTCTTTATCAACCTGAGCATTCGACAACAAAATAAGAACAGGTTTTTCCTCACCCGATTTGGCAGTAATTTTTATTTCCTTTCTAACACCAACAATTTTATTGCTTCCGGGTTCAATGAATTTTATCAGAAATTCATCTTCTTCAATTATCATTGCATTGAAAAGTATTGCTGCATCATGACCGATCACTTCTTCTCTTTTATAGCCCCAAAGTTCTTCTGCTGCTTTGTTAAAGAAAATAATCTTATTATCGTTGCCAATGGTAAATATTGCATCAAGTGCCCCTTCAAGGGTCTTTTCATTTCTGATTTTTATTTTTTCTATTTCTTTATACTGATTTTGCATTTCTATCCTTGCTTCGCGTAATTTTTTGCTAAGCTCCCTTTCAGATTCACGAAGCATCTTTTCCTGCTTTTTAAGAATTTCGGTTTGCTGCCGCAATTCGATATCCATCATTTTTTCGTTGGTAGCATCATGGCCTATAAACACGATTCTTGTTACATCGCCATACATGTCATAAAGTGCATTGAAAGCTCCGCGCAACCAAAGGATGTCTTCTGTTTTCGACCTCATTTTAAACTGTCCCTGAAAAGCAATTCCTTTTACCACTGTATCCCATTTGTTATTGAAATTTTCAATTTCAAGCAGATTTATAAGGTCAAAAATGGTAAGGTTTTTTGCCTCTTTTTCGTTATAGCCAAAGATATACAGCATGTTGTCGTTATATTCAACAATGCTGCCATTACTGCCCATTTCAAGTTTAATGCTTGATTTATCAACTGCATCTACGATACTTTCGAGACGCAGGCTTTGCTTCTTATGTTCGGTGGTATCAATAGCCAGAAACAATATTTTTTCCACAGCGCCGTCTTCTCCCCTAATACAGGTATAAGTTGCCATAGTCCACAGGTCTTTACCGTTTTTGGTAATATGCTTCATATACCCTTCGTAATGTCTTCCTCCGTTGGCAAGGTCGTCCCATAACTGGCTGAACCATTCTTTGTCTTTCTCGCTAATAAACAGATTAAGATGTTTGCCTTCGACCTCTTCATTTTTGATGTATTCGAGTTTTTTAAGGAATTTGGTGTTGGCATAAAGCAAATATCCGTCGACGTTGTAGTCTGCCCTGATCATGGTATGGTTTACGGTATTTTCAAGCTTCACGAATTTATCGGCCTGTCTTGCCAGTTCTTCTTGTGTGGCCTGAAGTTCTTCCATGTTTTGCCTCATCTCTTCTTCCTGTGCAGCAATAGCCTGGGTGCGTTCGCGTGAGTCTTCGAGAAGTTTTGTGGTACGCACATTAGTACGAACAGAAGCAATTGTGGCTGCAATGTTTTCGGCCACTCTTTCAACAAAGTTCAGTTCGTGCTGGCTTAGGGGATTAAATGAGGCTAATTCTATAACACCGTAAAGTTCGTTCTCAGAGATTAAAGGTACAAGGAGAAGGCATTTGGGGTTGCTTTTTCCCAAACCGGATGTAATATT
>JAWOHT010000161.1:0-7823 GCA_046485045.1 Bacteroidales bacterium
TTAAACATAATTTTACCGCAATCCGGGCATTTGTTTTCCCTGCATGGAACTCCTTTTAAGTGAGGAATTCTGGTATTGCAATGCACACAAATACAAAATTCGTCGTCTTTGCAATTACTCTTCATCTTTTTTGTCATTTAGCTGCATAATATCCTCAGAATCGCATTTTCTGCAGGCATTTACAGGTTTCATGGTAATCATGGTTTCGTGACAATTATGGCACCTGTACCAGTAATCATCTGTAATATAAGTACCTCCCTGAATAAAAATTGCCTTGCCCTCTATAAAAGCCTTTGCGATGTTCTTCCTGGCCTTGTCATATAGTCTTGTAAAAGTAGGACGTGAAATATTCATTTTAAGCGCAGCCTCTTCTTGTGTGAGATTTTCATAATCTGCCAGCCTGATGGCTTCATATTCCTCGAAAAGAAGCACAACCGAATCAAGATCACGCATAGGCACCCCGAATGGTTTAAATCCTTCCATCGGTGGAGGCATTGTTACTCTTCTGTATCTTCTTCTGTTTGGCATTCTTTTTTTAATCAGCGGTTCCTTTTTTCACACGGGCAGGGAACAGATTTATATTTTTTCTGCTTGCTGCACCCTGTGGTTGAAATAAGGCATAATGCCATATAAATCAACAACAAAGTACGAAAAGTTATTTTCCTTGTCAAACCCATTTTATGTTTTATTTACAAAGGTAATAAATTAAAAAAGAACATATGTTCATTTAAATAAAATAGTTACTTTTACATCTTCATTATAAAGTTGATAATATGAACAAAAGAATGGTAGTAATCGGAGGATCTGCTGCAGGACCAAAAGCTGCTGCAAGAGCAAGAAGAATGGATGAATTTGCAGAGATCACCCTGATACAGAAAAGTCCTGACCTTTCTATGGCCTCATGCGGATATCCTTATTATATCGGAGGATTTTTCGACGACAGAAACATGTTATTAAGTACGCCGACAGGAGTTGTCCGCGATCCGAAATTTTACTGGAATGCCAAAGGAATAATTGCAAAAGTGAATACTGAAGCAATCAGGATTAACCGGACTGAAAAAAATGTCGAATATAAAGATTTACTAACCGGTGAAAGCGGAGTTATTGAATATGATAAACTAATAATTGCAACAGGTGCCCATCCAAAACTTCCTCCCATAGAAGGAATTGACCTCGAAGGTATAACAACGCTGCAATCGATGCAGGATGCCGATTACCTGAGAAAAATACGTGATGAAAGAAAAATTAATAAAGCAGTGGTAATTGGTGGCGGACTGATAGGAATAGAAACCACCGAAGCTTTAAATCTGGCCGGAATTGAAATAACGGTTATCGAACTTCTTCCTCAGTTACTTGCTTTTCTTGATTATGAACTGGCAAAACTTGTAGAAAATTATGTTAAGACAAAAGCCAACGTGATTACTGGCAATGGTGTTGCCAAATTTATCGGAGAAAATAATAAACTTACAGCTGTAAAACTTCAGAACGGCACCGAAATTCCATGTGAACTGGCTGTAGTCGCAATAGGTGTTATTCCCAATACCATGCTCGCTAAAGATGCAGGCCTTTCCATTGGCAAGTTAGGTGGAATACTTGTGAACGACTATATGCAAACATCCGACGCAGACATCTATGCCGTAGGTGATTGCACAGAGATAAAAAACATCATTACAGAAAATAATGTTCTCGCACCTTATGGCGACCTGGCTAACCTTGAAGGCCGCGTAGCAGGTGAAAATGCAATTCTTGGCAATAAAGTGAAATTTCCCGGTACTATACAAACCGGAATTTGTAAAGTATTCGATTATCATGTAGGTGCAACAGGGTTGTCTGAATGCTGGGCAGCCAATGCCGAAAAAGATGTTGTAACCGTGGTAAACGCGAGTCCCGATAAACCAGGATTTATGCAGGGAAAACTCCTTGTTACAAAATTGGTGGTTGAAAAGAAAACAGGGAAAATTCTTGGAGCCCAGTGTGTTGGCCCGGGCGATGTAAGCAAGCAGATTGCTATTTGGGCTACAGCAATCAAGGGAAACCTTACAGTTGATGATATGGTAAACGCTGATTTACCATATGCCCCACCCTTTTCCCTTGCCATAGATCACAGTATTGCCACGGCCCATATCATGCAAAATAAAATGAGGGGATTGTTCAAAGGCATATCAGTAAAAGAGGTGAAAGAAAAAATTGACAAAAAAGAAGATATATTCCTTTTGGACACACGCGGCGCCGATGAATATGAAGCAATGCGCCTGGGAGTGGGAGAAACACAAATACCGATAGGTATGTTGCGAAAGCGTCTTAGTGAGTTGCCTTCTGATAAGAATAAAGAGATTATTACATATTGTAAAATTTCACTCAGGGGATATGAGGCAGCCGTTCTTTTGCAAGCCCACGGTTATAAAAATGTTAAGCTGATGGAAGGCGGGCTGAGTGCATGGTACTATCCCCGTGAAAAATAATACCGGAAAGAACTAAATAAAATAAGAATTGTTCTTATTTAAGAATAAGTAATATTAATGTAATAAATTTATCTGTCATTTCTCATATAGAAATTTACAAACAACCGTAATATATGAAAATAGCATTACCAACACGTAACAACAAGATCGACGAACATTTCGGACATTGTGAATATTACACCATTTTCACTATTTCAGAGGCCAGCACGATTGAAAAAACAGAACTACTCCCGTCACCACAAGGATGTGGCTGTAAGTCTGATATAGCTTCCGTTCTCAGGAATTTTGGGGTAACCATTCTGCTTGCCGGAAATATGGGAGAAGGTGCCGTAAATAAAATCGGTGCAGCCGGCATTAAGGTAATCCGCGGGTGCACAGGCAGTGTAAACGAAGTCGTTAATGCCTACCTGCAAGGTAATGTGAGCGATTCGGGTGAGACATGCTCCCATCATCATCCTCATTAAATATTGTAACTACTCAGATACTCATATTAGTTATAAAATTCTGAATTATCATTTGCTAAATTAATCAGGGAATAATTTGACTTTCTCTATTTAATATCGTAAATTTATACATTCTTTTATAAGAATAATTCTTATTTAATATTTATTCCTTTATGAACACTTCTGAAGTTCGGGAAATACTGGTAAAAAACAGATTAAAAGTTACACCGCAAAGAATTACAGTTTATGAAGCGGTTGTGAAATTATGCAATCATCCCACTGCAGAGGAGGTAATTAACTTCATTAAAGAAAACCACCCTAACATTGCAGTTGGTACGGTTTATAAAGTTCTTGAAACCTTTGTGGATATAGGCCTTATTAAAAAGGTTAAGACCGATAGAGACATTATGAGATACGATGCTGTAACCAACAATCACCATCATCTCTACATTTCAGATTCTGACAAAATAGAAGATTACTATGATAATGATCTGAATGAATTTTTGTTTGACTATTTTAAAAAAAAGAGTATCCCGAATTTTGAAATAGAGGAATTGAAGCTTCAGATTATCGGTAAGTTCAAGAAAAAGAGGAGTTCTGTATGAACCATTTATTCAGGGGCATATTGATTATTTTGGGAACCCTCTCGCTGGGACTGGGTATCATTGGAATTTTTGTACCAGGTCTTCCCACTACTCCTTTTATATTGCTCACTGCAGGACTTTATATCAGAAGTTCAGATAAACTTTATTCAAAACTTATAAGTAACAGGCACCTGGGTAGGTATATTACTGAATTTCAAAAGGAAAAAGGGCTGACAATGCGGGTAAAGGTTTATTCAATTACACTCATGTGGATAATGATCCTTACTTCGGTGACACTTTTTATTCACACCGGTTATATAAAAATTCTGGTTATCTTAATTGGTATTATCGGAACCGTTGTAATGGGATTTATTCTGCCAACAATCGCACAAGATAAATAATAATTCAAATTTAAAAATTAATAATTATGGAAGAAAATCAAGTTATTTCGTTACCGAGAATTGGCGAAAAAGCGCCAGAGTTTAAAGCTGTTACAACACAGGGTGACATTAATTTTCCAGGCGATTACAAAGGAAGCTGGGTAATTCTTTTCAGCCACCCTGCCGATTTTACACCCGTGTGTACCTCTGAGTTTATGACATTTGCATCTATGGAGAAACAATTCAACGATGCAAATTGCAAACTTGTAGGGCTTTCAGTTGACGGATTATACAGCCACATTGCCTGGCTGCGTACCATTAAAGAGAAGATCGAATACAAAGGGATGAAAGATGTGGAGGTAAAATTTCCGTTGATTGAGGACATTACCATGGAAGTAGCCAAAAAGTACGGCATGATGATGCCCGGCGAAAGCAATACCAAAGCAGTACGCGCTGTATTTGTAATTGACCCGAAGGGGATTATCAGGACCATTATTTACTACCCGTTAAGCCTTGGACGCAATTTTGATGAACTATACAGGGTTATCGTTGCCTTGCAGACAGCAGATGAGTTTTCAATTGCCACACCCGCCGACTGGAGACCAGGCGACGATGTTATCGTTCCACCGGCAGGTTCTTGCGGGGTGGCTAAAGACAGGATGGATGGCAAATCAGATATGAAATGTTATGACTGGTTCTTCTGTGTAAAACCTCTTGATAAAGAGAAGGTGATGAAAGCAGTGCTGAAGAAATAGTACAATCATCTGAGGCCTATTAGAAATAGGCTGTACAAAAAGTCAATAAGTTACGTCATTGCAAAGAAGACACGACCGAAGCAATCTACTGAATAAGAGAGGATTGCTTCATTCCAATGAATCGGGATTTGCAATGACGGTTTCAAAAAAGTTGACTTTTTGGACAGCCTCTTTTTTTTATCCCTCTCACAATATTTTGGATTTATGCCTATTACTGTGTAAATATTTAACACTTATTTTACAATATGATTCAAAAGTGTTATTTTTATCTTTTTATCAACATTAGTTAATCTTAAAACCAACCAAAATGGCAAAAGTTACCATCTACCTCAGTGTCATTGAGCGAGACGGCAAAAGGCACCTGCACATGCGCGATTCAAACAGAAATTGCAAGGACGACAGTTTAGTAACAGAAGTATCCCCCGGCGACCTCATTGTATGGAAACGCGATAAAGGTTCGGGCATAAAAAGTGTTAACCGCATTGATTTCCCGAAAGACAAAGACCCTTTTTCAAAAGGCGCCTACAAGGGCTGGTGCATGGCATGGAAAGGAGTTGTAAGCAAGGATGCCAAAGGGGAATACCCATACCACATTAATTATTCGGCATGTGAACAAGCAGCATATAAACCAGATAATAAATCGGGCAAAAACGGAAACAATCCAGCTCCTCCAATAATAAAAATTAAAGACTAATGAAGTTTTTAATCGCCTTTTTGATAGTTTTTTTTTTATTCTCAACTATAGATATTCAGGCTCAGGATCAAAGAATAGCAGATAGTTTATACAGTATTTATTTGAATCATAAAAATAAAAATGATTCTGATTTTATGGATATTATGTATAACTTATCCTATTATCATCCTAATCCTGACTCAACATTAAAATATGCTGAAGAATTAATTGACCTTGCATCCAAAAAATTCAATCCAATTTACGCTTACAGAGGTTTATTACAAAAAGGTAATGCTTTAAGGTTAAAAGGTAAAACAAGCGAAGCTGCCCAAGTATTTTTTAATTGTGCTACTGAAGCAGCAAAGATTAATTATCAAAGAGGTATTGGTTGTGCTTTTACTGCCTTAGGTGATGTATATCAATATACAAAAGATCATAAGAATTCTTTGAAATACTATAACAAAGCATTGGATATCTTTCAAAAACTAAAAGACAGTACTTTACTTGCTGCAATATACTTTAATATTGGAAGTGAATACTTATATACAGAACAATCCGATTCTTCACTGTTATATTATGATATTTCTGAAGCTATATATAGAAAACTAAATAATCCTTCAGGAATTGCCTATAGTATAGGAAATAAAGGACTTACTTATATTATTACCCGGAATTATCGTCAAGCGGAAATAAATCTCTTAACATCAATTGATTTGTTGAAAAAACATAAAGACATTTATCCAATTGCATCTTACCAACTGGGATTGGCCAAAATATACATGGAATACGGTGAATTGAATAAGGCTATAAGAAATGCCCTCTACAGTTTCAATTCTTCGTTAGATTACGGCCTCACCCAGCAGGTTCGCGATGCATCTAAAATACTCTCAGAATTATATGAATCTGCAGGAGATTATAAAAAAGCGCTAAAATACCAGGCTGAGTATATATCCATTCGCGACAGCATTATAAACAAAGAAAAAATTCTGCAGATAGCAGACTTAAGAACCGAGTATGAGGTTGCCCAGAAACAGGTTGAAGTTGACCTTCTTAAGAAAAAGAAACTAACCCAGACCATTATATCTGCATCGCTGGCAGTTATCATATTGCTTTCTTTAGCGCTGGTTTGTATTCTGGTTGCCACCAACAAAAAAAACCGGCAGGTAAACAAGCAGCTTGCCGAGCAGAAAGAAGAGCTGCAAACCCAACGCGACCTGTTAGAAGAACAAAAAGAAGAACTGGAAACTCAGAATGACAAACTTACCGAACTCAATCAGACAAAAGACAGGTTTTTTTCTATTATCTCCCACGATTTAAGAGGCCCGGTGAGTTCGATGCACGGGTATTCGGTAATTCTAAAAGAGTACCTGGAAAATAAAAACTATAAAAGTCTCACCGAACTTACAGATGAATTGAATAATTCTGTAAACAATGTATCATCGCTGTTAGACAACCTGCTTAACTGGGCGCTGGCGCAACAGGGGCGGTTTCCATATACGCCTGAAAAAATTTTGTTGTCGGAGGTTATTGATGAAACTGTGATGAATCTAACACCTATGGCAATGGCTAAAAAAATTGAAATAGTAAATGACATACAGCCAAAACTATTGATTACAGCCGATAAGAACAGCATGATGACAGTATTCAGAAACCTTGTCAACAATGCCATAAAATTCAGCCACAAGGAAGGGAAAATTGAAATCTCATCTAAAAATGGTAAAGAATTTGCCGAAATTGCCATTAAAGACTATGGTGTAGGGATTGAAAAAGACCGGTTTAAAGACATTTTCAGGTTAAAAGGTGATAAATCTACCTGGGGCACAGCACGTGAAAAAGGAACCGGACTGGGATTGTCCCTTGCACACGATTTTGTTACAATGAACAAAGGCACTATTGATGTTGACAGCGAACCGGATAAAGGAACAACTTTTGTTGTAAAGATTCCTTTGGGTTCATAATCCCCGTGCAGATGTGCTACACGATAAACATAAACCTCACACGTGAACAGATAGAAAAACGGTTCGGGGTTAAATCTGACATCACCGATGAATACACCCGTGGTAAAAAAGTTTCAGCATTCAGTCTGCCCACGGTAGCGGTAATTCCATCTGCCACTCCCGAAGAGTTAAAAATAATGACCTGGGGGCTTATACCATTCTGGGCCAAAGATGAAGAAAGCGCCAGGACGATAAGAATGAAAACCTTTAATGCCAAAGCCGAAACCCTGGGTGAAAAACCTGCTTTCAGAAATTCCTTTAAAAGCAAAAGGTGCATTGTACCTGTAAACGGTTTTTATGAATGGCAGCATGCAGGTAAAGAAAAGATACCTTATTACATTACCCTCAAAGAAAATGATATCATTGGTCTGGCTGGTCTTTACGATGAATGGACAAACAGTATAACCGGAGAACTGCTAACCACATTCACCATTATTACAACACCTGCCAATGCCATGATGGAGATCATTCATAATACCAAAAAACGTATGCCTGCTATTCTGTCGCCTTATGCAGAAAAAGACTGGCT
>JAWOHT010000193.1:0-3109 GCA_046485045.1 Bacteroidales bacterium
GCACCAATTTTAATATCATCGAAACATTTTCGCAGATAAGAGAAAAGACTTCTCATTTAAAAGGACTGAAAATTGGTATCATGGGCTGTATCGTGAACGGCCTGGGCGAGATGGCCGATGCCGATTATGGTTACGTGGGGGCCGGTAAGGGCAAAATAAATCTTTATAAAGCAAAAACGCTTGTTAAAAAAAGCGTACCCGAAGAAAATGCAGTTGACGAACTTATTCAATTGATTAAAGAACAGGGCGACTGGGTTGAAAAAAGCTGACTCAAAATAATTCTCTGTGGGTCTAATCATTAAAAGTTCCATAAGAGAAATAAATCTTCTGATTATATTTGTATATGTGATAATTACAGGAATGAGGATAATTCTATTTATAATTATTGCCCTGATGCTCAATGTCAGCAGTCTTTCCGGGCAAACCGTCTATCAGCATGTTTCTTCCACGCAGATATATGCTTTTCTGGATGAAATGGCCAACGTAGGGTTTATCGAATTAAATTCAGCCGTAAAACCATATGCAAGAATGTTTATTGCTGAAAAGCTCGCTGAGCTTGATAAACTAAAGGAAAGTTTAAACCAGCGGCAGCAGAAAGAACTGTTTTTTTACCTGAAAGATTATAATAAAGAGCTAAAACCCTCCAAAGATTTTGATAAGCGATTTGACCTGTTTTATTACAAAGACTCACTTTTCACTTTCTCTTTCAACCTGGTATTGGGATTACAGTACTGGACAAACGAAAACGAGGCTAACTACCATCGCAGAAACGGGGGCGAGGTATTTTCGTATGTCGGGAAGAATATCGGGGTGTATGCCAGCCTCACCGACAACCACGAAGAAAAAACCTTGTCGGCGCCGCAATACCTCGATACACGCCAGGGGGCCAGGTATAAAAGCGGGGACGATTATAGCGAAATGCGCGGTGGTATTACCTATACCTGGAAATGGGGCAGCTTCGGGTTGATCAAAGACCATTTTGAATGGGGAAACCATTACCATTATCCGTCAATACTATCAGGCAAGGTACCGTCTGTTACACAACTCAGGCTAAATATAAAGCCTGCCAAATGGTTCGAGTTCAATTATATTCACGGCTGGCTTGCTTCGGGTGTTGTTGACAGCATAAGGTCGTATCCTTACACAAACAGTTACGGCAGCAGTACAAGAATCGTTTACAGAAAGAAATTTATTGCTGCAAACCTGTTTACATTCAGACCGTTTAAAAAAATGTATGCCTCGGTTGGAAATTCAATCGTGTACAGCGATACCGAAGCACACCCTGCCTATCTTATCCCTTTTTTATTATATAAATCTGTAGACCATACCTTAAACCAGGGCTTGCTAAACGACGGGGGACATAACTCGCAGTTCTTTATTGATATCAGCTCGCGTCAGATCAACCACCTGCACCTCTATGCCACTCTTTTCTTTGATGACATTGCCATTGGGAGAACATTAGAAAACGGACATCCTGATTATTACAGTCTTAATGCAGGTTTCCAGATTTCGAACCTGCTGCCCAATACATTCTTTACCGTTGAATATTTTCAGAGTTATCCGTTGGTATATAAACACAATATGCCCACCACCACCTACGAGTCGAACCTTTATAATCTGGGGCATTACCTGCAGGATAATTCAAAGGGCATCTATACAGAATTTGCTGTAAGGCCTCTCAGGGGGTTATATCTGAAAGCTTATTACAATAATGCCATACATGGCCGCGACCACGCAGAGCTTGGCACCCCGCGTTTAGATGTTGTGCATCTTTATCTCGACAGCATCGAATGGAAACAAAGCAGTTTTGGGCTGCAGGCAAGCTATCAGTTAATGAATGACCTTTTTATTTTCGCCGGCTTTGAATTGAAAGAAAACGATGGCAACGAGGCAAAATATACTGCCCCCTATTTCATGGGCAGAAACAATACTTTCACATTTGGCGTGAGTTATGGGTTTTATTAGAACCGGTTTGAAAATTGGTTAGCAAAGTCGTTTTTCTTAACTCTCCAAAAGTTCGAACTTTTGGAAAGTTTGTTCGGAATGTATCTGCCTGGAGTGATGGGATATGTGTAATTGACTGTTTCTTAACCATTCATGTTTTGCAAATATTGATCTGCCTTCACCACCTAAAATAGAAAAAACTAAATTTAAAATAACTGATGAAGGCAGGTTAAAACTATAATACGAAGGTGTTGAATCAACCTATATTCGAACTTCTCTAAATAGTCCAGGGCTGTAAAAATACATAAACTGGTTCAGGCGCCTGCTTGGACTTTTTGTTTTTTATTAAGTCTGTGATGATAATAATATCTTACCGTGCTTAAAGATATTCTGATAAAATTACCATTATGGTAACTTCTTATTATCTTTGTCAGTAGAATCTTAAATATAAAATGAGAGTAGTTGCTAAAAAGATACTTCGAGAATTTTGGGAAAAGCACACTGATTCGGAAGACCAATTGAAAACATGGTACAGAGAGGCAAGTAAAGCCAATTGGACAAGCCCGACTGATAATAAAAATGATTATCCTAAAGCGAGTATCTTAAAAGCTGGACGAGTTGTATTTAATATATGCGGTAACAAATACAGATTGATAACAAATATCAACTATTTGAGACAATGGGTTTTTATTAGATTCATTGGTACGCATACAGATTATGATAAAATTGACGCAGAAAAAATTTGATTGCTATGGATATTAAAATGATTAAAACTGAGGAGGATTACCAAAAAGCATTAAAAAGACTTGAGGTGATTTTTGACACTCCGATTGATTCTCCAGAAGGAGACGAAGCGGAGATACTTAGCATCTTGATTGAAAAATATGAAGATGAAAATTATCCGATTGGCCCACCAGATCCGATTGAAGCGATAAAGTTTCGCATGGAGCAAATGGATATGAACAAAAGTGACTTGGCTGATATAATTGGATATAAAAGTAGAGTCACAGAGATTTTCAGTAGAAAACGTAAATTGACTTTACAAATGATACGTAAATTGCATGACAAGCTAAAAATTCCATATGAGACTTTGATTGCGGATTATTAAAAGGCACATTTTGCTAGTCGAGTAGACTGCCCCGCCAGATAACCCCCAATGGCGCGC
>JAWOHT010000276.1:0-5116 GCA_046485045.1 Bacteroidales bacterium
AAAAGATTACCTGTTATACAAAATTCAGCGTATTTTAAACCCTATCTGCTGGAGCAGATGTATGGCAACGGCAACTTCCTGTTCGAGGATTATTTTAATGAAGATCCTTCATTTAAAGATTATTACAGGTACAATAACAGTACCGATTGGCAGGATAATGTTTTTGAGCCGGGAAGAACAACCGGTGCCAATGTAAATGTAAGGGGGGGAGATGAAATTGCAAAGTATTTCTTTTCGGGTGGTTACCTGCATGATGAAGGAAGTGTTAAAAATACAAGTTATGACCGTTTTAACGCCAGGTTCAATGCAGATATTGACATTACCGAATGGCTTACCGCACAGGCCAGAATGGGGATCACCTATTCTAACAGCAAATTGAAACAGCAGGGGTTAAACTATGCAAACCCGGTTCTGAATTCTTTGAAAAAGGCCCCGTTTTTATACTCGCATATCAAAGATTCAAACAATGTTGTGCTGCCTTTGACCGAAAATGCCGATGTTATCGGGCTTTCTAATCCCGATGCTGTTATTAATAAATCGGAACTTTGGGTAAGTTCTTACAATTTTATTGGTTCGGTGAATTTTACATTTAAGATATCAGAAAAACTCGAAGCCAATGTTATGGGAGCTTCTGAGTTAAACAAAATCAATGAATTTGTTTTTTTACCAAATTACGGGTTTTATAATAACGAATATCCTTCTTTTAATGAGGTGAAAAAGGGAATAGGAAACTTTTCAAGGAATTCAACAGATTTCAATTTAAGATATTCAAATACAATAGATGAAGTTCATAATATATTTGCAATATATGGTGTGCGTATGAATAGTGATAAAATTGTTCAGGCTATAGACAGAGGCGTGGGTACTCCCTCAGACGAGTTTAAAGACCTGGGACTGGTAAGGTCTGAAGGCAGGACCAAATCGGGCTACCAATGGCTCAGAAGGGAGTTTACAAACTTTCTGGGGTTATCATATAATTTAAAAGAAGAGTATTTTGTTGACATTTCATTGTCGGCCGATGCCTCTTCAAATTTCGGCAGTGAAGCAGGGACTAAAATATTGGGTGTTCCGGTTGCTTTTTCACCTGCCATCGGATTGGGTTGGGACATATCAAAAAAAGCCGGTTTAAGCTATAATACCATTGTTAACCATCTTAAAGCAAGGATAAGCGCTGGCCAGATTGCAAACGCTGTTTACAATCCTTTTATTTCGCTGAACGCATATACCCCGGTTGCCTATTACACTGCAACAGGCTATGCCAAGGTTGTATTTCAAAATGAAAAGCTGACATGGGAAAAGACACGAAAAATAAATGCCGGGTTTGATCTGGCGCTGCTTAAACAAAAGATGTTTGTTTCGGTTGATGCATACTATCATAATACCATTGATCTTTTAAACAACACCTCAACCAGTGAAGAATTCGGAACCCAAAGATGGATCAACAACGGGGATTTGAATACCATGGGGTCTGAGCTTACCTTTAAATACAAGGCATATAGCGGGCCTTCAATAAAATGGAATACCGAATTGGCATTGGGACAATACATTACAAAGGTTGCTAACCTTGACAAAGATCTGATCTATGAATTTGGCCCGGGACAAAAAATATTCAGGAACAATGAAAGGGCCGGTGCATTTTATGGTTACGAAGTTGTGAAAGTTATTTCTTCAGATATCGAAGCGAACGCACTTAACCTGCGCCATTCAAACGGAACACCTTTCAGGGCAGGGGATATTCAATTCAGGGATAATTTTCAGGATGGGATTATTGATGACAGGGATAAAGTAATTATTGGAAATTCAGCGCCGGATTTTTATGGCAGCTGGGTTAACAAAATTACCTATAAGCAATACTCTTTACTGGCTGATATCTCTTTTGTATATGGTAACGAATTATACAACCATACCCGCAGGCAACTTGAAAGCATGAGCGGTTTCGAAAACCAGTCAACGGCGACCTTAAGGCGCTGGCAGGTAAATGGACAGGAGACCGATATTCCGACAGCTGCCTGGGGCGACCCGATAGAAAACAGCCGTTTTTCCGACCGCTGGATTGAAGATGGTTCTTATGTGAGGCTGAAACGTATAACTATAACTGTTAATTTAAATAAATGGTTAAAGTCAGTAAATAATTCGGAATTATACCTTTCAGGAATCAATCTGATAACACTTGACAGATACCTGGGTTATGACCCCGAGTTTGCTTACGGCACTTCAATTTTATGGGAGGGAATTGATTTCTGCAAATTCCCGCAAAACAGATCAATCGTTCTGGGTGTTAAATTTGGATTATAATATTTGAATGAAAATGAAAAACATGAATGGAGTTAAAAATAGCATAAAACATTGGTTAATGAGAACAAATACAATCATTCTGGGCTTATTTGCCGTATTAATGATTTCATCCTGTGAAAAAATGCTTGATTTGGACCAGCCTGATATCATTGAACAGGATCAGGCGTTTCAGGATAAAAATTCAACGCGCCTGGCGATGCTTGGATTATATGGTTTGATGACCGACCTGGTCGAGCCTATGTTTTTGGCAGGTGAAGTCAGGGCCGACCTTGTAACAGCCAATAAATCTGCTGACCCTTATATAAAGGAATTCAGCAATAGCAGCTTCTCGGCTTCCAATCCCTACGTTTCTCCCAAACCATTTTATACCATAATTAATAATGCTAACGAGTTTATTGAGGTTTTTACGCAAAAGTTTGAAAAACAGGAGATTGACACTGTCGATTTTAACAAGTATAAATCAGAACTGGTTGCTATAAGGGTATGGACCCAGTACCAGGCTGCAAAAATATTCGGAACATGTAAGTATTATACCCACATGCTGAATGCAGATAATGGTGCTGAGGTTATCAATTATTCTTATGATGACACCTCTTTTATCAGGGTTTTGATTAATGACCTGAAATATAGCGATACAATAGTTTTTACCCCGATCAATGAAGTTGTAAACTGGCAGGTAGCCAGAATGAATGATTATTATGTGAATGCATTACTGGTGGAACTATATATTGATATTGGAGACTATAAGAATGCGATAGACAAAATTACTGAGATTGAAAGGTCTGGTGATGCCATGAACAGGCTTGTCGGAGGCACCAGGTATAAAATCACAGAAAAGTTGGGCACTAATGATGGATTTGAATGGTTTTATTCTTTTTTTATTGATGAATGGGAGCAATCTAAATTGTCAAATCATGCACTGTTTTTGATTGCATACGACAACCGGTATAACCAGACAAATGAATTGTGGAACTGGACTCTTAGCATGAATTACCAGGTGGCCCCTGCTGACTGGTTCGTCAAAAAGTTTGAAGCAGATGCCATTCTTGTAAGCGGTGAGGTAGATTACAGGGTGCTTTCTGTTATGAACTGGTTTTCTAACTTGAGTTCTCCTTATGCTATTACCAAATACCAGGAAAATGACAGGCCGTTTATTATGTCGCGCACCGGCAGGATTACACTTCTCAAAGCATGGTGTTACATCGCTTTGGGCGAATCCAAGAGCGTAACCCGTGAATTGGATAAATTACGAACCAGAATTTTTTTCCCAAAAATAAACACTACTGATATGCCGGTTGACCCCGATGAGGCAATTTTGTGGCTTGAAGATATTGTTCTTAATGAATTTGCTTTTGAAACAGCTTTCGAAGGGCAACGTTGGTTCGACCTGATGAGGGCGGCAAAAAGAAGAAATGACCCCTCATATCTGGCAAATAAAGTTGCACAAAAATATCCCGAAGATACAAGGGAAAGAATAAGACAATTGTTGCTGGATAAAGCCAACTGGTATATTCCTGTTTACGAGTAACGGGTATTTTGGTTTCTTGCTGTTTATTGTATATCTAAAATATGAACCCTGGATAGTCTTAGCTATTCACAAAGAACCTTAGGAGGAAACACTATGAAAAAAGGACCTGTTTTTTTATTGATTCTCTTTGCTTTATTTTTAGGTCAGGCAACAACTGTTGTCTGCCAGACAGACTTATCTGATGAATTGGTCGGATACTGGCCTTTGGATGAAGGAACAGGCATCACAACCGCCGACGAAAGTGAACTTACAAACACAGGTACCCTGGTTGGCGGCCCCGAATGGGTGGAGGGCGTATTCGGATCGGCGCTTGACTTTGATGGTGTTGATGCTCATGTTGACTGCGGAGATGACCAGATTTTGGAATTTGGCACGGGTAATTTTTCAATCAGCGCCTGGTTTCAGACACCAGGGCCTGCAGCTGACAGGGTGGCAACTTCTGCCGACCAGACCATCTTTGCCAAAGGCGGAGATGATGGCGGTGGTATCAGGTACCATTTGTGTATCAGCGGCAGAGTCATAAAGTTTCTTTTAGATGATAATAATGACACTGGCGGCAAAGGTAAACGGGATCCTGATGGCACAACTGTTGTTGTTGACACAGCCTGGCACCATATTGTTTCTTATCGCCAGGGCGACAGCCTGCGGGTTTATATTGACGGGGTCGAAGACATGGGTACAACCCTTCATGCCGAAGCTATACTGCCAAGTGATTACAGCATTATAAATACCGATCATCCGGCGTTAATTGGGGCTATTATATCCAACAACACCGGTTTCCCGCTGAACAAATTTTTTCATGGCATTATAGATGATGTTGCTGTTTGGGCACGTGCACTCACAAAAGAAGAAATACAGTACCTTTGGAATGGCGGGATAGGAAACAGGGTTTTGCCCGAAGTTAGTTCTACCAACGATTTAGCGGATGGCAAAGTGGCTATGATAAAGAACTATCCCAACCCGTTCGGGTCGTTAACCACATTTAAGTTTCAGCTAACTGAAAACAGCAATGCACGACTGGCTATTTATAATGCAGTTGGTCAGGAAGTAGCTGTTGTGGCCGATGGTATGAGGCCTGCCGGAGTATACACAGAAAAATTCGATGGCAGTGCACTGGCCGAAGGGGTTTACTTTGCTAAGTTGCAAACCGGCGCTTACAACGAAACAATAAAAATCATAATAAAGAAATAAAAGTAAGAAATTTACATGATTTGGCGAGGGGTTATTTATCCCCACATAGCTGTTATTAAAAAAATCAGGTGAGGATATTAAAAGCCTCACCTTTTGGATATA
>JAWOHT010000168.1:0-3629 GCA_046485045.1 Bacteroidales bacterium
GATGGCCCCTTCGGCCGAATCCGCCGACGGGGAGGACGCCGTGGCTGCCTCCGCCGTCGAGGTCCAGGCCGATGTGCCGGCCGGCTTCGGTCAACAAGTTGCCCGGTTCACTCGCGGTTATCTGGATCTCGTGGGGGCGCTGGCCGCCGACGATTTCGGGCAGGCTCAGGCCGCCGCGATTGCGCTCGGGCAGCGACTGCAAGAGGCGCACCTCAGCTTGCTTGGAGCTGACGCGGCGCGCGTCTGGGAACCGATGGCAGCAGGTCTGCGCCGTGCCTTGGAGTCCATGGTCGAGTCGAGCGACATTGCGGATCTGCGCCGGGCGCTCGTGCCGCTGACTGAACATGCGGCGCACGCGGTGGTTGCTTTCGGGGCGGGTCAGGTCCAGACGGTCTATCGGGCCCATTGTCCGATGGCCTTTGGCAATCGAGGTGCCGACTGGCTGCAGGCCACCGAGGACATCGCCAATCCTTACTTTGGCTCGCGGATGTTTCGCTGTGGCGGTCTGTTATATTCTTATCAATCACCTGTTTGTCCGAGAGCACCGTGGTTCTTAGCTGATACAAGTATGGATTATCAACCGACCATAAAGCGGGGCGGCTGATTTTTAATGCCTGGGTATGAGCTTTTACAGAGCCGGCAGGGACAGTCTCTTTACCCGATACTTTAAAGATTATTTTCTCATCTTTATTCATTAATTCCTGAATAACAGTGAGTGTGGCCGGTTTGGTTGTTGTATTTTTTAACGTGGTTTCAACCTGAACCTGAGCCTCGTTTTCATTCACCACAGGTGTGGTTACATACACTCCCCATTTGTTAATGTGTACCGGGTTGGCATAAACAAGCCAGACATCGCGGTATATTCCTGAACCGGTATACCAGCGTGAATCTGCGTATTTGCTGTGATCAACGCGTATGGCAAGCAGATTTTTTTCATCAAACATCAAAAAGGGTGTTAGGTCGTACATATAAGATATATATCCGTTGGGCCGCATTCCCAGGGATGTCCCGTTAATAAAAACTTCACCGTTACGGTAAATTCCTTCGAAATAGATATAAACCTTTTTATTATTCATATCTGCAGGAATATCAATTGTTTTCCTGTACCATGCAATTCCACCCGGAAGGTAGCCGGTGGCGCTTGCAAGACCCGGACTCAGAGGACCCTCTGCGCTCCAGTCGTGGGGAAGATCAAGCTGTCTCCATTTGGAATCGTCAAACCCGGCTATGGCAGCATTTTCAATATCGCCTCTTTTGAACCTCCAGTTATCATTTATTTTAAGAGGTTCTCCGAATGAAACCTGACCGGATACATAAGTTACGGATAATAGCAAAACAATAAGAATGGTTATTGTTTTCATCTGATTTTCAACTAATACAATTCAATTATTATGTATATTTTTTACCATTGGTACTTTTTAATTCCAGAAGTTAAGTTTTTCAAGGTTGATTTCTTCTTCAAAGAATAGTTTTGAAATAGCTTTAAAATAATCGGTATAGTCTGATACATAGAATTTTAATTCGGTATTTTTTCCCTGATTAATCAGTCCGTTTTCAAGCAATACCTTACGCAGGTACATAGCGACAATTTTTGAAGAGTCAATTACATTTATTTTAAAATTATAAAACTTGTTGATCTGGTTTTTAATAATAGGGTAGTGCGTACAGCCCAGAATTAAACTATCTATTCCGCTCAGCTCTTTTTTTGAAAGGTAAGACCTGATAATTGCATTGCTTATATCATCGAAAATGAATCCTTCCTCAATCATAGGCACAAGCAGCGGGGTTGCCATAGACACCACATTAAGCGTCGGTTTAAAAACCTTTAATTTGGTTTCGTAGGTACCGCTGTTGATGGTTCCTTTGGTTCCGACAACACCAATGCTTGAGATGTTTTCGAGCGATGCAATATGCGCTACCACCGGGTCGATTACATTTATTACAATAGCCCTGTTGCCTACCAGTTTTACAACACTTTCGTATGCATTGGCCGATGCGGTATTACAGGCAATTACAATGATTTTACATTTCTGGTCGAGCAAAAATGCTGCAATACGCTCCGAATAATAGGTGATGGTTTCTTTTGATTTATCGCCATATGGCAGATGGGCAGTATCTCCGAAATAGATAAGATTTTCTTCAGGCAACAGGTGTCTGATGGCATTTGCCACGGTCAATCCTCCTACTCCTGAGTCGAAAATACCGACAGGTTGTTCAGGTTGCATATGAATAAAGAATGTAGTTGCGCAGCAAATATAGAGATTAGAAAGGATTAAAAAAATACGAGGCTGTGTAAAAAGTCTTTAAGTACGCCATTGTAACCCCGATTTATCTCGGTCGCAATGGTGGTTTCAACTTAACCGACTTTTTACTCAGCCTCGTCCTGAAAATTTTTATGAAGAACTTTTATTTATCGGCAATGCCCAGTTTTTTCTTTACAAGCGGCATAATATCAGTAGTTTCAGGTGCCGAATATACGATGGCCCCTACACCCGGACTAATATCGAAAACGTAGGTAAACTCATTCTCAAGCGCTACATCATCTACAGCTTTTTTTGCTTTTTCCTGTATAGGTCTAAAAAATTCCATTCGCTGCCTCTCAAAATCCTGTTGGGCCTGGGTCTGAAAATTCTGGATACGTTCGCTCAGTTCGTTCAGCTCACTCTCTTTGGTGCTGCGTATGAGTTCGGTCATTGTAGTATAGGTATCCTGATAGGTCTTGAACTTCCTGTTAAATTCAACCTGCAGTTCTTCCAGTGTAGCCTGAAACTCTTTTTCAACTTTTTGAAGCTTCTGCTGGGCGCTGTCGCTTTCAGGCATAGCCATCAGAAGTTTCTGACTGTCAATATGCCCGAGCTTCATGGGTTTCTGGGCTGCAAGTGATAAAGGTAATATCAGCACAACTGCTGCAAATAATTTCGCAATACTTTTCATTAGCGGTTAATTTTCTTAAATTCAGTTATTTACAATAAAAATTTATAAAGAATTCACTGTTTGATTAAAAAATACAAATGTATAAAATTAATTTTTATATCCTAATTTTTGAAGTACATCATCGCTAACATCAAATTTCGGGTTGAAATAAAGCATGCCGGGACCGCTGGAGGTATCGAAGATAACGGCATATCCGTTTTCTGTTGCAATGTCTTTTACAGCCTGGTAAATTTCATCCTGTATGGGCTTTATCAATTCCTGTCGTTTCTGAAAGAGCGCTCCGTCCTGGCCGAAATATTTTTTCTGCAACTCTTTTACCGATCTTTCTTTTTCTATGATGGCATCCTCTCTTTTGCTCCGCATTTCTTCGGTGAGCAACACCTTTTCTGCCTGGTAATCTTTATACAACTTATCAATCTCGGCATATTGCGCCTCTACCTCTTTCTGCCACTCTGCAGAAATAATGTCGAGTTTCTCTTTGGCAGCCTTGTAAGAAGGTATATTGCCAAGTATGTATTCGGAGTCAACAAATGCATATTTCTGACCGAAGGCCGCTGCCATACCGAATATTGTAATTGCCGTTAATAAAAATATCTTTTTCATAGTGTTATAATTTTAAATTAAACCTTTTCAGCAATGATTACAAATATAATACCAAAAATAAGGTTAATACAAACTGAAAATTAAAATTGCTG
>JAWOHT010000027.1:0-21759 GCA_046485045.1 Bacteroidales bacterium
GTAAAAACCTTACCCTCATTTTTCGTTTTTTTGATGAAAAAATTGAAAATATTTTTTAAAGTATTGTATATGAGTATAATGCAAAATGCTGAAAGTATAGGTTTTTTTAATTCGGTTTGCATAAAATTGGAGAATGGCAGGAATTATATTAATTTGGACTGCTCAAACAAACAGGGTGGGGTGTGAAAAGAATTTCGATGAATGATAGTGGTTTGACAGACACGATACGGAAGGTGATCTTTACTCTCATTTTACTGCTTGTCGGCCTCGCAGTGTCTTGGCCTAATGCATTTTATGCCGACACATCAGGTATTATTATTTTTGAAGATTCTTCGAGGCATTACAATAACCTGGGCAGGGAGTGCCAGACCAATGGCAATTACGAACTGGCAGAATATTATTTTAAAAAATCGCTTGGTATAAAACAGGTTTATTTAAGCCACGATTTGCGAAAGATTGCTTCTGGGTATCTTAACCTTGGGGCCAATTATTTTAACATGTGGAGGTTCGATGAGGCGTTGGCTAATTACAATAAAGCAGAAGAAATTTATGCTGAGAATACTAGTAATTTTCAGACAGAGTTAGGTATCCTGGCAACTAATAAGGGATTGCTTTTATTAAAAATAGGCGAATATCATAACGCTAATTTTCATTTTGAAATGGCGCTAAAATATTTCGCCTTTTCAAATGATAAACATATAAATATTTATAGAACACATCTGTTGAATAGCCTGGGTACTGTTTCTATTCGCCTTAAAGAGTTTAATAAAGCGATCTCTTTATTAAATGAATGTGTTTCATTGTCAATACAATACAATCCTGATATGGTATCAGTAGCATATGGAAACCTTGCTTTTGTATATAATGAAATGAAAGGTTATTCAGATAAGGCTGAAAATTATTACCAAAAAACCATTGACTATTATAAAAACAAATATGAAATAACCCATTACAGATTAGTCGGTTTATATAATAACTACGCCGATTTTCTGGTTAAAGAAAAACAGTACTTGAAATCAAAAGAATATTACTTCAAATCTTTACATATCGCTAAAGCCAACCATATCAATCTGCATCCTTCGTTGTCAAGCATATTCTTAGGGCTTGGGGATATTTTTCTCGCAACCACCAAACCCGACAGTGCCTTATATTACTACCAGAAATCAATAGCGGTACTGGTGCCCGGGTTTGATGACAGCGACATATATGCCAGTCCCGACATCGAAAAAACCATCTCTAAGATACATCTTCTGAAATGTTTGAAACGCAGGGCTGCTGCCTATAATCAAAAATTTAGTATAACCCGTTCGCTTATCGACCTGAAGGCTGCTCTCAACAGTTACGATATCGCAGGCAGGCTTATTGATTTGATAAGGCTTGGTTACCAGGACCAGGACAGTAAACTGTACCTCTCCGAAAATGAAAAAAGCACATATCATGAAGCGCTATGCACGGCTCAAAAACTATTTCGACTTACATCTGACAGCTACTACCTTAACAAGGCTTTTGAGTATTCAGAGCGCGGAAAGAGCTCCCTGCTGCTGGCTGCCATTCGTGATGCCGGCGCCAAAGGTTTTGGCGGAATCCCCGAAGAACTTCTGAAAACGGAAAAAGAGCTGGTAAGAGATATTGCCTTTTACAAAGAACAGATTTATGAAGAGTTGCGCAAGACCGAACCAGAAAGGGCCAAACTCGACTTATGGGAAAAAACGCTTTTTGACCTGACCAATCAAAACAACAGGTTGATCGTGCAGTTCGAAAAAGAATACCCGAAGTACCATACACTTAAATACAATAGCGGGGTTACAGGTATCAGCAAGGTGGAAGGTGAACTTCCCGTAGACTGTTCGTTGCTTCAATACACACTTACAGACAGCCTGTTATATATTTTTGTGGTTGGGAGAAAGCATACCGAAATAATTACCAAACCTGTTGACAGTGTCTTTTTTCAGACGTTTTCTGTTCTTTTAAAGTCGGTAAAACATGTTGATTTTACCAATCATACTCAAAATGATTTTCTCTCTTTTTGCCATGCTGCCGCAACAATGCACAAATACCTTATTGAGCCTGCTTTGCCGTTTATACAAGGCAGGCACCTGATTATTATCCCTGATGATATTCTTTCTTTTTTACCTTTTGAAATTCTTTTGGCAGATAATGATGAGCATTATGTGAATATTATGGATTACAGGAAGCTGGATTACCTTATACGAAAATATTCGATATCATATGCTTACTCTTCAACCATGTTGTTTGAAAATCAGTGGAATGTGAAGAAGAAGGCCCGGAAGGGTTTGCTGGCTTTTGCCCCTGTGTATCACGGCAAAGATACATCGGCAATGAGGGGCAACTCCAGGAGTGCTTACCGGAAAAACCTGGCTCCGATACCCGGCGCAAAAGAGGAGGTTGAAAAAATTGTAAAAATCACCGGGGGCGAGGCATTTTTAAATGACCATGCCACCGAGCTAAAATTCAAGGCCTCCTGCTCAGATTTTGATGTTCTGCACCTCGCAATGCATACTATTATTGATGATGACAACCCCATGTTCTCAAAATTGGTTTTTTCTGTCAGTAACGATGCATCTGAAGACGGCTTTTTAAATACCCATGAAATTTTCAACCTGAATCTGAGTGCCAGGCTGGCCATATTAAGCTCCTGCAGCAGCGGCGAAGGTTTATTGAAAAGCGGCGAAGGTGTTGTAAGCCTGGCAAGGGGATTTGCCTATGCCGGCTGTCCCGGTTTGCTAATGACGTTATGGGCGCTTGAAGACAAGACGGGGATTGAAATGATGGTTGGGTTTTATAAAAACCTGAAATTGGGTTATCGAAGAGATGTTGCCCTTCAGAAAGCCAAAATTGATTTTATCGAAAGCGGAAACCATATAATGGCGCATCCTTTCTACTGGTCTTCATACATATCTATTGGAGACCAGTCGGCATTATATCATCCTAAACGAAAGTATGCGGCAATATTTCTTTCTCTGGCAGTTATTGTAATTCTTATTTTCGTAGTGCGTAAAAGTTGTAAAAGGTCTTGTTGAGGATTTTCAGGAAGTTAAAATAACATGTTATCTCATTTTGCTCACTTATTTTTCATGTACCTGATATACTCAGGATCTTCTTTTATCATCTTTATTAATTGCTCTTTACACTGATGGTTTCTTTTAAACACGAAATTTTCGCTTTTAAAGCCAAATTTTCCGGCTATTTCTTTTGCAGGTACTTTATCAAGTGTAAGTCTTAGCAGCTCGCGGCATTTCTCACCGAGTTTTAAGAAATTACGCTGGTAAATGGCTGTTTCGATACCCTCGTCTATCTCAGCCAGATTGTCCTCTTCAAGATTGTATGACTCAGAAAGGGCTGCTTCATTCAGCGCTACGGTTTCTTTTGTCCTGTAGTTTCTGTACCATATATAACGGCAAATGGAATACATGTATCCGATGAAAGGTGCATTCAGGTCTGCTGTTTTATTGTCAATATTTTTAATTACAGCAATAACCCCTTCCTGAAAAATATCTTTTGAATCCTGTTCATTTCCGTTATTCTTCAGAATATATGCCCTTACATGGGGATAATAAGACTTATAGACGAAATCAAACAGTTTGCGGCTGTCTTTTTTCAGGTCTCTGACAAAGTCACCTATGGTATACTTGTCCACGTGTGGGGTTAATTCGGTTTTAGTATTTCAAATATATTGAAAATACTGTCATATACTCTTTGATTGGTAATTTTGTTGCAATATAGAAGTGTATACTTTTTTTAAAAAATAAAAGATATCGCAACTAAACATTTTTTATTCAGATATTTGATGTATGCTTTTTTAAAGCAGGGTAGTGTTTAAAAAAATATTTTTATTTAAGCAATTGTTGTAATTGTTATGAATTCTTTCTCATATTTGCCTTTTAATTTTAGAGCAATGAATATAGCAATATTAGGTTGTGGTACTGTTGGCGGGGGTGTTGCCAGAATTTTAACAGATATGGGCGTGGTTTTGGATGAAAGGGCACGCAGTGATATTCACCTCAGCAGAATAGTTGAATTATACCCAAAAACAGCATCTGAGAGATTCGACCTGCCTCTGTCCCTTTTCGCCGGAGGCGGAAAAGACCTTACAAAAGAGGAGGCACGCAAATACATTGATGAGATCATTCAGGATAAAAACATTCACCTGGTGGTCGAAACCATTGGCGGAAGCAATGATTTTGTGTTCGAAACAGCCCTGGATATATGCAGGACAGGGAAGCATCTTGTTACGGCAAATAAAGCGTTACTGGCCTTAAGGGGAAAAGAGATTTTCGAAACGGCAGAAAAAAGCAATGTAAGTATTGGGTTCGAAGCTGCAGTTTGCGGTGCTATACCTATTATCAAGACCATAAGGGAGAGTTTTACCGGAGACAGCATAGATTCGGTTTCAGGTATCATGAACGGTACCAGCAACTATATTCTTACCATGATGCAGAATGAAAAAATGGATTTCAATGATGCATTGGAGATGGCGCAACAGGGTGGCTATGCAGAGGCCGATCCCACTCTCGATATCAACGGTTACGATGCATCGCATAAGCTCATCATACTTATCAAACTCGCTTTTGGTATAAATATTTCAATTGAACAGCTATCGCCTGTTGGGGTTACAGATATTGAGAAAGAGGATATTGATTTTGCCGAAGAGATCAATTGCAAAATCAAACTTATTTGTTATGGTAAGAAGACAGATAGTAAAATATATGCCACCGTTCGTCCCATGATGGTTAAAAATGACAATTTTTTAAGTAGTGTAAACGGGGCTACCAATGCAGTAAGGCTTGTTAACAAATATGGTGGCCGTCATATACTCGTCGGTGCCGGTGCAGGTTCGCTCGAAACAGCAAGCTCAATTGTGGCAGATATTGTTTTTATTGCCCGTTACAAAGACAAAATGAGCAACACTGTACCACAGTCGAAATACGATTTTATTGATGCCGGGCACTTTGTTTTCCCTTATCTTATTATCTTTAAAACGGTTGATATTCCGGGTATTACCGGACTCGTGACAACAAGCATCGGCAACCAGCAAATAAATATTGATACAGTGAGCCACAACAGGCACACCAAAGAATATGCAGTTTTCTCGATTGCCACTAAACCTTGTACACTCAAACAAATTGAGTCTGCAATTGCAGAAATCAGAAAGACAAGGCCGGATGTTTTGCTTAGCGACCCAAAGATAATGCCCATTCTGTATTAGCCGGCAGGCTGCTTTAAAAGTATGAAGCACTAAGATTTTGCCTTGATTCCCCATAAGGGTAGCTGATAATTAAGTAGTTGTATTAATTACATTGCTAAAAGTCCAAAATAACTACCCAAGATATTTTGTTTATAATATAACCTAAACTCAAACAGTATGTTAGGATATTTTTTCTTCGTGGTATTGCGATTATCCCAAAGATTATATAATTTCAAATGCTATTGCAATTTTATCAATGCCATTTCCAATGAGTTGCGAAGAAAGTTTTTATAAATCATTATTCGGGAAGCTGCATCTGGGTATCGCCTGCCATGATCAACGCGGAAATTTAATTGAATTGAACGCTGCAGCAGAAGAAATATTGGGGATATCAGTTGCAGAAGTTGACCAGCATAAAGACATCTATGAAGCACTTAAACCATTGGGGGCCAACGGATATGAAATTAATAAAGATAACTATCCCCATTTACAAGTGCTCAGCACCAGACAGTGTGTTACCAATAAGGTTATGGGCCTCTTTTGCAAAAAAACCTTTGAATACAAATGGTGGCTTGTTAATGCTGATATTCAGAAAAAAGACGATTCAGGCAAGTCTTGCTATGTTTATACTACATTTTCAGATATATCAAACATCATTCAGAATACGAAAACCGTCAATGTTTTAAAAGCATCACTCGATTTTTCCACAAATCCGGTGAATATTGTCACACCGGCAGGAAATATTATATATCAAAACAACTCCTATATCAATATTTTTGGAAAATTCGGCAAAGAAGGATCATTAAATCTGGTAAAAGACAAGCATAAATCAGATGAAATATTTCAATCGCTTGTAACGGGTAAGGAGTGGAAAGGAGAGATTGAGATGTATGGCAGTGAAAAGCAAAAACTGCACATTTTTCTTCATGCCTATCCTGCTAAAGATGAAAGCGGAAACGTTGCAGCATATGTATTTGTGCATAATAATATTACTCAGTTTAAACTTATTGAAAAAGAACTTCAGGAGAGTGAACTTAAATACCATCAAATGGCTTCTCAACTGGAGGCAATTATCAATGCGCTACCCGGAATGGTTAGTGTTGTGGACAAGAACTTTAATGTTATTTTGGCAAACAACGAGTTAACCAGGATTTTTGGTCATTCCGACAAGAAAAATGTTATTAATAAGAAGTGTTATGAAGTAAGAAAACAAAGGAGTGAAGTATGTGAAGAGTGTTCAGTAAATCAGGCATTTAACACGGGAGAAGCCGCGAGCAGGACGTCAACACCCGATGAAGATATATTGATGGGGATGGCAGCCAAGTCTTATGCCGTACCTCTGAAAGATGCTAATGGAGTGGTATGGGGTGGAGTTGAGGTTATTATGGACATTTCAGATTTAAGAAAAGCCGAAAAAGCACTACTTGATAGTGAAAAGCGGTTCAGACTAATGATTGAGAACAGCAACGATGCAATTACGCTCATAGGTAGTGATGGTTCAGTGATTTACGCAAGCCCTTCGGTACCAAAAATCACCGGATATTCGGTTGAGGAAAGGCTTGGGAAGAGCGGTTTTGAAAACATACACCCCGATGATTTGCCAAGATTGAAAAATATTGTTAATGAACTTGTAAATGAATATGGAAAAACTGTTGCCACGGAGTTCAGGGCTGTGCGAAAAGACGGCACGGTATGGTGGTCGGAGGGCTCGGCAACCAATTTATTAAATGTGCCCGGAATCAATGCACTTATTATTAATTACAGAGATGTAACCGACAGAAAAAATGCAGAGGATGCATTCATCAACAGCGAAAAACGTTTTCGGTCAATGATCGAGAACAGCAGCGATGTTATTACCCTTCTTGATGTCAACGGCAAAGTAACATATGTTACCCCTTCGATTTATGCCGCCACCGGATATACCGTAGAAGAGCGTATCGGAAAAGACGGTTTTGATCTTATACATCCCGATGAAAGTGAAAAGTCGATGCTGATTATTGCCGAACTAATAAAAAAGCCCGGTGACAAAATCAGTGGTCAGTTCAAGACGGTAAAAAAAGACGGTACCGTATGGTGGGCAGAAGGTTTTGCCATTAACCTTCTGAATGATCCCAATATTAATGCGATTGTGATTAACAGCCGTGATATTTCCGACAGAAAAAAGGCCGAAGATGAAATTCAGCGTCAAAATGTCGAATACCAGTTATTGAATGATAAGTACCTTGAGCAGAACGAAAAATTATTGCATAGCCTCACTAAAATCAAAAAGATAAACGAAGAGCTGAAAAAAGCAAAAGAGAAAGCAGAAGAAAGTGACCGTTTAAAAACAGTATTTCTTGCCAATATGAGCCATGAAATCAGGACCCCGATGAATGGTATCCTCGGTTTTGCAGAATTGCTGAGACAACCTGAATTAACAAACGACCTGCAGTCAAAATATGTTGAAGTTATTCAACGCAGCGGTAACCGAATGCTGAATATCATCAACGACCTGATTGATATTTCGAAGATCGAAGCCGGGCAGATGGAAGTATATCCTGAGGATACAAATATTGGTAAGGTGCTTGATGAGGTTTATCTTTTCTTCAAGCCTGAAGCCAACGACCGGCAAATTGATTTATCTTACAGTAAAAATTTTCCCCCGAACCTGATGATCAAAACAGATATTACAAGGCTTAACCAAATATTGTCGAATTTGGTCAAAAATGCTTTGAAATTCACAAAAAAAGGCTGCATCGAATTTGGTTGCCATGTGAAAAATAACATACTCGAATTTTTTGTTCGTGATACCGGAATGGGCATAGCACCCGAACTTCAAAACAGAATATTCGACAGGTTTATTCAGGGAGATATTTCGCTTTCAAGGCCTTATGAGGGCACCGGACTGGGGTTGTCAATATCAAAAGCTTTTATAGAAATGCTGGGGGGCCGGATATGGCTTAAATCTGAGCCGGGGAAAGGTTCTGTATTTTATTTTACCCTTCCGGTAACTGAGGTTGAACCACACCCGGAAAAGGCTCAAACCATTTCGGATTTTGAGTCTGATGCCTTTAAAAACTCCCTGATACTTGTTGTTGAAGATGATGATTATAGTTACCTGCTTATCAAAGAAATGCTTGAAAAAAAAGGTATAAAAACCATTCGTGCGGCCGATGGAAATGAAGCGGTTGATAAAATTCAAAAAATATCAGGAATTAACCTTGTACTAATGGATATTAAAATGCCAAATATGAACGGACTGGATGCCACCCGGTTGGTAAAACAACTACGCCCGGACTTGCCGGTAATTGCCCAAACTGCATATGCTTCAGAGGAACACAGGCAACAGTTTCTCCTGGCCGGTTGCGATGATTATATCGCCAAACCCATTGACAGGATATTGTTACTTGAGAAATTAGACCGCTTTTTTAATTAACTCTAAGAAAACGCCAATTACTGCGTTATGCTCGTCTTTTTTTATTCTGTTGTTTTTATTATCGCTCTTTTAATGTTAATTAGCAAAATGAAGTATGTTTGCAAAGTTGCCTTAATGTGCACAATAATATTACTGATGAGGGGTATTTCACCCTGTTTGGCACAAATTTCTGATTCTGCTGAGAATTACATCATCAAATTAAGAAATGAACACCAGGCTATTCTCAAAGAGTTTTTGCAATATTCAGGAGCTGTCGTTCATAGCAGAAGCAAAGAAGAGGCTGCTGCATTACAGACGCATTTAATCACCATGGTTGACAATTCCCTGCGCAGGGTATCAGAGGTATCATGCCACAACAAAGATTGCAGCCTGCGTGATTCACTGGTCTCTTACCTTACTTTGGTTTTCAGGTCATTAAAAGAAGACCGGTTTCAAAAATTGTATTTCAACAATCTTAATCAACTTTCATATAATGAGGTAGAAACAATCTTATCAGGAAGCGGGATAATTGATAAAGAAATACATCAAAAGGCTAAAAATTTAGAAGCTGCACAATATTTATTTGCCAAAAAATTTAATGTTGTGCTTTCATCAGAAAAAGATACCCTTTCCGGTAAGATTGAGCTAATCAACAGTCTTAATGATTATTACAAACGAATTTTTTTGATATTTCTCAAATCATACAAACTTGGTTATCAGCTTTTTAATGAGATTGACAGTATGGGGTTTGATGCAGCAGAATATTTCAGAATAAAGCAAATTGAGGCAACAACTGCCGGACTTTTAAAGCTTGACTCAATAAAATCTTTTGAAGATGACAGTTCTTTGATTATTGTGTGCAGTAAAATATTGTTATTTTATCAGTATGAAGCAAAATTTCAGGTTCCTCTAATTATAGATTATCTTAAAAGGCGGGTGTTTTTTGAAAAAAAGAACCAAAACCTTCCTGCAGAATCTAAAAATTCATTAAACGATGCCGGGTTAGACGAATACAACCGCGAAACCGAAGCGCTCAATAAAATACACGAAAAAGTGGTTGTAATACAGCATGAATTGCTGCAACAAAGAAACGGCCTTATTTATGACTGGAACCTATTGTCGCGTGATTTTATGAAAAAACATATTCTGAGTTTTAATCTTCAAAATTTTTAATAAATCTCTTGTTTTTTAAATCCTACAATCTATTTTTACGATCTTATTCTAATAGCTAAATACTAACAATTTTATTATTACTGTATCATGGAAAAAAACGGATCGCAAGTGGTGAAATTTTTCAGCGGAAAAGAAATACCTGTTGAGTTACATAAGGTAAGAATTGTGCAGAAACTTTTTCTAAAACCTATTGAAGAACGCCTAAAGGCCATAGAGGAAGGAGGTTATAATACTTTTTTGCTAAATACCAAAGATATTTTCCTTGATATGCTTACCGACAGCGGTACAAACGCCATGAGCGACAATCAGGTTGCTTCTATGCTACAGGCCGATGATGCCTATGCAGGCTCTCAGAGCTATTATAGAATGGAAAATGCACTGCGTGAAGTATTCGGACAGGAATATATACTGCCGGTACACCAGGGCAGGGCAGCAGAAAACATTATCTCCCAGACTTTTATTAAGAAGGGTGATGTTATTCCAATGAATTATCATTTTACAACAACCAAGGCCCATATGGAGCTTAACGGGGGGCAGATACTTGAAATCTATACCGATGAAGCGCTCAAGATCAAAAGTGATGTTCCATTTAAAGGAAATATTGACATAGAAAAACTGAAAGATGTTATTAAAAAATACGGAAAAGAGAATGTGCCTTTTGTAAGAATGGAGGCATCCACGAATCTTATCGGCGGACAACCTTTTTCAATTCAGAACATGCGCGATGTTAAAAAGGTGGCACAAGACAACGGTATTATGTTTGTGCTCGATGCCAGCCTTATTGGTGAAAATGCTTATTTCATCAAGCAGCGCGAACCCGAATTCATGAACACTTCTATAAAGGATATTCTGCTTACCATGTGTAATTTTGCAGACATTGTTTATTTCTCCAGCCGCAAGGTTAGTTCCACAAGGGGCGGGGGAATCTGCACCAACCGCAAAGATCTTTATATGAAGATGCGCGACCTTGTTCCCCTCTACGAAGGATTTCTTACATATGGCGGTATGTCTGTAAGAGAGATAGAAGCAATGGCGGTAGGCTTAATAGAAACAACCGATGAGACCGTGATCAGCCAGTCGCCCTCTTTCATCGCTTATGCGGTTAAAGAACTCGACAGTTTGGGAATACCGGTAATTACCCCGCCGGGTGCTTTGGGATGCCATATAGACTCAATGGGCTTTTTGCCACATGTACCTCAACAGGAATATCCGGCTGGGGCACTGGCCTCTGCATTATACCTGATTTCAGGTTGTCGGGGTATGGAACGCGGCACCATTTCAAGTGTAAGGCTCGAAGACGGTACCGATCTTCTCGCAGATGTGGAGCTGCTTCGTCTTGCCTTCCCGCGACGGGTGTTTACACTTTCGCAAACCATGTTCCTTATAGACCGCATCAACTGGCTTTATCACAACCGTGACCTTGTGGGCGGATTGCGTTTTGTGGAAGAACCACCGGTATTGCGTTTTTTCATGGGGCGGCTTGAGCCAACTTCAGATTGGCCTCAAAAACTGATGAAGAAATTCAAAGCCGATTTTGGCGATAGCCTTTAAAAGTTTCTCAGAATCCGGTTACAACGCCGGATTCTTTGTTTAATTTTGTCTGTTATGATCAATTGGGAAGAAATAAGGGACTTGTTCCCTGTCTGCAGAAAATTCGTTTACCTAAACGCCGCAGGCGGATCGCCTGTATCTTACCCTGCTGCCGCGGAAGGTAAAAGGTTTTACGACGAGATGCTAAATGAAGGTGACACCTATTGGGACAGATGGCTTGAAAGGACAGAGGAGGTACGCAGGACTGTTGCAGGCTGCATCAATGCCGATCCGTCAGAGATAGGTTTTACTACCAATACCTCAACTGCAATGAATTATGTTGCCCATATGCTGCATAACCTCGGTGAGGTGCTTACCATGGAAGATGAATTTCCTTCAACAACATATCCCTGGCTAAACAGGGGCAAAAAACTGCATTTTGTAAAATCACTTAATACAGGTTACCCGGTTAATCAGATAAGGCAATTTATTAACAACGATATAAAAATTCTTTTATCGAGCCATGTCCAGTACCGCACAGGATACCGGCAGAACCTTGAAAATCTTGGCGAACTGTGCGTCTCAGAAAACATGGTTAATGTTGTAAACGCCACTCAGTCAATGGGCATTTTTAATATTGATGTTAAGAAACATCACATAGATTTTCTTGTTTTTACGGGGCTTAAATGGGCAACCGCCGGTTATGGGATAGCAGGTATTTATATCAGCAGTAAGTATCTTGAAAAAACCAAGCTGCCCCTGGCCGGATGGCGGAGTGTGAAAGAGCCCGAACAAATGAACAATGCCGATCTGGTTGTAAGAAAAGAAACTTCGGCCATTGAAAGCGGCTGCCCTCATTTCCCGAATATCTTTGCTCTTGGCGGGGCACTGCGTATGTTTAACCGTATTGGAAAACAAGAAGTTGAAAACAGGGTGTTGTATTTGAACAGGTATCTTGAGGCACGGTTAACGGCGACAGGCATGCCAGTTATTAAACCTATTGCCGAAGAGAACCGATCGGGAATATTAATTGTTAAGACCAACTATGCCCGTGAAATTGTTGATAGTCTTGCCCGGAAAAATATCATCATCTCTGCACGCGGCGAAGGGTTAAGAATTTCCGTGAACATTTTCAATAACGAAAATGATATAGACCGGCTGGCAGAAGAACTGAAAGAAGAAAATTTTTAATAGAAACCAATCATTTATCGTATTTATCATATAAAGACTTAAATATGAATTCGATTCAATCATTTATCCAGTTTCTGCAATCATGTATCACACCGGTAGCATTGATTTCAGGGGTGGGGTTAATACTGCTTTCACTAACCAACAGGCTCGGACGTACCATAGACCGTTCAAGGATGCTTGTTAGTGAACTTGAAAAACACGATGCCACAAAAAGAGATATTAAGATATCTGAGCTGAAAATACTGCATAAGCGAAGCCGGATTTTGCGAACATCTATTGCAGCTATTTCTTTCAGCATTCTTGCCAGCAGCCTTATAATACCTGTGCTCTTTGTAATGAGTATAAGTACATTAAACCTGAAAACAGTCGGGGTTATTTTGTTTATTTTAAGCATGTTTTCTCTGATATTGTCTGCAGTAATGCTAATGGCAGATGTTGTACTTGCTTTAAAAGCAGTGGAAAAGGAAGTGGAAGAGTATATTTGAAAATGAAAAGAGGGTGTCTTAAAAGTTCTTAAATGCTCATCTTTGCTTGCCCGACTGGTTTATCCAGACTGGCTTTTGCAGGAATGTACGCTAAGAAGATTTTTAAGACACCCTTTTAATTCTTAAAGCTGAAATAAAGCGCCAATCTGTTCAGATTTGTATTTGCCGGCCTCAAGTTTTCCCTTGAGCTCGGAAAATGCTTTGATGGTGTATTCAACATGTTCAATGGTATGCACAGCAGTCGGGATAATCCTTAGCATTACCAGATCTTTTGGCACTACCGGGTAAATAACAATAGAGCAGAATATCTGGTAGTTTTCCCTGAGGTCCATGACCAGGTTTGAGGTTTCCTGGAGCGTAACATTCGAAAGAAATACCGGTGTTACCGGAGATTCGGTATGTCCGAGGTTGAACCCTTTTTCTTTTAACCCTTTTTGCAGGGCGTTAACAACTTTCCACAGGTTATCTCGCAGCTCGTTTTGCGTCTTTAACATATCAAGACGTTTGAGTGCGCCGATTACCATAGCCATGGGAAGAGATTTGGCAAAGGTTTGTGAGCGCATGTTGTACCTCAGGAAATTGATGACATCCTCTTTTCCGGCAACAAAAGCACCAATGCCTGCCATTGCTTTTGCAAAAGTACTGAAATATAAGTCTATGCCATCCTGAACCCCAAAATGTTCACCTGTGCCTGCACCTGTGGGGCCCATTGTGCCAAACCCGTGGGCATCGTCAACAAGAAGCCTGAAATTGAATTTTTTCTTTAAATCAACAATTTCTTTTAGTTTTCCCAGGTCGCCTGCCATACCGAATACGCCTTCGGTAATTAAAAGTATTCCGCCTCCCGATTCTTTAACCAAACGGGTTGCACGTTCAAGCATCAACTCGCATTTTTGCATATCGTTGTGCGAAAAAATAAAACTTTTACCACCGGCAGCCTTGTGCAGCCATATACCATCCATAATACAGGCATGCGATTCGGAGTCAAATACCACCACATCGTGGCGGTTGGTAAGCGATTGAATAATGGAGACCATTCCCTGGTAACCATAGTTTAAGAGAAATGCATCATCTTTTTTTACAAAATCAGCAAGCTTTCCTTCAAGTTCTTCATGTTTACTTGTCTGACCAGACATCATACGAGCCCCCATCGGGTAAGCAAGTCCCCAGTCTTTTGCAGCTTCAGCATCAACCTTTCTCACTTCAGGATTGTTGGCCAGCCCAAGGTAGTTGTTCAGGCTCCAGGCCAATACCTCTTTGCCCCTGAACATCATTTTGGGATTGATTTCACCTTCGAGTTTCGGAAACATAAAATAGCCATGAGCTACTTTCATATACTGTCCCAGGGGACCTTTATTTTTTTCAATTTTATCAAAAATATCCACGACTTTAATAATTTAAGTTTGTGACAAAATCAACGCACAAAAGTAACTTTTTTTTAATTACTGCAAAACCAACCGTTATTTCGAATATTATCATTCAGAACCAAAACCTCATCATTCGCCTTTGGCACATTCAACGAACTATTGCCTGCATTGCTCAAGCTATGCGGGATGTTTCTCGTTGTGAATTTTATAGATAACAACATACTTGTTCCGCTCATTTATTCCAATAATGTAAAGGCACACCTGCTCGAAATATTTTTTATTATAATCATTGGAGGAAGCCTCGCGGGCATTATTGGCATGCTTCTGGCTATACCGGTTTACACGGTGCTCAGTGTCATTGGGCGTGGAGTTCTTCCGTAAATTCAGGGTGGTTAAAAAACTTGCCGATAAGATCAATTAGGGTCCCCTGTTGAAAACCTCTTCATAATTTTTCAGCCAAAAATTGTGATCAGAGTATCTTCATTTATAAATTTGGCAAAAACTAATTTTATGGACCTTCAGCTCATCGAAAAACGTTATCAGGATGTTTCGTACTATAAAAAGCCTGATTATCTTACACTTGAAGAGTGGCAATATGCGCTGCGGCGGCAATATGCCTCAAGGCATTATTTCAAAATAGAGCATATTGGCTCACATCAGGTCTTTTCAGATTATAAAGTATACAATCCCGAGACAAAGAACCATTACAAAGTGTCAATCCGCAGCAGCGATACCAGCATGAATTTCTGCGAATGCAATGATTTTAAAACCAATCTGCTGGGTACATGCAAGCACATAGAGGCGGTGCTGTTTCAGATTAAGGGCAATCCCGATTTGTCAGCAATACTTAAGAAAGAAGATTACCTGCCCGGTTATACCTCCATCTATCTGAAATATGAGGGCGAACGACGTGTGAAAATCCGGGTTGGAGCAGAAAAAGCAGAAGAGTATAACCTTCTGAAAGAAAAATATTTTGATGATCAATCAATTTTAAAGGAATCTTCTTACGAAGTATTTGAAAAAATTATCGAAGAGGCCGCTGCCATCCATCCGTCATTCAGGTGCTACGGCGATGCACTTGAGCACATTGTTGAAGTGCGCGATAAAAAGAAAAGGATAGACATTGTAAGGAACAATTATCGCGATGCCATACATAATGGTAAGTTCGACAGCCTGGTAAAAGCAAAGCTTTTTCCATACCAGAAAGAAGGTGTTTGTTTTGCTGCCGAAGCCGGCAAGTGCCTGATTGTTGACGATATGGGCCTTGGTAAGACCATCCAGGCTATTGCTGTAACCGAACTGCTGAGGAAAGAAACCGGTATTTCCAGCGCCATAATAGTCTGTCCGACATCGCTTAAATATCAATGGAAAACCGAGATTGAAAAGTTTACCGACAGCAGCGTGCATGTAATTGAAGGTATTGTTGTAAAAAGGGCGTCACAGTATCAGAATAGTGCATTTTATAAAATTGTGTCATACCATACCGCTGTAAATGATATTGACTATATAAATGAATACGGCCCCGATATGGTGATACTGGATGAGGCACAACGGATAAAAAACTTTAAGGCAAAGATTTCACAAAACATTAAAAAACTCCAGTCGGTCTATAAAATCGTACTTACCGGTACACCACTCGAAAACAAGCTCGAAGAACTCTATTCGGTGGTGCAGTTTGTAGATCCTTTCAAGCTGGGGCCTTTTCACCGGTATATGCAGGAGCATCGCATATTGAATGAAAATGGAAAAGTGATCGGCTACCAGAACCTCAACAGAATCGGCGAAATATTGTCCGATACCATGATAAGGCGCAGGAAGCAGGATGTATTGCTGCAACTGCCCGAACGGATGGACAAAAACCTGCTGGTGCCTATGACCGTGAAACAGCGTGAACTGCATGATGATTATAAATATCAGGTAGGACAGCTTATCTTTAAATGGAAGCGTATGGGTTTTCTCAAAGAGAAAGACCGCCAGCGCCTGATGATTTTCCTGAATATGATGCGCATGGTGTGCGACAGCACCTACATCATAGACCAGGAGACACGCAACGATACCAAAATAGATGAGCTGATGAACATACTTGATGAATTCTTTGCCGAAGGCGATGAGAAGGTGGTGATTTTCAGCCAGTGGGAACGAATGACCCGGCTCGTGGCAAAAGAACTTGAGGCCAGAAAGGTATGGTTTGAATACCTTCATGGCGGGGTTCACAGCTCGAAAAGAGAGATACTTTTCAGAAATTTCTGTAATGAGCCAGAGTGCAAGGTATTTCTTTCAACCGATGCGGGCGGGGTGGGATTAAACCTGCAAGCCGCCTCGATGCTGATAAACCTCGATATCCCCTGGAACCCGGCTGTGCTCGAACAACGCATTGCCAGGATATACCGCATGGGACAGAAGCGCAACGTCAGCATTATCAACATGGTAGCAATGGATACCATTGAGGACAATATGCTCAGGCTTATTAAGTTTAAGAAATCAATGGCCGAAGGCGTACTCGATAATGGTGAAGACACTATCTTCATGGGCGAAGACAAGTTTAAGAAATTCATGGATTCTGTGGAAAAAATGGTGGAAGGGCCTTCTTCGCCTGTTTCAAATGTGAACGATGAGGTACTGGAAGAAGCCGAACCAGTGGCCACAGAAATTAAACCAGAGAAAGACCTGGTGCCTGTTCAGTCCGAACCTGTTCAGCAAACCCTTTTTGGCGATGACGACATTCCTGCCCCGGTTTCAGAAGAACCACAGGCAAAACAACCTGAAGCGTCATCGGGCGACCTGATAACAATGGGGGTAAGCTTTTTTAGTAAACTAACCGAAACGCTATCCAGCCCCGAATCAACGCAAAAACTGGTGCAATCTCTGGTACAAAAAGACGAAGGTGGCAAAACCTACCTGAAAATACCGGTGGAAAACGAGAAAGTGGTTGAAAATGCCATGATGCTGATTTCGGGACTGTTGAAGAATATTAAGATTTAAAGTGGCCGAAATTGAGGGTTGGATAGATAAACAGAACACCCCCCCCAATTCCCTTTGTTAAGGGGGAGTCAGGCGCTGCTAACGTATAAGCAGGATTCTAACAAAGAGGGAATATGGCGTTTCAAGGTTTAAGTCCTACTGCCCTTATCACTGCGCTTTTCCCATACCGTTTTTTCAGCTTGTCAAGCGTCTGGTACAATCGCATGGCTTTTGAATTGTCTTCGAACAGGTTGAGTTGCTCTGTTCCCTGTACCAGATGGCTGAATCTTACGCCGATAAGCCGTATAAGCATTCTGCGCTGGTATGCCCGTTCAAAAAGCTCACGTGTAACTTCAATCAGCTTGTGGTCGAAAGATGTGTACGGTATGCGCTTTTGCAGCGTGTGGGTGTCGAAGTTCGAATACCTTATTTTCACAGTTACGCACGAAGTGAGTTTCTGTTGTTTTCTCAGGTCAAACGCGATTTTCTCCACCATGCATATAAGTTTTTCGTTCAGCATTTTCACGTCAATGGTGTCCTGATCGAAGGTGTGCTCTGTGCCGATTGATTTCCGTTCAGAATAAGGCTCTACGGGTGTTGAATCAATGCCGTTTGCTTTTTTCCAGATTACAATACCGTTTTTGCCCAGCACTTTTTCCATCATCTCAGGGGGGATCATCCCCAGCGTGCCGATGGTTGCAATTCCCATTGACCGCAGCAGGTGGTAGGTCTTGTCGCCAATCATGGGTATTTTTTTGATGGATAGCGGGTGAAGGAAAGGTTTTACAAAGTCGGGGGGTACCTCTTTTTCTCCGTTTGGTTTGGCTTCGCCGGTGGCAATCTTGGCCACGGTTTTGTTTACCGACAGGCCGAACGAAATGGGCAACCCCGTTTCTGTGATAATCTTCCGGCGCAGCTCGTGTGTCCATACCGTGCAGCCAAAGAACCTGTCCATCCCCGTGATGTCAATATAGTGTTCATCTACCGATGCTTTTTCATACAGCGGCGCTTTTTCGGCTACGATCTGGGTAACCATGTTGGAGTACTTGCTGTAAAGTTCCATGTCGCCCTTCACAAAAAAAGCATCGGGACAGAGTATCCGGGCCATTTTCATGGGCATGGCAGAATGTACGCCAAAATGCCTGGCCTCGTAACTGCAACTGGCTACCACTCCCCGGTCGGACGCCCCTCCGATAATGACCGGCTTTCCGTTCAGGCTGCTGTTGATAAGCCGTTCTACCGATACGAAAAAGGTATCAAGGTCAAGATGGATGATATGTTTTCCGGTACCTGTAAGCATTTTTGAAATGTTGAAAAATATTTTTGTATTACAAAAAAATGTGCTAAATTTGATTGTTATATAATCAAATTAGATGGTTATAATTTAGGCATTTTTTGTGAGAAAATAAAGTTTTGATCTTAATTTTTAATTCCATACTTCCCTTTCATAAAGGGGGCGTCACGCATAAAGCGGGACAGGGGGTTTATAATACACATGAAAGAACCAGTTATATACAGAAGAAATCTCAAGCCATTTGCCCGTAAACTGAGAAAGAACTCAACTCCGGGAGAAATAGTTCTTTGGGATAAGGTGTTGAAAACCCGAAAATTTCATGGTTTTCAATTTAACCGGCAATTTCCTTTAGGGAATTATATAGTTGATTTTATTTGCCGAAAACTGAATTTAATAATTGAGGTTGATGGATATTCGCATAATTTCAAGTATGAGGAAGATATGAGAAGGGAAGAATTTCTTAAGGGATTAGGGTATAATATATTAAGATTTGATGAAATGGAAGTACGGCTGGATTTGGATAATGTGATAAGGGTATTAGAGGGATATTTGGAGCAACAAATAGGAAAATCCCCCTAACCCCCTTTAAGAAAGGGGGAATAGGGAAAATCCCCCTAACCCCCTTTAAGAAAGGGGGAATAGGGAAAATCCCCCTAACCCCCTTTAAGAAAGGGGGAATAGGAAAAATCCCCCTAACCCTTTTTCATAAAGGGGGTGTCACACATAAAGCGGGACAGGGGATTTATTACAAATGTGAATGAATAAAACTAATTACATGTACTTCAACACCAACATTAAACTTTTAAGAAAGCGCCGCCAACGTACACAGGACGAAGTAGCGCTGGCGCTGAACATGAAACGTTCGACCCTTAGCGGTTACGAAAACGAGGTGAGCCAACCCACAGTGCATGCCCTTATGGCTTTTTCAAAATACTACGGCATTGCCATTGACACACTGTTACAAATTGACTTAAGACAACTGTCAGAAAGCCAGCTCTCACAGCTTGAAAGGGGAGGGGATGTATATGTCAAAGGCGGCGGACTGAGGGTATTGGCAACCACGGTAAACAAGCAAAATGAGGACAACATTGAGCTTGTGAACGAAAAAGCAAAAGCCGGCTATGCCACAGGATTTGCCGATCCCGAATACATCAGTAAACTGCCGGCTTTTCAGCTTCCGTTTTTATCACGGCAAAAGAAATACCGTACTTTTCAGCTTAAAGGCGATTCGATGTTGCCTATACCCTCAGGTGCATGGGTTACGGGTGAGTTTGTGCAGGACTGGGATACCATCATCTCGGGTCACGGCTACATTGTACTTACACTTGACGAAGGAATTGTTTTTAAGATTGTTGAAAACCTTATTCAACAGGAGCATATATTAAAGTTATTCTCTCTCAACCCGCTTTATGAATCTTATGATGTTCATGTCGGCGAGGTAAAAGAGGTATGGAAGTTTGTTCACTATATAAGTGCTGAAATACCCGAACCGGTAATACCGCAGGACGAATTGCTGAAAACCGTTACCGGACTGAAAAAAGATATGAAATTATTAAAAAGCAGATTTCTTGACAAAAAATAAAAACCCTGAGGGGTTTCCATTCCCTCAGGGTTTTTTTTAAGATAACTTTATTACTGTTCAATGATTATTTTTTCAATCATTGAATGGTCATTATAAATTATTCTCATAAAGTAGATACCTTTTGCAAATCTTGTCAGGTCAAGTTCCTGAACTTTACCTGAATTATTAAACTGGTAATTCATCAGCACTTTTCCTGCAATATTGGTAAATTCAACGTTAACCTGATTATTATCTCCTTTCCCCATTGAAAGATAAATCTTACCCTTCGTCGGATTAGGATAAAACTCAATTATTGCATCTGTTATACTTTCAACAGCAGAGATATCATTCACTGTAAAGACGAACATATCTGATACGCTTGCGCCTTTACTGTCCTCAGCAGTAACAGTAATGTTTGAAGTTCCTGTGCCTGTTTCTGTAACTGTAAGTGTTGTTCCGGTAACGGAAACGGTTACAACAGCCGGATTGCTGCTTACTGCAGAAAGAACTAACTGTGCATCATCATTATCGGCAAAAACATTGCTAAGTACAACAGTCCTGGTAACGAATCCTTCATCCAAAGCAATGTCAGCCAAAGGATTGGCAACTGTAGGTATTGCATTTACTGTAACCACAAATTCATCGCTTACAGGTATTCCGATACTATCGGATGCTGTCACAGATACAGTTGAAACACCATATGCTACTTCCTGTATTGTAAGTATTTTGTCAGTAACTGATATACTTACAGCAGCCGGATTACTGTTGGTTAATGCATACTTCAACACATCATCATCCGCATCTGTAAATATTTTTGACAAATCAACAGTGTAACTTGAAAATCCTTCATGAACTAAAGTATCTGAAATTGCTTTACTCAATTCCGGCATAGCATTTACAGTAATCAGGAATTCATCTTCTGCCGGTATTCCTATATTATCGGTCGCAGTAACCGATATTGTTGAAACGCCATAAGCTACCTCCTGAATCGTAAGTATATTATCTGTTATTGATACACCTACAGTTTCCTGACTGCTATTTGTGAATTCGTAATTCAAAACATCGTTATCGGTATCTGTAAATACCTCAGACAAGTTGATGGTAGTGGTTAAAAATCCTTCATTTATCAAAATGTCTGCAATTGGGGTTATCACCTTAGGATTTGCATTTACTCTATATTCAAAATCAAAATATTCGATACTTCCGCCACCATCATCAGCCCTTATTGTAATTGTTGAAGTTCCAGTGCCTGTTTCATCTATCAGGATTTTACCATCTGCAGTGTCAACAGTTACCACACCAGGTTCGGCACTCACTATGGTATAGAAGAGTTCATCACCTTCTGCATCTACAAATACGTTTGAATAATCAATAGTATCAGATACAAAACCTTCGTTTTTCAATACATCTGCAATTGGATTGACCACTTTAATACCGCTGACAATTAAGCTAATTGGTATTTCTATAATAGGGCTGACCGGATTATTACAATTGATGAAGATTTTTGTATTGTAATTTCCCGGCGCTAATCCTGTTGTATTTATGGTTATTCCGATTGTATCTGTAGACAAGGAAGCAATTGTATCCGGTGTAAATG
>JAWOHT010000091.1:0-4205 GCA_046485045.1 Bacteroidales bacterium
GGCACGGTCTTTTTCTTCAAGGGCTATATTGTAATCGGTCAGGCTTATGTTATCGGCCATATAACGCAAGCGGGCAATCTCATAGCGCTCGGCAGCAGTTTTGTCGGCTTCGGCGGTATATTCAATAAAATTTTGAAGCATTTTAAAACTTTCAATTTCGGTAATTACTTCCTGCCTGAAATTGATTTGGTTTTGCTGAACCGTATATTCTACCAGTTTTAAGTTGGCCTCGGCAGTTTTGCGGCTTGCTTTTGACCTGCCCCAGTCGAGGATGGGAATCGAAACACCCACGTTTAGTGTTTGCATGCTTTGTGGATTATTATAAATGTCGCGGACATAGGGGGCAGTGTTGGTTTGCCCATAAGTGACATAAAAACTCGCTTGCAGGCGGCTCTCGCGGTGCGCCTTTTCGGCATCGCGGCGTGCTTCGAATATTTCGCGTTTAAATTCTATGGAACGACGGCTGTTGTCCTGTGCTTTTTGCAGTGCCAGTGAATCGTTAATGCTAAATATGTAAATGCTGTCGGGGGGTGTTAATATCATGTCGTTGTTTGCGCTGATGCCCGTAAAAGAACTCAATTCCAGGAGCGACGTTTTAATAGAAAGGTTGGCTGTGGCAATAGATTTTTGCGCTGTTATTGCGCCATATTTCAATTGCAGCAATTCGTTTGTCGATATTTTGCCCATCGCATACTTTTCCTGACCAATTTTGTAAATGATGTCGGCATTGCTCTTGTTGGTGTAAGCAATTTGATAGTTGATTTGTGATATTAACAAATTGAAGTACATGAATGCAGCGTTGTAGGCAATTTTTTCATACCCTTCAATAAATTCCTTTAGCGATTCGTCATATTTCAATGGCTCAATGTGCTTCATCCATTTTAAATTGTTGAAGGCATACAAAGGTTGTTCGAGCCCAATGAAAACAGGAGACCCATTATAGCTATTTGAGTTTTTGTTAAAGTCGTCAAAACGGTTGATGTCGGAGCTAACGAAAAGCTTGCCGCCAGTAAGGCCTATATTCTGTTCCAACGCCAGGTTCATGTAAGAATTGCTTTGGTTGATGTTGTGGTACACAACGCTACCGTCCGATTGTGTTACGGGAACATTGTTGTTTTGATAGGCCGGTATGATTGTGTTTAGAATTAGTTTGGGCTTGTAGTTCGATTTATACGTGCGCCATTGCCAATATTTATTTTCTTTTGAGGTGGCGTTCTTCATTGCCTCAGGCGAGCTTTCCTGCGCATAACGGATTACCTGTTCAAGGGTATAGGTTTGCTGTGCCTGTATATTTCTAATACACATAGAAACAAAGAAACAAAGAAGTAATATTTTGTAAAGAAGTTTCATCGGTTATCAGTTGCCAGTAATGTGTATTTGTTTATGTTTTTCAAATTCCCCCATTTCCGATACAACTACTTGTTCGCCTTTTTCAAGTCCGCTAACCACCTCAACATAATTGAAGTTGCTTTCGCCAAATTCAACTTCTTTTCTCACGAGGATGTTGTTGCTTTGCACAAACACCATTTGCTTTACTGCACCTTTGTAAAACGCGCCATTCTTAACGCGCAACACATTATTTCTAAATGCGGTAATAACAAAAATGTCAACTTTTAAATTGGGTCTCAGCAAGGCATGGTCCTTCTGTTCAAGCTTTACTTTAAACTGGATTATGTTACCTGCAACGGAAGGCGAAATATTCACAATTTCACCTCGTATTTCGGTTGTTTCGTTAATGCGCACAATTACACTCCCACCCACACGAAGCTTTTCGGCGTGCATATCCGACACGTTACCATTAACTTCAAAACTTTGCAGGTTGGCAATTTTCACCAGTTCTTCGCCGGGATTGATGTTTTTCCCTATCTGGTCATTAATCCAGATTACAACTCCTTCGTTTTCGGTGGTTATGGTCGATTGGTTGAGTTTGTCCTGCAATTCGTTTACATTTTTCTGCTGAATGTTTATTTCATAATTGAGCCCCAGTAAATCGGTTTGCATTGCTTTTTCCTGGTTTTCGATGCTTTGTTTGGTTTGTTCGAGTTCAAGGTGCGATATTTTCAAACTCAACTCGGCTTTTTCAATTTTTTCTTTGGTACCTCCTCCAATTTCTTTCAGGTATTTTTCAGCTTTTAGCTCGGCCTCCATGTTTTCGACCTGTAGTTGTTTAATTTCAAATTGGGTTTTAAGGTCAATCAAACTGCGTTCGAGTTGCAACTTTAGCTTGTTCACATTGTTTTTTTTCATGCCAAGCTCATCTTTAAGCTTCTCGAGTGATGATTCGGTTGATTTCTTGTCCAGAGCCAATATGGGCTCACCTTTCCCAACTTTGTCGCCCACATTATGATATATCTTAACTATCCTCGACTGAACCGGGCTGGTTTTAATTTCTTCGAACTCAGGTAGAACTGTTCCGGAGGCTGTAACCGAAGCCTCGATGTTTCCTGTATCTGATATGGCAGTGTAGAATTCGTCTTTGCTGATTGAAGGCCTTATGATTTGCCGTAAAAAGAATATTCCCGCCACGAATAATAATCCCGATAATCCAAACTTAATCAGCAGTTTATTTTTTCTTCTTTGTCTGATGGTATCTGATAATGCCCTATCCATAAAAATTTCCTTATCGGGAATATGAAACTCAATTCGTATGCCATTATTTGCAATAAACTGGATGATAGATTTTTATACTTTTTTAAAGAATTTCAATATTGTTCAAAAATGGACATTGTGACCATTTTTAAACAGGAATTTGCCAACTATTTTTAAAGAGAAGAGGTAATCTCTGTCAACAAATTACTTATGCATCAGTCTCTTTTTACGCTCGTTTCGTTCCTCTGCCTTTTTTAGCCAGTAACAACCAAACTGGTCCAGAACAGACTTACTGCGGCATCCGGTAATTATGTTTAAACCGAACCTGAGATTAATGTTTTTAGTACTCTGCGGCCATATCAGTCCAACCACATTATCGCTGACAATATAGAACTGAACCGGGTTTCTTCCCAGTACCATTCCGGCACCAAAATTGTTGATGCTTCGATGGAAATATGACCAGCTGACTGCTGTGGCAAACTGAGTGTGTGGTCTCCAGTTTGCAGACAGGGTTAATCCAGATTGTAATTTCTGCTTCATTATCCTGGATGACACCAATGCATTCACTGAAAGTTTTTTCATGAACTGGTTTGATACTCCAAAATACATTCTGGGCGACATGAAGTAAAAGTAAGGATTCCGGCTGATGTTAACTTCCGTGGCTTCATTTACATCATCAATCAAATTTTGGATATAGCTTTCTGAAATGTTGTCATCACCCAACGGGCCTGTGTATAAATAAGATCCTTCAATGCTGTAATTGGTAAGGTTGGAACGATAAACAATGAACCCCAAATCTAAAATACTTCCGTGAATGGTAATTTTTTCATCATATTTATGAATGAAACCTGCATCAAACGCAAATCCATAATTCTTTCTGTTAAAAATAAGGTCATTTACCGATGTATAATAATAATCAGGATCGGCCCTGATGATATTTCCCTTCTCATTTATCAGACTGGCTGGTAATGAGGCATCAAAACGAATATCGTTTTCAAAAAACAGATCAAAGGTGTTTTCTTCGGTAAACAGGCTCACATTGTCGCGGGCGGTTTTGAAATTCAATTTTCCGTAAAGGAGTTTTACCCTGATACCATAAGTTGAAATATCATCAACCACCTTAGATGCTCCAAGGCTGAATTCCCTGAAATGGTTAAATTGCATTCCGTTTCCTTTCAGACTGAGAAGTTTACCTTCATATTGAGTATTGCCTTTGTAAACAAGTGAAAACAGGTCTTTTGTATAATAAAGATTCATATCATTTCTTTCGCGAATATTGAAAGTGAAATAGTATTTCGTTTTAATTTTAATGCCAAAAGAAAATAAACAGGCATCTAATTCAGCGCTTAAATAATTTTTTTTACCCAGCTTGTCATACAAGGTTGATGCATCGAGGGAATATTCGCCGGGAGCCTTATGTTCAAGAAGCTGATTATATGTAAAACCGCTGTTAGCCAAATTGATATGCAACGAAGAAATTAGTGGAAGACCTATAAATAATTTACATTCGTTCTGAACAGCAGGATTGAGCAGATTCGATTGAGGCACATTATGTAAAAAATAGAGGGTGTGGCTTTGCTGCCCCATAACCGGAAAACAAAGAGAAAGTAATATGA